>NZ_JBVHZJ010000046.1:0-65371 GCF_055574655.1 Streptomyces sp. NPDC029956 | reverse complement strand
ATGGGGCGACCGGAGGCCGCGGGAGACAAGGTGCGACACACGAGGGGGGGGGGAGGGGGGGACATACCCACGCGAAGACCAAGGACACGGGCCCCCCCCCCCCCCCCCCCCCCCCTCCCCTGCGCCGCTCCCGTCCTCCCCGCGTCTACGGGGCCCAGGGGGCCCTTCCCTCCAGGACCAGCCGCCCCGCCTTCCGGTACTCGCGCCGGGCCCCCGCCCGTACGTCCTCGCCGGTCACCGCCGAGCCACGGGCCGCGGCCAGGTACCCGGCCGTCACCGCGGCCGACCGGATCGCGCCGCCCGCCAGCTCGAACTCCTTGGCGCAGCGCTCGATCTCCCCGGCCACGTCCGCCGCCTTCGGAGTGCCCGCCAGACAGGATTGCCACAGCGACACACGCTGCCCGGGGTCGGGGAACGGGAAGTCCACGACCACGTCGAGCCTGCGGGTGAACGCGTCGTCGATGTTGGCCCGGAGATTGGTGGTCAGCACCGCGATCCCGTCGAACGCCTCAAGCCGCTGCAGCAGATACGCGCTCTCCAGAT
Organism: Streptomyces sp. NPDC029956; assembly: GCF_055574655.1. NCBI lineage: Bacteria > Bacillati > Actinomycetota > Actinomycetes > Kitasatosporales > Streptomycetaceae > Streptomyces > Streptomyces sp. NPDC029956. Next base: position 64,828 of record NZ_JBVHZJ010000046.1, on the reverse strand, counting down.
TGGCGTACCGGTCGTGCGAGCTCTTCACCTCCGACCGCTTGCCGAACACCGCGTCGGCCTCGTCGAAGAGCAGCACACAGTCCGTGCGGTCCACCTCGACGAAGATCCGCTCCAGGTTCTTCTCGGTCTCGCCGACGTACTTGTCGACCACCGAGGAAAGGTCCACCACATAGAGGTCCAGGCCCAGTTCGCCCGCCACCACCTCGGCGCCGAGCGTCTTGCCGGTGCCCGACTCCCCGGCGAACAGCGCGACGACACCGCGTCCGCGTCCGCCACCGGTGCGCAGCCGCCACTCGCCGAGCACCCTGTCCCTGTGACGGGCCCGCGCGGTCAGCTCATGGAGCAGGCCCAGGGGCTCCTCGGGCAGGACGAGATCGGCGAATCCGACCGCGGGCCGGATCCGTCGGGCATGGCTGTCGAGCAGCGGCGCGGAGAGCAGCCGGGCGCTGTGCTGCACGTGCGCCAGGGTCGGCGCGGTGCCCTCGAAGGCGGCGAGCGCCCGCGCCGTACGGGCCGCGCGACGGATCTGATCGCTGCTGAGACGGTATGCCGCAGTGGCCTCGGTCAGATCGAAGTCGCTTTCCAGTGGCCCGAGTTCACGCTGCCACAGATCTGCGGTGCCGGCCGTGCCGCCCGGCGCGTCGAGAGCCAGGAGCTCCACGTCCGGCGCCCAGCCGGGATCGGGCGCGTCGGCGCCCGCGAGCACCACCGTCGTACCGGACGAGGCGAGCGCCCGCACCAGCGGACCGGGCCGCGGTGGCAGCGGCTCGACGACCACCGCGGCGCCGCGCAGCCGTGCCTCACGGAGCACCACCCGTGCCACCGCCGCGTCGACGCCCTCCGGCCGGTACCGCAGGACGGGCCTCCCGGCCGCGAGCAACGCTGCCACGACCGCGTCGGTGGCGGCCCCCGGCACGCGCTCCCGCAGATGTACGGTGACCGGCCCGGCGGCGACCACCCGGGCGCCGAGCGGCGTGGTCGCCACGTCCTGCCCCGCACCGGCGGGGCTCGACGCCGGCAACTCCACGCCGACCCCCGACAGACGGGCGTCCATCCGGGTGTCGTCGCCCAACAGGTGCGCCACCACCCGCTCCGGCACGTACAGGGCCCGGCCCGGCAGCGGCCGGTCCTCGTCCTCGACGTCGAGCAGGCCGCCGGAGCGCAGCGGCGCGTCCGGATGGAAACGGTCACGTGCGGCGGGGTCGAAGGGGCCGGTACCCGCGAGGTCGAGGGCGAGGGCCATCGTGGCGCGGCGCCGCCCGACGTCGTCGTTGAGGTACCCGTACAGCGCCTCGAAACCCCGGTCCACATCCGGCGCGAGCGCCACGAGCAGGATGTGCGCGTCGAGCGGGGACAGACCGAAGGCCCGCGCGAGCGTGCCGAGGCGATCGTTCCCGCCGAGGTCCGGCAGCGGGCCGTCGACCCCGTGCACCTGGTGTGCCTCAGACGTCTCATGTGCCTTGTGTGCTTGATGAGCTTCGTCGGCTTGGTGCGCCTCTTGAACCTCGCGCGCCTCAGTCACCTCGTACGCCTCATGGGCGTCCGGTCCCGCGGCGATCCGGCGTGCGGTCTCCGCGGACACGTAGAGCCCGCGCAGCGGATCACCGGCCGTGGGATCCCCGGCACTGCGCACGTCGACGAGCGCGCCGACCCGCGCGCGCAGAACGGCGAGGTGTTCGAGCAGCGGGGAACCGAGGACGGCCCGGCGGTCGCTCATGCGCCGGCTCCGTCCCGCGCGCCGCCGCCACTGCCGTTCTCCAGCGCTTCGAGGCCCTCCGGGGCCTCGAACGCCACCGCGCTCTCCTCGACCACTCGGGACTCCTTCGCTCCCGTGGGCGCGTCGGGCGCCCCTGCCTGAAGGGTCACCCGCGCCGCGCCCTGGCGCCGCATCGTCCGCGGCCTCGACGCGACGGGCACACCCGAGACGCCACGTACGACGATCTCCCCCTCGGTCACCGGCGGAGCCACCGCGTACACCGGTGTCACGGGGAACGGCGTGGTGATCACCACGTCCAGCGAGGGCTTCAGCTCACCGCCGAGCGCCGACCAGATGTCGGCGAGCGACCGCGACTCGGCGGGCGGCACCGCGACGGAGATCGGCAGCGACGTGGTGATCGAGCGCACCGACTCGGGCACCGCGTCCTCGGGCAGCACCTCGTGCGGAAGCAGCAGCGCCATCGCCCCCGACAGCAGCCGGTGCTCGTCCTCGGGCCGGGAGGTCCAGGCGGTCACCAGGTACGAGAGCCGGAACCAGCGTGGTGGCAGGCGCTTGCGCGTGACGACGCCCTGGGCGTCCCGTTCGGCGTAGGCACCGCGTTCGCGCCGGGCCACGTCCTCCCGGATGTCGTACAGATAGGCGTTCAGGGTCGGGGCGTTGCGGCGGGCCGCCCAGTCGCGGGTCGGCGCGTCGAAGGCGACATCGCCCTCGACGGCGGGCGCCAGCAGCCGGCGCAGTCCCTCGTCGATCTCATGAAGCATCAGATGTAGCCTTCGCGGAGCGCGTACGCGACGGCATGCGCCCGGTTGGTGAGCTGCAGACGCGTCATCAGCGCGTGCAGGATGTTCTTGACGGTGCGCTCGGAGTAGGCGAGCTTCTCGCTGATCTGCCGGGTGTCGAACCCCTCGGCCAGCAGCCTCAGGACGTCGACCTCGCGCGGCGCCATCCCGAAGAGCGGCGCCGCCGCTCCGGTGGCCGCACCCGCCGTCGTCGCCCGCTGCAGGCGCCCCACCTGGTTCAGCAGACGGCTGACGAGGTCCGGCGGAAGCTCGCCCTCGCCGCGCGCCGCGCTGTGCACGGCACTCAACAGCCGCTGCTCGGTGGCCTGATGGCGCCAGATGATGGCCCGCACCCCGTACTCGACGACGGCCAGCAAGTCGGGCTCGCGCAGCTCGCGCGCCACGAGTACGACGCGCTGGTCCCTGCCCCGCAACAGGCGCCGCAGTTCGGCCGTGGTGGGTTCGTCGATCCGCTCGGCGAGCATCACCGCGACCGCCGGGGCGTCCCGGCACGCGTCGTCCTGGTCAGGGACCACGTCGACGGTCGGTTGATGCCTCAGATGGCTGATGAGCCCGGCCCGACTGAGTGGGTCGGACGCGTGGACGGTCACCGTCACCCGCTTGGTGAGCACTTCCGCTACCTGCTCCTTCTCACTCGCCCCGACCGTCCGTGCGCGGCCGCATGGCGAGGTCCCCGTGGTCTGCTGATTACTGGTCTGCTGTCCGTGGCCGGCGTGCCGGCCACGGTGGTCCCTTCCAGGTTCCCGTGCGCCGCTCACGTCCCGCTGCCGCCGCGCTAACGCATCGCTGTCGTCCCCCAGGACCCCCGCCCGCGGGTCCTGAACAGCCAATTCGTCTGTGGCACAGCTCACTTGTGGGTGGCCGCCATCCGCTCCACGTCCGTCATCAGCGAATCCAGCCACTCCACGGCCGCGTAATACGGCCGAGGAGCACCGGGCGGCTCGGCGGCGAAGTCGGCGAAGTCCCGTGCGCCGACGGCGACCGGGGCGCCCGGCGTGTCGCCGATCGGATCCAGACGGGCGGAGACCAGCAACATGCCCGCGGCCACCCGGTCGCCGATCCGGGTGACCGCCTCGGCCGGCTCCGGGGGCAGGGGCGGGACCACGGTCGGCTCGGGCGGCACGAGCAGCCGGTCCGCGCCCCACAGCGTGTGGTGGCCGGACAGCAGGGCGGCCTGCCAGTCCTGGGGGTCGTCCTGAGTCTCCAGCGCCTTCGGCTCGCTCCGGTACTGCGCGTACGCAGACTCCGCCATGATCAGGGCGTGCTGCAACGACCGGTGACCCGGCGAGGTGGCCACGGGGGCACGCGCACCACCCGCGGCGAGCTGCGCGGTCGTGGCCACGACGGTCTCCGCGGCGGTCCGGAGCATCGTCGCCACCGACCGCCGCAACTCGTCGTGGGCCCCCTTGGGCCAGGCGAGCAGACCGAACACGGCGCCGACAGCGCTGCCGGCGAGCACGTCGAGGAGCCGGAACTCGGCGAGCCGCCAGGTCGCGGGGGCCAGCTGGGCGAAGACCAGGGCGACGACCATCGTGAACATCGCCTGGGCCCACCCCACTCCCTTCACCGGACCCAGCGTGAAGGCGACCAGCATCAACGGCGGCAGCGCGGCGGCGTACACCGTCGTGTCCGTCCCGACCAGGGCGAGCAGCGCGGCCACGACGACCGCCCCCACCAGGGTCCCGGTGAGGGCCACCCGCACCGTGCTCCGCGTCTCCCGCGCCGTCGTACGGGTCAGGGTGAGCGTGGCGAGGAGCATCCAGAATCCGTGCGGCAGCGTGTCCAGGCCTGCGATGGTCCGTGCCGCCGCGAGTGCCAGCGCGATGCGCACCGCGTTCTGGAAGAACACCGACCGCTGCCCCGCATGCCCGGAGAGCCGCCGCCACCACAGCTGGGGTGCCCGCATCCGCGCGTACCAGAACCGCCCCGGAGCCGCCGCCCGTGCGGCCCTCCCCCGGACGGCGATCTCCGCCGCCGTGGACATGGCCAGCGCGGCATCGGCCACTTCCAGGACTGCCGCGTGGCGGCGCAGCCCGGCGGGCGTGGCACCCGGCTCGGCGCCCCCGGCCAGGGCCCGGCGCACCTCCTGGAGCCGGGAGAGGGCGTCTCCTGAGACGTCGTGGCCGCGTAGCAGGGACGCGGTCTCCAGACACGCGTCGCGCACCGCGCGCAGCACCCCGGGCCACCTCCCGCCCTCCGCCGGGCCGCCCGGCGGAGGCGGCAGCGACGCCAGCCGCCCCAGCAGGGTGCGGGCGGCCAGACCGGTGTGCGCCAGGGCCCGGGCCCTGACACCCGGACCCGCGGGCCGTTCCGCCTCCGGCACCCGGGAGGACCGCAGGCCGCCGCTCAGCTCCCGGGCGGCCCGCAGCGCGGTGTCGCCGAGCGTGTACGGGGCGGAGGCCAGCTCGTCGGCGCAGTGCCCCGCCCGGTCGGCGGCCCGGGCGGCCAGCTCGCGGTACGGGGCGCCCGGCGCGCGGTCGGGCAGCAGGAACGCCTCGGCGAGGATCAGCAGCGCCAGGCCGACCGTCGCTCCCACCAGCCGTTCGCCGAGGGTCTCGGGGACGTAGGGCGGAAAGGACGGCAGGATGTACATCAGCTGCAGCCCCGGCGCGGCGCCGGCCGGCCGCGGCCCTCCCACGGCCATGAAGGTCAGGACGAATCCGACGACCAGCATGCCGAGGACCGCGCTCCACGTCCGTACGGACAGGTAGGTGCCGATCGTGATCAGCACCCAGCAGGCGGGCACCACGGGCAGCAGGGTCGCGGCCCGCTGCCGCCCGGTGCCGGGGATGTGCGACAGACCCGCCATCGCGACCGCGGCGAAGAGCGCGTAGGTGGCGGCCACGGCCGAGTCGAAGCCGTACAGGAAGAGGTAGAAACCGGCGGTGGCGGCGAGCGTGACGCGCACCGACCGCCGTACGGCCGCCGCGTAGGCGGGCGGGAGCCGGGCCTTCGACAGCCGCACCCCGGGAGTGCCACCCATACCCCCAGGATCCACCGGGACGCCCGGTCCGGCATGCGGCGACCGTCCGCCCTCGCGTCGACCTGCGGGTCCGGAGGCGGCGGAGGAGCTCGGGAGCAGGGGGCGGGGCACACCGAGTACGGGAACCTGAGTACCGCTACTCATGCGCGCGTCCCCCGCGGGTCGGCATCGTGACGGCCATGACCCGACACTCGCTGGGCTCCGACCGGACGGGCGACCACGCGGACCGCGGTGCCGACATCGGCGCCGGATGCGGCCTCCTGCTCCTGGAACTGTCTCTGCTGGTGGTGATCTTCGGCGCGTGGCTCCTCACCGGGGTGTCGTTCGACCCGGCCGGGCCGGGCCGGACCGATCCGTTGTCGGGCTATCTGCCCTGGGCGGGCGGGGTCGGCCTGCTCGCCTTCGCCGCGACGGTGATCGCCGCCAAGGTCAAAGCCGTGATCACCGTGATCAGTCAGGGCTTCATGGCCACGCTCGTCGCCGTCGTCATCGCCGGCGGGCTGACGGCGCAGCACCGTGAGGACGCGCGCGACCGTCCCGTCACGGAGCGGCACGGCACGTCCGTGGGCTGCCGCAGCGGCGGCGACAACAGCGAGTGCGCCCGGACCGGAGGCTGAGCGGGTCGCGGGCGCTCACGCCCCGGCCAGCAGGGAGGCGCCGAGCGGGGTGAGGCTGTGGAGCACCGACGGGCCCGTCCTCACGGTGGTGATCAGACCCGCTCCGCGCAGGACCCCCGCGTGCTGGCTGGCGGCCGCGAGCGACAGGGCGGCGCGCTCGGCGAGCGCCGTCGTGGTGGCGGGGGACCGCAGCAGCGCGAGTACCTGCGCCCGGCTGCGCCCCAGCAGCGCCGCGAGCGCCTCCGGCCGGTCACCGGACGCGTCCGCCCGGCCCGCGCCGGCGCCGTCGTCGTACAGGGGATAGACGAGCACCGTCGCCGCCTCCGGGCGGTACATCACCATCGGGCCGGTCGCGAACCAGGACGGAACGAGGAGCAGGCCCCGCCCGCACAACGGGATGTCGTACGTCGAGGCGGACGGCAGGTGCAGCGTCGGCGGCTGCCAGTTCCACGTCGTGCCCAGCGTGGTGAGGAGGGCGTCGACACCCCCGCGCAGCAGCATCTCCGCCCGTAGTGCCCGATCGGTCAGGGCGTCGCCGCGGATCCGTGGCCAGAGCGGCTCGATCGCCGTGCGGAAGTAGCCGCGGGCGTCGTCGACCAGCGCGGCGGAGGCGGCCGGGGCGCCCTGGGCCAGGTCGTGGGCCCATCGGCCGGGGCGGCCCAGGCCGCCGTTCCAGCCGGAGACCTCCGGTATCCCGAGATCGAGCGCCAGCCGTTCCGGCGGCGTCGAGGCGGCCGACTCCAGGGCCTCGGCGAAGTCGTGCGCCGAAGGTTGCAGCAGGAAGTCGGGGACGAACCCGTCCTCGGAGAGCAGTTCGGCGAGAACGCCCGCCCTGAGCCTGGGGCCTCCCGGCAGGGACTCGTGCCACTGCCGGGCCGCGGCCCGCACCCGCCGACCCCGGCGCAGGCCGGGACGGAGGCCCAGGCGGAGGCTCAGAACGGTCTCCGACAGCGCGTTGGCCGCCGGAGCGAGCGTGATCCGACGCAGATCGGCGGCAGTGAAGTGAAGGCGGATCATGCCGACCGATTATCGGCCCCACGGCGCCGTTCACCCAGGGGTGACGGCGGATCTGTTCATGAAGAGGAGCTGACGGCGGCCTTGTTCAGGACAGGTGACGGCGGACCTGTTCAGGAGAGGTGGCGGGGACCCGTTCACGAGCGGCGAGGCCGGACCCTTTCGCTCAGACGTGAAAGGCGATGCGTCGCGGGGGACGACGGAGCAGGCTCCCCGTGTCCACCTCGCCGACCACCTCCGGAGGCCACACCCATGCGCCGCGCCCCCACCCGCACCGCCCGTCTCGCCGTCACAGTCCTGCTCACCGGCGTCACCGGCCTCACCGCCCTCGGCGGCGCGCCGGGGCCGGCCGTCGCCCGGGACCTGCCCGACACCTACGTGGTCTCCCGGGCCCCCGGCGTGCTCCCCGAGGGGATCGCGGTCACTCCGGACGGCACCCTGTACGTGTCCTCGGACGGGACGGGCGCGCTGTACCGCGGCCACGTCGGCCGCCCGGAGCTGAGGCCCTTTCCCGCACGGGGGACGGAGGGCCGCACCAGCACCCTGGGCGTCCACACCGACCGGCGCGGCCGGGTCCTCTCGGTCGGCGGGGCGACGCTGACCGTCCACGACCGGCACGGGCGGCTGCTCGCCACCCGTACGGCCGTGGGCGGACCGCTCGGCGCGCCCGACCTCAACGACCTGACCGTGACGAGGGACGCGGTGTACGTGACCGACTGGGCCAACCCGGTCGTGTACCGGGCGGAGATGCGGGGCGGCGCCCTCGGCCCTCTCGAACCGTGGCTCGACATCCGCTCGGCGTTCCCGGAGTTCCCGGCGCGGTACTGGCTGTTGAACGGCATCGTGGCCAACGAGTCGGGCACCACCCTCCTGGTCGCATCCAACGGCACCGAGGCCGTCTGGCGCGTCGACACCGCCGACCGGACCGTCACCCGGCTCTCCCTCGGGGAGCAGTCCTTCGGGGCCGACGGGATGGTGCTGCGCGGCCGGACGCTCTACGCCGTGCTCAACTACGGTGCCCCGCACGGCGTGTACATCGCCCGTCTCGACGAGGAGCTGCGTACGGGCACGGTGACCCACCGCCTGACGAACGAGTCGCTCGGCGCCGAGGTCCTCGACCTGCCGACCACCCTCGCCCGGCACGGCTGCCGCCTCTATGTGGTGAACAGCCAGCTGGACGAGCCGCCGGGCCGGCCCCCGTACACCGTGAGCGCCGTCGACGACCCGACCTGCCGCACCTCCTGAGCCCTGTCGGTGGGCCGCCGCCGCACGGGACGGCGGCCCACCGGTGCGGCCTACTGCGTGGCCGGCACCGTGTCCTGGAAGGTCGTGCCCGCCGTGCGGTAGGCACCGACCTTCGCGGCCACCTGGGCCGGGGTCAGGACCTGGTCCTTGACGTGCAGGACGTAGTCGACCTTCTGGTCGTAGGAGCGAGGTGTCGTCGAGGTCTGGCCGGCGAGGTCGATCAGCCACTGGTTGAAGTTGATCGACATCGGGCGCTCGGGGAGGTACCGGGCGTCGTGCCGGCCGAACTCCTGCCCGTCGACGTAGTAGACGATCGTGTTGTCGTCGATGGTCAGGACGAGGTCGTGCCAGCCGGCGTAGCTCGTGCGGGCCTCGGAGTGCTGGTTGACGGCCTCCCAGGGGTCGGGCCGGTAGGTCTCCCACGAGGTGGTGTAGAGGATGTTGGCGGGCTCGCCCCAGCCTCCGTTGGGCAGGTACTCGAAGTCGTACTCGGCGTAGTCGTCGGCCATCGGCGCCTTGAGGTCGTTGATGGTGAAGAAGGTCTGCACGACTCGGTCGCCGTCCGGACCGGACACCGGTGCGTCGGAGAAGCGCACCCGCGCCGCGTACGTGCCGTTCTTGAACTTCGAGGCCCGCGTGAGGATCTCGGTGTGCCGGGTGGACTCACCGGTCCCCGCGGTCGAGCTCCGCAGGTTCATGATCGAGTTCGTGCCCTCCTTGGCGAAGGTCACGTTCTCGGGCGCCCATGTGGCGCCCGGCACCCCGGGGCCGCCGGAGTTGGAGCGGACGCTCCAGCCGTGGGCGTCGATCGTCGGGTCGGTGTGCCCGGTGTAGTCGAAGTCGTCGAAGAGCGTCGCCCCGTTGGGCGGCGGGGTGGTCGGGTCGGTGGGCGTCGGGGTGGGTTCGTTGCCCGCCGGTGCGGTGCCCCAGACCGGCACGCCGCCCACGGTCGCCGTGACCTTGGACCAGTTGGCGTACGTCGTCCGGGCCGGTCCGAAGGAGTAGTCGTCGCTCTGGTTCAGCGACTGCCAGTTGGAGCGGTGGAAGCGCAGCTGCATGTCGCCGGTGTCCGCGCCGGGCGCCAGGGAACCGGCCCCGGCGGTGAAGCCGATCTCGAGGTAGCGGTCGGCGGTCGCGGTGGGGTGGGGGAGCGTGCCGAAGGTGCCGGTGAGGTTCGCGCAGCCCTTCACCGCCCAGGAGCAGGCGTAGGTGTACGAGGCTCCCGCGTCGGCCTTGAAGTAGTAGCGGACCTTGACCTGGCTCAGCGGGACGCTCGACGAGCCGGTGTTGACCACCTTGAGCCAGGGTTCGACCTGGTCGCCGCCGGTCGAACTCTGCCGGTACTGGACGGTGACCGCCTCACCGGCGGCCGCCGCCGGCAGGGCGGTGAGGGCGGTGGCGCCGAGCCCCGTCACCGCGGCGACGGCGAGCGCGGCACGGATCCGCAGGTTCCTGTTCCTTGTGGGGGCGTTCATGGTGATTCCTCTCCTTGGGGTGGGGTGTTTCCGGTCTACGGGCGGGGTCAGGGGGTGGGGGTGAGGAGGGGCGTGGGCGGCAGGCGGCGCGGCACCCCGAGGGTGTCGAGCCGTGTCCGGTGGTGGCGGAGCCGCTCCTGGAAGCCCGGCCAGTCGTGGCGGCCGGTCCAGACGACCTCGGCGAGTGCGCAGAGCCGGGGGAAAGTGAGGTACTCGGCGTGGGCGGTGGTGGGCACGTACTCGGTCCACAACTGCACCTGGGAGCCGAGGACCTGGGCCGCCTCCTCCGGGCTCCAGTCCGCCGGAGCGGGTTCGTTGCCGTGCACGGTGCGCAGATCGACGACCTCGCCGGCCTGGCCCGGCGGCTCGGCCGGGCTGGCCGACTGGGGGTAGTCGAGGTACGTGGTGCGGTGCGGCGCCATGACGACGCGGTGCCCGCGGCGGACGGCCGTACGACCGTGGTCGGCGTCGCGCCAGGGCATGACGGTGAAGTACGGAGGGAGGTCGGCGCCGTTCTCGGTCCAGCTCAGCGGCAGCCGTCCCGCGTCGAGGAGGTGCCGTCCGACGCGTTCCATGAACCAGCCGTGCAGGGCCGCGGGGCCCGGCAGCCCCTCCTCGGCCGCCCGCCGGCGCGCGGCGGGCGAGTCGTGCCACTCGGTCGTGGGGCACTCCTCGCCGCCGATGTGGACGTACGAGGAGGGGAAGACGTCCATCACCTCGTCCAGGACGGTGCGGCAGAAGCCGAGCGCTCCGTCGTGGACACCGAGGATCGTGTCGCACACGCCCCACCGGTCCCAGACGTCATAGGTACGGCCCGGGTGGTTGCCGAGCTCGGGGTAGGCGGCGAGCGCGGCCCGGACATGCCCCGGCATCTCGATCTCCGGCACGACGGTGACGCCGCGCTCCGCCGCGTACGCCACCAGTTCCGTGAGTTCCGTACGGGTGTAGGCGCCGCCGTGCGGCAGTCCGCCGACCTCGGTGAGGCGGGGGAGCGCGGCGACCGGCATGCGCCAGCCCTGGTCGTCGGTGAGGTGGAGATGGAGGACGTTGAGCTTGTGGAGGGCGAGGAGGTCCACGTAGCGCCGGAGATACGAGACGGGCCGGAAGCGGCGGGCGACGTCGAGCATGGAGCCGCGCCAGGGGAAACGGGGGGTGTCGGTGATCTGCGCGCAGGGCACGGACCACGCGACGCCGGCCACGGGTTCGGCGCGAAGGGCCTCGACGGGCAGCAGTTGTCGGAGCGTCTGGACGCCGGCGAGGAGTCCCTGCGGGCGGGCGGCCCGCAGCAGTACCCCTTCGGCGCCGATGGTGAGGCCGTACCCCTCCTCGCCGAGGCCGGTGAGGGCGCGGTCGAGCGCCAGGACGACGGAGCCGTCCGCACGCGCGGGCAGCGGCAGGCCGGTGGCCGGGCCGAGCAGGGTGCGCAGCAGTCCGGCCGCGCCCTCGGCGCCCGGTGAGACCTTGAGGGCGGTCGAGTCGTCGAAGGTGAACGCGCCGGGCAGGAGCTGGAGGTGGGTGGGTTCGGGAACGAGTCGGGGGTGGGGCATCGCGGTGCGTTATCCCTTCACGGCTCCGCCGGTCATTCCGGCGGCGACCCGGCCCTGCAGGACCAGGAAGAGGACGAGGACGGGCAGGGCGAAGAGGGTGGAGGCGGCCATGGTGGCGCCCCAGTCGGTGCCGAAGACGTTGGAGAAGGACGACAGCCAGACGGGCAGGGTCCGGTCGTCCTGGTTCTTGATGATGAGCATGTTGGCGAAGGCGAACTCGTTCCAGGCGGTGATGAACCCGAAGAGCGAGGTCGCGAGCAGCCCGGGGGCGAGCAGCGGGAGCGTCACCCGGCGGAACGCGGCGGTGCGGGTGCATCCGTCGACCTGTGCGGCCTCCTCCAGTTCGGCCGGTACCGCCGCCAGGAAGGAGCGGAGGGTCACGATGGTGAAGGGCAGGGTGACCATGAAGTAGATGAGGCTGAGGGTCGCGAGCCGGTCGAGCAGGTCGGCGTCCCGGGCGATCACGTACATCGGGATCAACAGCGCCTCCCAGGGCGCCACCTGGGCGATGAAGACCATGAGGATGAAGCCCCGCCGGCCGCGCCAGTTCATCCTGGCGACGGCGAACGCCGCGGCCAGCGCCACCACGAGGGCGAGCACGACGCAGCCGGCGGTCACGAGCAGGCTGTTGCGCCAGAAGATCCAGAACCCGTCGGCGGCCACGGCGTTCCGGAAGTGCTCCAGGGTGACGGATCCGGGCAGGAACCGTGGGGTCTCGGACTGGATGTCGCGGGTGGGCCGGAAGGCCGTGAGGACCATCCAGTACACCGGGAAGACGGCCAGGACGAAGACGAGCGCCGCCGCGGTGTTCAGGGGGAGGCGGCGCAGGGTGCGCGGTGTCATCGGTCGGCCTCCTGTCGGAGCATCTGGCGGAAGTAGGCGATCAGCACGGCCACGAGGAGGAGGACGGTGAGCGTGGACACGGCCGCCCCGAGGTCGTAGCGGTGCAGCGACTGGGCGACCCGGTAGGCGTACACGGGCAGGGTGGTCGTCGCCTCGCCCGGCCCGCCCTTGGTCACCGCCCAGATCTGTGCGAAGCAGCGGAAGACCCAGATGACCTCCAGACAGAGGACGAGACCGAAGATCGGACGCAGCAGGGGAAGCGTGACCGAGTGGAAGATCCGCCAGCCTCCGGCCCCGTCGAGCCGGGCCGACTCGTACAGCTCGGCGGGGACGGTCAGCAGCGCCGAGTGGAGAGTGATCGCGGCGAAGGGAACCGACTGCCAGACCACCAGCAGGACCAGGACGGTGAACGCGGCGGGGCCGTCCGCCAGCCACGAGTAGCCCTCGAAGGACTCGAACCCGAGCTGTACGAGCGCCCAGTTGACCACCCCGAGGCGGGAGGCGAAGAGCCACTGGAACACCGTCGTGGTGGCGATGACCGGGCTGGCCCACGCGAGGACCAGCCCCGTCGTCACCAGGATCCGCATCCGCCGGCCGAGCCGCTGCATCATCAGGGCGACCAGGGTGCCGATCACCATGATCAGGACGACGTTGATCAGGGTCCACCAGAAGGTGCGCCGGACGACCTCCCAGAACTCGGGGTCGGCGAGCACCGTCCGGTAGTTGCGCAACCCCACGAACGCGGCGTCGCCACGGATGAGTTCGCCCATCCCGTACTGCTGGAAGGAGATCAGCAGATTGCGGACGAAGGGATACCCGAGGAGGAGCAGACCCCCGAGGACGGTGGGGGCGACGAGGAGGTAGGGCCAGAAGGCGGCTCGGCCGGCCCGGCCGCGGAGCCGTACGGCGGGGACGCTCACGAGCCGAGGGTCTTGGTGATGCTCTGCGAGGCGGCCGCGGCCGCCTGTGCGGGATCGGTTCCGGTGAGCACGGCGGTCATGTACTGCTTGATCGGGTTGGTGGCCTCGACGGCCGCCCACTGCGGGGAGTTCGGCGTCGCCCGGCCCCGGGCCGCGCCGGCGGCCATGGCGGCCGTCCCCTCGTCGTCCTGGATCACGTGCGCGAGCGAGGTGCGGTTGGGCACGTAGCTCATGGTCCTGGCCATGTCCGTCTGCCACTTCTCGCCCGCCAGCGCCTTGACCACCTCGTACGCGGCCTCGGGATGGGTCGACGCCTCCGGCACGATGAGGTCGGAGCCGCCGGTGAAGACCGCGCCGGGCTTCCCCGCGGTCTTGCCGGGGATCGGGAAGAAGCCGAGCTTGCCCTTGAGCACGGGGTTGATCTCCTCGACGATCTTCGCGCCGCCGGGTACGGCGATGATCTGGGCGATCTCGCCCTTGGCGAAGACCTCCGCCTGCGGGGGCTTGGCCTCGTCGGCGTCCTTGGGGCCCTTGCCGAGGGCCTGGAGCTGCCGGTAGAAGTCCATGCCGGCGCGCGCCTGGGCGGTGTCGAGCGCCCCCTTCCACGCGGACCCGTCCTTGACCGCGAGGTCGCCGCCCTCCTCCCAGATGAAGCCGGACAGGGTGTACCAGTTCTGGCCGGGTAGGTAGATGCCCTGGGTCCTGCCCCGGTTGAGCTTCGCGGTGACGCCGAGCCACTCGGCCTGTGTCTTCGGGGGCGTGGTGACGCCCGCGCGGGCGAACAGGTCCTTGTGGTAGATCACGACCCGGTTGGCCGCGTACCAGGGAATGCCGTACTGCTTGCCGTCGACCCGGCCCGGCTCGGCGAGCCCCGGCAGCCAGTCCGCGCCGTTCAGCTCCGCCGTCCTGTCGCTGAGGTCACGGACGCCGCCGCTCGCCGCGTACTGCGCGATCTGGGTGTTGCCGACCTCGATGACGTCCGGGGCGTCCTTGCTGGCGAGGGCGGCCGTGACCTTCTCGCCGATGCCGTCCCACTCCTGGATCTGGATGTCCAGGTCGATGTCCTTGTGCTCCGCCTCGAAGCCGGTGCGGAAGCGGTCGAGGAAGGCGTCGGTGACGCTGTCCTTCATGATCCATACGGTGACCTTCTCCGGTCCGCCGGAGGCTGCCGGGTCGCCCGATCCGCCACAGGCCGTGGCGGTGAGGGCGACGGCCGCCGCGAGGGCGACGCAGCCGGCGAGGGGACGAGTCTTCACGGGCACCTCGATGAATGGTTGACCAATTGGTCAAGTGGTCAGGTGTGTGACCAGAAGGTGGCACGACCGAGGGGAGTCGTCAATCCCTTGAAAAACATGGGTTGTTCACCGGGTCTCAGGTCAACCGCTGCGGTTAGTATCGGACTTACCAGTTGACCAGTCGGGATGAGGGTGGGTGGCATGAAGGACGGCTCCTCCAGCGGGGTGCTGAAGAGGGAGCGGGTACGGGAACACCTGCTGGGCCTGATCGAGGCGGGCGGCCCGGGCGACCCGATTCCCTCCGAGCGCACCCTCTGCGCCACCCTCGGCGTCTCCCGGCCCACCCTGCGCGCCGCCGTCGACGAACTCGTCGCGACCGGCGCGCTGGTGAGGGAGCACGGCCGCGGCATGTTCGTCGCCCCCGCCAAGATCACCCAACGGCTCGCCCCGGACGACGCGGCCTTCACCGTGCCCCGCGCGTCGGGCACCTGGTCCAGCACGGTCCTGGAATCCGCCACGGTCCGGGCCGGTGCCCGCATCGGTCGCAGGCTCCGCCTCTCGCCCGCCGCCGGACTGCTCTACGTCGCCCGCCTCCGCCTGGTCGACGGCTCCCCCATGGCCATCGAGCACCTGCACATACCGGCGGACCTGGTCGGCGCCGCGCTCACCCCGGAGGAGCTCGAAGCGGGCGACCTCTACGACCACCTGCGGGAGCACCACCGGGTCCACGTCCAGGAGGCCACCCAGTCGATCGAGCCGACCGTCGTCAGCGAGGACGAGGCCGCGCTCCTCGACGTCCCCGTCCTCTCGCCCGCCCTGCTGATCGAACGCCTCACCCTCGACACCGCGGGCCGCCCCGTCGAGTACGTCCACTCGGTCTACCGGGGCGACCGCTACCGCATCGTCTCCCGCCTCGACTTCACCCGCGACGGCCTCGTGACCTCTTCGACGGAGGGGGATGCATACTGACCGGCAGCGGAACGGCGCACGGGGGAGTGGACGGCATGGAGCTGAAGCGGGAGCGCGTACGGGAGCATCTGCTGACCGTGATCGAGAGCCGCCGCCCCGGCGACGCCATCCCGTCCGAGCGCACGCTCTGCGCCACCCTCGGCGTCTCCCGGCCCACCCTGCGGGCGGCGGTCGACGAACTCGTCGCCACGGGCCTGCTGGTACGGGAACACGGCCGCGGCATGTTCGTGGCACCGGACAAGATCACCCAGGAACTGGTCGCCGAGCACCGGGCGGCGGGCGCGCCCCGGGGCCGGGACGACTGGACGAGCACGGTCCTCGGACTCCGCACCGTACGGGCCGGCGCCCGCATCGGCCGCCGGCTGGCGATCTCCCCGGCGGCGGAACTCGTCCACGTGACGCGGCTCCGGCGCGTCGACGGCGCCCCGATCGCCCTGGAACACCTGCACGTCCCGGCCGACCTGGTCCCCGGGCTCACCGCCGCCGACATGGAAGCCGGCTTCTACGCCCATCTGCGGGACCGGCGGGGCATCCGGCCAGCCCACGCGGTCCAGTCGATCGAGCCGACCGTACTGAGCGAGGAGGAGGCGGCCCTGCTCGACGTGCCGGTCCTGTCGCCCGCCCTTCTCTTCGACCGGATCACCTCCGACGCGAACGGCAGGCCCGTCGAGTACGTCCGCTCCCTCTACCGCGGCGACCGCTACCGCATCGTCTCCCGCCTCGCCCTCGGCGACGGCCCGCCCGGCGACCCGGCGACGGATGCGGGACGGGGCGGGACGTGGTGGGGGACGGTCGGGTGACGACCGCTCATCCGGTGCGCCGGGTGAGCAGGACCCGGGTGAGCACGTCACGGGTCAGGGCGAGGTGGGACTCCTCGGGGTGCGTGGTCAGGCGGATCCTGACCCACGCCTCGTCGAGACTCACCCCGGACACCCGGGAGAGCCTCCTGGCCTGCCAGGAGGTGATGGGGGACCAGATCCAGCGACGACGTCCGAGCTGCTTCATGGGCTGATCAACGAGGCGGAGCACTGGATGAAATCACCCAAAACGGGCTAAAGGTGGGCGTCTCCTGTGGCACGCCCGGGGCGGCGCGTGGGGCGAACGCGGCACCGCCAGAGCCAGTCGCCGACGAAGTCGTGCCGAACCCCTCCCTCCCGCAGGACGACGAGCTCCTCGCCCTCGAACCGCAGCCGGTCGCCCGCGGCGAGGAAGAGCGGAGACGCCGGCTCGAAGGTGAGGCCGTCGTCGTTCTCGAGGGCGTCCACCAGAACCGCCCGCGAGAGCGGGGTACTGCCGTCGGGGATGATGCGCACGCCGGGAAGTATCACACCCGCCGTCCCGCCGGCGCGGTGGAATTCCGGTGCGGACCGGACAACAGTGCGGCGACGGAGCCCCGACGCCTGCGCGGGCCCGTCCGGCAGCAGCACGAACGAGCCCCCACGCCTACGCGGGCCCGGGAGCGCCCTTCCGCGACAGCCACTGCCACACGGTCGGGGAGTCGTCCAGGAGGCGACTCACCCGCATCCCCTCGACCCGCGACGTCACCCTCGGCAGCGGCGTGAAGTCCTCCGGCAGCATGTCCAGCAGGCTCATCACGTGCTGCCCGCCGCGCAGCACGATCAGCAGCTCGCACCGCAACTGCCGCGGCACCTCGGGATGATGGGGCAGGCTGTTCCACACGGCAGGCCACAGAAAGTGCGTACCGCCGGGCGACGCGTGCGCCTCGACCCACACCGGATCCAGCCGCTGGTTGAGCACGAGCTCCAGAGCCCGCTCCTCCAGCGCGAGCAGCGAAGCCGTGTCCAGGCGCTTCACCTCACGCGGCACCGGCTCATCGGCGTTCATCGGCATGGCACGGCACGACCGGCGGCAGCGGTTCGCGGGCCGCGTGCCAGGCCGCCGGGAGGGCGTCGACGCCGGTTCGCGCGGCGATCACCCCGCCTGCGATGGCACAGGTGGTGTCGATGTCACCGCGCCCGGCGACCGTGAACCACAGCCCCTCGTGCAGGTCGTCGAGGTGCCCCGCCGCACACCACAGCGCATACGGGACGGTGTCGGGCCCGGACATCCGGTAGCCGGAACCGAGGACCTCCGCGGCGTGCCGCACCGAGGTGCGCTCCGGCATCCGGGCCGCGATGCGCAGACCGGAGCGCACGTCGCTTTCGGGAAGGCGTGCGGCGACGGCCCGGAGGAACTCCGGCCGTGACGGAGCGGGTCCGCCACGGCTGAGCGTCGCCAGAGCGGCGGCGAGCGCGACCGCCACGGCCCCGGCGACCGCCTCCGGATGGTGGTGCGAGACCGTGCTCTGGCGGGCCGCCTGCTCGGCGGCCACGTCGAGATCGGCGGCGTGCCACGCACCGAGCGGGGCGACGCGCATGGCGGCACCGTTGCCCCAGGAGCCCTGTCCGCCGAACTGGCCGGCGACCACCTCACGCCAGGGCTCGCCCGCGCCGATCCGACGGAGCACGTCATGCATCGAAGCGCCGTACCCCCGGTGCGTGTCGTCGGCGTAGGCCGCCGCGAGGCTCATGGCGAGACGGTCCCGGTCGACTCCGCCGTCACCGTCGGCGAGCTCCCGGACGAGAACGAGCGCCTGGGCGGTGTCGTCGCTCCACTGCCACAGCGGCTCCGGGGGCAGCGTCCGCGCCTCTAGGGCGGCCGGGCCCTCCCGGCGCAGGATGCCGAACCAGCGGTCACCGAAGGCGTCACCGAAGGCGAGCCCGTGCAACGAGTCGAGGGCGGCGGCAGGCACGTTCGTCATCGGACGATGATCGCAGTCGGCCGACGTCCCCGGCATCGCGTTTTCCGAGCCGGCCTCCCCTCCGGTGAGGAGTTCAGCACCCGACTGCCGGGGCGGGCGCCGGCGAGCTCCGCCGGGTCGTCGTACAGCTCCGGCGGGTAGCCCGGTCGGGCCCGGTCGTACGACTCCGCGTCCTCGTCGAACGTCCGGCTCAGACGCACGCGCCGGGATCCCTCGGGTCGGTCGTCACGCTCGGCGTGCAGGGTGTCGTCGGACATGTGGGCAGGCCAGGGTCCTGTCGTCACACTCCCGCCTGCCCTTCGGACGACGACAGGAGTGTGACGACGGGAGGCCGACGAGGACCTAAGCCGTGGCCAGCGCCAGCGTCGGCGACAGACGGGAGGCCCTGACCGCCGGGTACAGACCCGCCACCGTGCCGATCGCGAGCGTCGCCGCGAAGCCGCCGCCCACCGCCCACGGCGGTACGACCCACGGCAGCCCGCCCGCCGACGCGTACGCACCCGTCGCCGCCCCGCCGAGCGCCACGCCCGCCAGGCCGCCGAGGCCGGACAGCATCAGGGACTCCGTCACGAACTGGATCCTGATCTGGCCCCTGGTCGCGCCCAGGGACCGGCGGAGGCCGATCTCGTGGCGGCGTTCGAGGACGGAGATGATCATCGTGTTGGCGACGCCGACCCCGCCCACCAGGAGCGCGATCCCGCCGAGCCCCAGGAGCAGTGTGGAGAACGCTCCCTCCGTCGCCGCCTTGGCCTTGAGCGCCGACGACGGATCGCCGACCGACACGTTCTGCGGGTTCTGCGGATCGATCGTCGGGGCGAGCAGTTGCTGCACGTCCTCCACGGACGCGTCGGTGGACCGCTCGTACACCGTCGTCGGATGCCCGTCGAAGCCCAGCAGCCCTTCCGCGCCCGCCCAGCCGACCAGCGCCGACCGCTCGATCTCGGGCGCGAGCGGCAGCGGATCGAGGATGCCGATGACCGTGAAGTACCGGTCGTCGATCCAGACCTGCCGGCCGGGCTCGGTGATTCCGAGGCGCTCGGCGGCGACATGGCCGAGGACCACGGACGGGTAGCGGCCCGTGGCCGCGTTCAGCCAGGTGCCGGACGCGAGCCCGCCCCTGAGGACGTCGAGGAGTCCCTCCGTCGCCGCCTTCACCGCGATCCCGCCGGTCTCGGCCTCAGGGATCTTCTCGGAACGGCGCACGGAGCTCGTGAGGTCGCCGGTCCCGGCGGCCTTCTCCACTCCGGCGATCCGGCCGACCATCCCCACCGCGTCCTTCGGCAGCTTGACCTCCTGCCCGCTGAACATCCCCTCGCCCGGCTTGGCGACCAGCATGTTCGTACCGAGAGCGTCGAGCCGCCGCAGCAACTGGGCCTGGCTGGAGGCGGAGATGCCGACGACTGCGATCATCGTGGCGATCCCGATGGCGATGCCGAGGGCCGAGAGCACCACGCGTACGGGCCGGCTCCGCAGCCCGGCCGAGCCGACGTGAAGGACGTCCCGCGGGCCGAGCCGCGCGGCCGTGAGTTTCCTCGTACGGGACATCAGGCCGCGACCTTTCCGCCACCGGACGGGCCGGGCGACCCGGGTGACCCGGACGGGGCGGATGATCCGGACCGGCCGGATCCGTCGGAACCGTCGGTCGTGCCGGCCCTGCCGCTCGTACCAGCCTCGCCCGGGACACCGACCGCCCCCGCCCCGCCGGGGGCGAGCGACGTATCCGCCACCACCCGTCCGTCCCGTATCCGCACCTGCCGTGGCAGCCGCCCCGCGATCTCCGTGTCGTGCGTGATGACCGCGATCGTCGCGCCCTCCGCGTTGAGTTCGTGCAGGAGCGTCATCACCGCCTCCCCGGACGCCGAGTCCAGCGCGCCCGTCGGCTCGTCGGCGAGCAGCAGAGCCGGTTCGCCGACCACCGCGCGCGCGATGGCGACGCGCTGCTTCTGCCCGCCCGACAGCTCGTGCGGCCGGTGCTTCATCCGGTCGGCGAGGCCCACCCGGGCCAGCGCCTCGGCGGCCATCCTGCGCCGCCGTGCGCGGGGGAGCCCGGAGTACAGCAGCCCCTCGGCCACGTTCTCCAGCGCGCCCACGCCCGGCACCAGATGGAAGGCCTGGAAGACGAAGCCGATACGGCGGGCGCGCAGGGCCGACAGCCTCCGGTCCGTCAGGGAGGCGATGTCGTGCCCGGCGATCTCGACCGTGCCGGCGCTCGGCCGGTCCAGGGTGCCGATGATGTGCAGCAGCGTCGACTTGCCCGATCCGGACGGCCCGACGATGCCGAGCAGCTCCCCTTCGCCGATGGTGAGATCGACGCTGTCGAGGGCACGCACACCGCCCGCGTACTCCTTGGTGACTCCGCGGAGGCGTACGACCGGCGTCGGCGTCCCGCCGGGCGTCGGGGTCGAGCTCGTGGTCATGGCCGAGGTCGTCATGCGGACGGCACCCCGACCTTCATGCCCTCGCGCAGCCCCTCGCCGCTGATCTCGACCCGGCCCTGCCCGAACATGCCGAGCCGGACCTCCAGGTCCCGGGCCGTCCCGTTCTCGACGACCTGGACGCCGAAGCCGCCGCCGGGGAGGGCGAGCAGCGCGTTCACCGGTACGGTCAGGACGTCCCGGCGCGTCTCGCCGGTGAGGTCGACGGTGACCGGGGACTGGTCGATGCCCTTGACCTTCTCCGGTCGGTCGAAGGAGACGGTGACGGGTATCTTCGGCGTACGGTCCTGCGGGTCGTCGCCCGCCGACGCGGTCTTCCCGACGGCCGACACCCTCCCCGGAAGCTCCGTACCGTCGGGCAGTCGGACCTTCACCCGTGTCCCGGCCTTCGCCGACTCCGCCTCCGACACGGGGATCTCGAAGCGTACGACCCGCTCGGAGCCGGTCACGGTGAGCACCGGCCCGCCCGGCGCGATCCGGTCGCCGGGCGCGGAACCCGCCTCCCTCACCCGTACCGCGCTGCCCGCGAAGGCGATCTGATCAGGGCCGACGGTGCCGGTCCGTTTCAGTTCGTGGGACTTCTGCCACCGCTTCACGGCTGCGGCCGTCTTCGCCGTGTACTCCTCGTCGACGTCGAAGCCGATGTACCCGAGGGCGGCGAGGTTCTCCTCCAGCTGGCGCACGTCCTTGCCCTTGTCGCCGGTCTTGAGCGTCCGGTACATGGGCTCGGCTCCGTACATCAGACGGACCGGGCCGCCCTCGACCTCGTACAGCCGCTCGTCCCGTTCGACGACCGAGCCGGTCGCCGCGACCCAGGTCAGGACTCCGGCCGGACCCGCGTTGATCTTCCGTTCGCCGAGGTGGCCGAGGGTGCCGTCCTGCTGGGAGCTGTTGCTGAGGTCGCCGCGGGTGACGGGAGCGGTCGCGCTCGGCAGACCCTTCGAATCGGCGGCTCCGCCGGGCCCGTCCGCCGCCCTGTCGGGCGCGGACACCGCGGTGACCGCCGCGCCGCCGCCCGCGACGGCGACGATCGCCGCGAGGGCGAGCACGAGGCGGCGCCGGGCCATCGGCCGCTCGCGGCCGCTCATCGGGCCACGCTCTCGCACGCCTTGGCGGCCTTGTCGAACTTCTGCTTCTCCGCGCCCTGGGGTATCGGCATGGCCGCCTGCGCCCCGCCGTCGAACTTCGGGTCGGGCATGTTGAAGCCGTTCTCCCGCATGCACTTCGCGTATGCGAGCGCCTCGTCCTTGTCGGCCTGTGTCGGCTCCTTGCCGAATCCGGCGCCGCCGGCCTTGTCCTGGCAGGCCTTGAACGCCTTCTCCATCTTCTCCTTCGACATGCCGTCACCGCCGATCGTCAGCCCGACGCCCTGCTCGCCCGGCTTCGGCTCGGGCACGTCGAGACCCTGCTCGCGCAGGCACTTGCGGTGCTCGAAGGCCTGGTCGGCCTTCTTCCCCTCGTCACTCACGTTCCCGTCCTTCTGCCCGCTGCCGGAGCCCGCCGAGTCCGAGCCCGATCCCGAGCAGGCGGTGGAGAGCAGG
Organism: Streptomyces sp. NPDC029956; assembly: GCF_055574655.1. Classification (NCBI taxonomy): domain Bacteria; kingdom Bacillati; phylum Actinomycetota; class Actinomycetes; order Kitasatosporales; family Streptomycetaceae; genus Streptomyces; species Streptomyces sp. NPDC029956. The sequence continues at coordinate 42,726 of NZ_JBVHZJ010000046.1, read as the reverse complement.
GTGAGGGCGGCGGCCAGGGAGGTGGCGGCCGCGGCCCGGGTGATCCGTCGAATCGTCATGGCGTGGAGCGTGCCGCGAAGGGGTGTTTCGTTTCTCTCAGCGGTTTCGTTTACACCGGCGAAAGGTCGCCTTCGGATACACAGGAGCCATGCGCGTACTGGTGGTGGAGGACGAGGCGTTTCTCGCCGAGATGATCGCCGAAGGGCTGCGCCGCGACGCGCTGGCCGTGGACATCGCGGCCGACGGCCTCGAAGCACTGCGGAAACTGCAGCTGGGGGAGTACGACGTGCTCGTCCTGGACCGGGACCTGCCCGGGATGCACGGCGACGACGTCTGCCGCCGCGTGGTCGAACAGCGGCTGATGACCCGGGTGCTGATGCTGACGGCGGCGGGCACGGTACGGGACCGGGTCGAGGGCCTCGGCCTCGGCGCCGACGACTACCTGGCCAAGCCCTTCGCGTACGACGAGTTGCTCGCCCGTGTGCTGGCGCTCGGCCGGCGTGCCCGCCCCGCCCTGCCGCCCGTCCTGGAGCGGGCCGGGATCGTGCTGGACACCGCCCGCCGCCAGGCCAGCCGGGACGGCCGCCATCTGCAGCTGTCCCGGAAGGAGTTCGCGGTCCTGGAGGCCCTGCTGCGGGCCGAGGGGGCGGTGGTCAGCGGCGAGGACCTGATCGAGCAGGTCTGGGAGGAGCACACCAGCTACCGCACGAACGCGGTACGGGTCACGCTGAGCAAACTGCGCGCGAAGCTGGGCGAGCCGCCGGTGGTGGAGACGGTCCCCGGGTCGGGCTACCGGATCGGGTCGTGAAGCACGTCGAGAGGCACGTCGGGAAGAACGCCATGGAGCACGTCGGGAAGCACGTGGAGCAGCACGTCGGGAAGAACAGCATGGGGCACGCCGTGAAGCGGGTCGTGAAGCAGGTCGTGACGGGGGAGCGGGCCCGGCTGACCGGCCTGTACGGCGGGCTCCTGCTGCTCGCGGGCGCCTTGCTGACGGGGGTCGTGTACTTCCTCGTCAAGGAGGGCCTGTACTCGTCGATCAGCCTGGCCGTCACCGGGACCGTACCGGCGCGGCGGCTGGAGGAGCTGCCCAGCGCCCATCCGACCGCGATCACCAGTGCCGCTCCGGCCAGTCCGTTTCCGGGCACTGCCCCACCGGTGAGCCCGGTACCCGCGAGCCCGGCCCCGAGCGGCGCGACCGAGCTCCCCGGCGAGGTGCTCGCCATCACGAGGTCGGTGAGCGGCGCGGCGGAGTCGGCGGCGCTCGAGCGCCTTCTGACGGTGTCGCTGATCGTGATCCTCGCGTACGCGGTTCTCTCCGTCGTGCTCGCGTGGTGGATGGCCGGCCGGGTGCTCCGGCCGGTGGCCGTGATCACGGAGACGGCCCGCCGGCTGTCGGGCGAGAACCTGCACGAGAGGATCGCGCTCGACGGGCCGCCGGGCGAACTGAAGCGGCTCGCCGACACCTTCGACGGGATGCTCGGCCGGATGGAGGGGCTGGTCTCCGCCCAGCAGCGGTTCGCGGCGAACGCCGCCCACGAGCTGCGTACGCCCGTGGCCGTGCAGCGCGCGGCAGCCGAGATCGGGCTCGCGGGGGAACCGTCGCCGGAGCGCGTCACCCGCATCCGGGCGAAGCTCATCGAGGTCGCGGACGACAGCGAACGGATCATCGAGGGCCTCCTCCTGCTCGCCGCGTCGGACCAGGGACTTCGGGAGCGGCGTCCGGTGGCCGTGCACGAGGTGGCCCGGCAGGCTGCGGACGCGCTGGCGGCCGAGGCCGCGGAACACGAGGTGACGGTGTCGGTGCGGGCCCGGCCCCTGACGGTCGACGGCGACGCGGTGCTGCTCGACCGTCTGGTGCACAACCTGGTCGTGAACGGTGTACGCCACAACGTCCCCGGCGGCAGGGTCGAGGTCCGTACGGGTCCGGGAGGCATCGAGGTGGCGAACACCGGACCCGAGGTCCCGCCCGAGACGGTCCCGCTGCTCTTCGAGCCCTTCCGCCGTCTGACGGAACGCACCCACGCCCCGGACGAGGGCGTGGGCCTCGGCCTCTCGATCGTCGAGTCGATCGCCCGGGCCCACGGCGCGACGGCGGAGGCGTTCCCGAATCCGGAGGGCGGCGGCCTCACGGTACGGGTGCGGTTCGGTGGGGAGAGGTGAGGACGCGCGACGTCCGGCCGACAGCGGTCGGGTTTGAGGGTTCGGCGCTCGGGGTTCGGGGTTCAGGGTTCGGCGACGGTTGACTTCGACAAAGTGTGAGTGGTTAAGTACTCACATGAAGTCAGAGCGTCCACGCCAGTTGTCCACCGCCGAGGAGCGCCGTGCGACGGTGCTGCGTACCGCCATCGGCGCCTTCGCCGCCCGCGGTTACTTCGGCACCACGACGACCGAGGTCGCCAAGGCCGCGGGCATCTCCCAGGCGTACGTCTACCGGCTGTTCCCGAACAAGGAATCCCTGTTCGTCGCCGTCGTGGAGCACAGCTTCGTCCAGGTGCGGGCCAGCTTCGAACGGGCCGCGGCCGAGGCGCAGGGCAGCACTCCGGAAATCGTGCTCTCGGCCATGGGGGACTCGTACGCCAGGCTGATCAGCGGCAGCGAGGGTGACGGCGACCTGATGCTCGTGCAGCTCCAGGCGCAGGCGGCCTCGACCTCCGAGCCGGCGGTGCGCGAGGCCGTGCGGCAGGGCTATGCCCGGCTGGTGGAGTACGTGCGTGGCGCCTCGGGCGGCAGTGAGCGGCAGGTCCAGGAGTTCTTCGCGCTGGGGGCCCTGTGTCACCTCATCGTGTCGATGGGGGCCGGAGAGGTGGACGCCCCCTGGAGCCGGACGCTTTCGGCGGGCATCAGGCACTACTGACCCCCTGGCCCCCTGACCCGATTCCCGCTTCGATGGCGGGAGGGCGGGCAGGCGGGTGCGCGGGGAGTGATCGGCGGGGCGTGGCGGCCCCGCCTGTTTTTCGGGAACAGGTGTGAGTGGTTGACCACACATTGAGATCATCGAAGCGGGAGCCTGTCGTGCGGAAGAAGTCCGGAACCATCACCCGCCGCCCCCGGGCTGCGCTGGCGGCACTGTCGGGCGCGCAGTTCACCATCATGCTCGCGACGTCGATCGTGAACGTGGCCCTGCCTCAGATCCGAGCCGGAGCCGGCCTGTCCGAGAGCGGCACGACCTGGGTCGTGAACGCCTACGGGCTCGCCTTCGGGGCTCTGCTCCTGGCCGGCGGCCGCGCCGCGGACCTCCTGGGAGGCCGGCGGGTCCTGCTCGCGGGACTCGGACTCTTCGGGGCGGCGTCACTGGCGGCCGGCCTCGCGCACACGCCGGAGGTGCTGATCGCCGCGCGTGCCGCGCAGGGCCTCGGGGCGGCGGCCGTCGCCCCGGCGGCCCTGGCGCTTCTGATGGAATCGTTCCCGCCCGGTCAGGGGCGAGGGAGAGCGCTGGGGGTCTGGGGCGCGGTCTCCGGAGCGGGAGGCGCGGCCGGCGTCCTCCTCGGCGGTGCCCTGACGCAGGCGTGGGGCTGGCCGTGGATCTTCCACGCGGTGGCCGGAGGGGCGCTGCTGGTCCTGGGTGGAGTGGCCGTCGCCGTGCCCGCGCTGCCGCGGCCCGGCACCGAACCGCCGAAGCGAGGGCGGTTCGACCTGCCGGGTACCGCGAGCGTGTCACTCGCACTCACCGCCCTGGTCTGGGGACTGACCGGGGCCCGCCGCTCCGGCTGGGCGGACGCCCAGGTGCTGGGAGCCCTTGCCCTCGCCGCCGTACTCCTCGTCGTGTTCGCCCTGATCGAGCGACGGGCTCCCCACCCCCTCCTGCCGCCACGGCTGTTCACCGAAGCCAGGGTCGGGGCCGGGAACGCGCTCATGGCACTGCTCGGGTCGGTATGGATCGCCCTCTTCTTCTTCCTGCCCCTCTACCAGCAGCAGGTACTCGGCTCCAGCCCCTGGGTGACGGGCCTGGGTCAGCTGCCGCCGGCCGGAGCGATCATGCTCGGTTCGGCCCTGGCGCCCCGCATCGCCCGGTCGATCGGTGCCACGGCGACCGTGACGGGGGCGCTGCTCGTCGAGGCGGGCGGGCTGCTGTGGCTCGCACGGGTCGGTACCGACGGCAGCTACGCCGCCGACGTCCTGGGCCCGAGCCTGCTGATCGGGCTCGGCCTGAGCGTCGCCTTCGTCCAGCTCACCGCCCTCTCCGTCGAGGGAGTCCCGCGCACCGACGCGGGTCTGGCGGGGGGCCTCGTGAACACCACGCGCCAGATCGGCGGAGCCATCGGGCTCGCCGTGCTGACCTCCCTGGCCGGCTCCGTCACGGCCCACGCGGAGAACGCCGGCCGACCGCACGTGGAGGCGCTCACCGCCGGCTATCGCACCGCCTTCGCCCTCTCGGCCGCGGTCCTCGCGGTCACGGCAGCCCTGGCCCTGATGCTCGCCCGCCGAGCGGGCCGCCGCCCTCTGTCCCTACCTCTGACACACACCTCCTGACCGCGACAAGCCCCGATCCCAGCAGTAGCCCCGTTTCCCAGCAGCAGTCCCGCTTCCCGGCGGCGGCCCCGCTTCCCCAGCGGTAGCCCCGTTCCCCACGCACGACCCACCACGAGAGAAGGAACACCCCATGTACACCATCGACGAGAACGCCCCCGTCATCGCCCGCCTGGCCACCGTGATCGACGCCCCGATCGAGAGGGTGTGGCAGCTCCACACCGACATCGACGCCTGGGCCACCTGGAACACGGACGTCGACGAGGCCGCCCTCAACGGCCCCCTGCAGGAAGGGGCTTCCTTCACCTGGAAGACCCACGGCCTGGACATCACCTCCACGGTCACCGAACTCGTCCCCGGCGAGCGGATCGTGTGGGGCGGCCCTGCCAACGGCATCACCGGCATCCACGTGTGGACCTTCGAGCGGACCGGCGACCGGGTCACCGTCCGTACCGAGGAGTCGTGGAGCGGTGCACCCGTCGATGCCGCGACCGAGGAACTCGGCCATGCCCTCGACCAGTCCCTGCGGAGCTGGCTGACCTCCCTGAAGGACCGTGCGGAACGCGGCATCTGAGACCCCCGCAGCCCTGCGCCTCCCCGCTCCCACCGCACCGCGCCCCACTCCACCGCGGTCCATACCGCGCCGGACAGCACCGCACTGCGCTGCACTGCCCCGCATCGCACTGCCCCGCACGTCGAGGCCGGCGCCGGACAGCACCGCACCGCACCGCACTGCACCGCACGTCGAGACCGAGACCGGACACACCGAGAAGCGAGGTTCCAGACATGACCAGCAAGCCCTTCCTGACCGGCCACTACGCGCCCGCCGTCGACGAGATCAGCGCGACGGGGCTGACCATCGAGGGCAGCCTGCCCCCGGAGCTGTCCGGCCGGCTGGTCCGCAACAGCCACAACCCGAAGCCCGGTGTCACGCCCGCCCACTGGTTCAAGGGCAGCGGCATGGTCCACGGCGTCCGGCTCCAGGACGGCCGGGCGGAGTGGTACCGCAACCGCTGGGTGCACACTCCCGCGCTGGAGGGCGCCCCGTACATGACCGAGAACGGTCCCGACCTGACCGCCAGCACCGCCGGCACGCACGTCATCGAGCACGGCGGACGACTCCTCGCCCTGTGCGAGGCCAACGTCCCGTTCGAACTGACCCGGGATCTGGACACCGTCGGTCCCTACGACTTCGGGGGCACGCTGCGCACCGCGATGACCGCGCACCCCAAGACCGACCCGGTCACGGGGGAACTGCACTTCTTCGGCTCCTCGCCCTTCCCTCCGCACCTCGTGTACTACGTCGCCGACCCGAGGGGCACCATCACCCGAGGCGTCGAGGTGGCCGGGGCCACGGCCTCCCTGAAGCACGACTTCGCCCTCACCCGCCACCACGTCGTCTTCGTCGAGGGCTCGGTGGCCTTCGACCCGAGCGAGCACTCCGGCATCCCCTATGCCTGGAACGACGCCCAGCCGGCCCGGATCGGCGTCATGCCCAGGGGTGCGGACGGCGCGGCGCACATCCGCTGGTTCCCCATCGAGCCCGGCAGCATGCTGCACGCCGCCAACGCCTACGAGGACGACAGGGGCCGGATCGTCCTCGAGGGCCCCACCGTCGACCGCGAGGGATTCCGGCTCTCCTGGAACTGGTGGGTCGGCGCCCCCGGGCGCGGTACGGAGCCCAACACCCGCTCCTTCATACGGCGTTGGGTGATCGACCTGGCGACCGGCAGCGTCGACGAGCAGGTCGTCGACGACCTGGCGGTGGAGTTCCCCACCTTCAACGAGGACTTCCTCGGATCGGAGCACCGCTACCAGTACGCGGTGTCCTTCCCCGACCAGAACGGCCTCGGCGGCTACGGGATCGTCAAGTACGACCGTACGACGGGTGCACGCCGTCTCCATGAGGTCGGTGACGCGAGGCTGCCGAGCGAGGCGGTCTTCGTGCCGGCCGCAGGGGCCACCCGGGAGGACGACGGCTACCTGCTCACGGTGGTCTCCGACCTCAAGCAGGATGCCTCGCAGCTCCTGGTCATGGACGCCTCGGGCCTGGACCGGATCGCGACGGTCCACCTGCCCCGCCGTGTCACCGCGGGCATCCACGGCTCATGGATCCCCGACACCGTCTTCGGTGACGGCGAGAACTGACACGCCGTGCAGGGCAGGCGCCCCGGCGAAGCATCCGACGTCCTGCGCACCCCGAACGGGGCGGGCGCCGGACGGCCGATCCTCACGGCCGTCCGGCGCCTGTCCCGTCCCGGGGGCGAGGCGGGGGAGCGGGTGGCGTCAGGTCGTCAGCTGCCGGCGGCCGCCCGGTCGTGATCCCCCAGCACCTCCAGGTAGTGCGGGTTGCGCATGATGCCGAGGACATTGCCGAACGGATCGAGTACGGCTCCGGCGCGGAAGTCGCCGTAGTCGCGCAGCGGTTCGTGCTCCTTCGCGCCGAGGCCCAGCAGTCTGGCCATCTCGGCGTCGACGTCGTCGACGTGCCAGTAGGCGACGACTCCGGCGGGGGCGGAGGGGGTTCGGGAGATGCCGAGCTCCTGGCGGTAGTCGCCGAGGCGGAACTCGATGTACTCGGGGCGCTCGAAGTACGGCTCGATGCCGAGCACTTCGGAGTACCAGGCACGGGCGGCCGCCAGGTCGTCGGCGTGATAGCGGATGGTGGCGAGGCCCCGGAATGTCGTCGTCATGCAGAGCAGTCTGGCGTCCATGTAGGCCAGTTCCCGTCCTAATTGAAGGAGTGCGGGTGCTGCTATCGACGTACGGAGGGCGCGGCACCGACGACGCGGCACCGACGGCGCGACGACGGCCGCGAGGCGGCTGCTCGCGGAGCTCGACCCGAACGGCGGCCGCTGCCCGTCTGACTCGGAGCCGTCCTGTCAGACCGAGCGCACGCTATAGGGCGGGTCGGTCCGACGCGGAGAGGGGTGTCGGCCAGAACCCCGCGAGGGGACCGGACGCGATTGCCGGAGGCGGGGCGGCGGGCCTGAACGCCTCGGTCCCCTGCCCGCAGGGACGGTGCGTCAGGCGACGGCGAGCCGGTCCACCAGCAGTTCCACCCTCCACTCGGTGTGCTGAGGCGGCAGTCGTCCCGCCCGGGTCAGAGTGGCCAGGCCGTGCAGGGCGGCCCAGAACGTCTCGGTGAACAGTCCCGGGTGGATGCCGTCCCCGGCGACCTCGCCGAGGCTTTCCAGCAGGGCCGCGAACGCGTCCTTCAGCGGCTCCGGGGTGTCCTCCTGTGCGAAGGCCAGACCGCCGTCGAGCTGGAACATGGCGTCGTAGACCGCCGGGTTGCGCTCGGCGAAGTCGAGGTAGGTGCGGGCGAGGGCGGCGACCCGGGTGCGAGGGGCGTCCGCGGCGGAGGTCGCGGCCCGCAGCGCCGCAGCCATCTCGGAGGCGCCCTGGAGGGCGACGGCGCCGATGATCTCGCGCTTGCCACGGAAGTGGCTGTAGAGGACGGGCTGGCTGTACTCGATGCGCTCGGCGAGCCGACGGGTCGTGACCGCGTCCCAGCCCTGCTGCTCGGCGAGTTCACGGGCCGTGGCCACGATGAGGCGCTCGCGGTCCGCCCGTTCGCGTTCCTTGCGTTGCTGTACCGACATGACACGATTCTAGCATTGCTAGACATTCGAGCGGCAGTAGCGCTAGCGTTGTCACATCAGCTAGCAACGCTAGATCCTGAGAGGGGTCACCATGCTCAACGCACTCGAGGTCTTCACGACGGTGGTCGTCGGCCTGATGGTGGGGGTCGAGTTCTCCGTCGCGTTCGTCATCAACCCGATCCTCAAAGCCCTTCCGGAGGAGAGCGGCATACTCGGCCGCGCACACGGGGGCCGGATGCTCGGTGCCGTGATGCCGGTCTGGTACATCGGCTCACTCGTCCTCGTCGCGGTCTGGGCCGTCGCCGGCTGGAGCCGAGGCGGCGCCGGACTCGTCGTCACCGCCGGCGCGCTGTTGATCGTCAGCGTGATCATGTCGCTCCTGCTGCTCGTCCCGATCAACAACCGGGGCAAGACGTGGACGCCCGACAACCGACCCGCGGACTGGAAGGAGCAGCAGAACCGCTGGGACCGCTTCCACTACGTCCGCGTCGCCGTCATCATCGCCGCCTTCGCCCTGCTGGTCGCCGCCCTCGTCTGAACCCGCGGGCCGACACCGCGCCGGTGCGGCGCGCCCAGCGGCTCCTCTGCGGTCCCGCTGATCCTCAGTCGGTCACCCCCGGATCACCCCATCGAATGACATCCGGGGCCGCCTTGCACGGCCCCGGACGGACACCGGAAGGTCGGTCGGTCACCCACCCGGCCGCAAGGCCGGCCGGGCCGTCACCCGCTCCGCGTCTCTGTCGGAGCCGTACGTGCGAAATGGCGGGCCGTGGGCACGAGCGCCGCTGCGGCCGGTACGAGGAAGCAGGTTGCGGCGCACACGGCGAGGACCGGCGTCACTCCGAAGTGGTCGATGGCGGGTGCGATCAGGGCGAGGCCGATGGGAGCAAGGCCGTAGGACACCAGGAAGTCCAGTGACGAGACCCGGGCCAGCTTGTCCGGCGCGACCTCCCGCTGGGTGGCGGTGAACCAGGGCACGTTGAACAGCTCGATGCCGATCCCGGCGACGGCGTACGCGGCGACGACCACGACCGGGTGCACCGGCAGCATCAGACTCAACGGCGCGACACCGTACGCGCCGAGCCCGGCGAACGCGGCCCAGCCCTGGGAGCGGGGCCGCAGGCGGGCGATGACGAGGGCGCCGCCGAGCGCCCCCACGGTGTACGCGGTCATCGCCGCGGCGAGAACCCACTCGGTGCCGTAGCGGTCCCGGCTGATCAGCGGCAGCGCGACGCTGGTGGCCGAGTAGCCGAGCGCGATGACGGCGACGAGACCGGCGAGACCGGCGAGGAACCACGGGTGGCGGCGTGCCTCCCGTATGCCTTCCAGGAATTCGGCGCGGAACCCGGCACGCGGGGACGGCCCCGGGACGGATGCGGCGGTCGCCTCCGTGGTCCCCGCCGCCTCCGCCGAGCCCTGCTCGGCACACGCCTCCGCGCCCGGATCCACCTCCGTCGCCGCTGCGACGACGCCCCCCTTGCCCGGGGCGAGCGCGGCGACCAGCCACAGCGCGCCGATGGCGAGCAGCAGCGTACGGACGTCGAGGAAGGCCGCGAGCAGCGCGGTCAGGGTGGGCCCGGCGAGTGTGGAGCCGCGTACGGCCATCGTCATGGCGGCGTTGGCCTGCTGGCGTCGTCCCGGTTCGACGGTCTCCGCCGTGAGCGCCTGGAACGCCGGGCGGCAGGCGCCCTGCCCGGCGCCTGCGAGAGCCGCGGCGAACGTCATCAGCAGGAGTGACCGCCCGAGGCCGACGGCGAGCAGGGGCGCGGCGGCGGCCGCCGCGAGTGCGGACCAGAGGACGACCGCGCGGCGGGAGTGCCGGTCGGCCAGTACGCCGCCGACGGTGACGGCGGCGAGGAATCCGGCGGTGCGGGCGGCGAGGACGAGGCCGAGTCCCGCGGCACCGAGATCGCGGTGCAGTACGGCGAGCCCGAGGACGAAGGGCAGGGCCCAGGTCGCGAGGCCGGATGCGGTGGTGCCCGCCCACAGGCGGAGGAAGGCGGGGTCCCGAAGCACCGAACGCGGGGGTGGGGACGGGGACTTGGTCGTGGTGGGTGCGGGTGTGGTGGCCACGGCGTGCTGCTCCTCGGAGGTGGGGGAGCGGTCCGTCGAACCGCCCCCGGGGTCATTAATGAAAATGATTGCCATTACAGTACCCTTCGAACGCGGCACTCCTGCCCGGTGCACGACAACACCCATGCCCGCCCCTCCCAGACCGGAGAACCCATGCGCCACCCCGCCCGTATCGGCATCGCCCTGACCCTCGCCCTCGCCACCGCGGGCTGTTCGACCGCAGGCGGAGGCGGGTCCGCTGCGGACACCGAGCCCGGCGCCGCACCCGGCGCGGCGCGGTCGGCCTCCGTCACCAGCTGCGGCCGCCAGGTGTCGCTCGCCGAGCCGCCGCGGCGGACCGTCGCCCTGGACCAGAGCTCGACCGAGACCCTGCTCGAACTCGGACTCCAGGACCGGATGGCCGGCACGGCCAACCTCAAGACCAAGATCCCCGCCCCGTACGAAGCCGCGTACGCGAAGATCCCCGTCATCGCCCCGAAGATCGCCACCGGCGAGCAACTGCGCGCCGCCACCCCCGACTTCGTCGTCGCGGGCTCCGCCGACCTCTACACCGAGGACCGCGCAGGCACCCGCGAGGAACTGGACGCCCTGAAGGTCCCCACCTTCGTCAGCGCCGTGGACTGCCCGCAGCACAACCCGCCCGGCCGGACCCCCTTCGAACTGCTCTTCTCCGACTACGAGAACCTGGGCAGGCTCTTCGGCGCCGAGGACCGTGCCGGCAAGCTCGCGGCGGACCAGCGCGCCGCGGTCGCCAGGGCGGGCGCGAACGCCTCGAAGGTGCGGCGGGGCGCGGACCGGCCGACCGTCGTCTACCTCTACTCCGTCTTCAACGGCATGCCGTACGTGGCGGGCGGGACCGGCCTCCCCAGCGAGATGAGCCGGATCGTGGGCGCCGAGAACGCCTTCGACGACGTCCAGGAGGACTGGCCCGAGGTCTCCTGGGAGGAGGTCGCCCGACGCGACCCGGACTTCATCGTGATCGGCGACCTGTCCGAGCGGGGCCGCCCCGGCGACAGCGCCGCCGAGAAGCGCGCCATGATGAAGGCGCACCCGGTGATCTCACGGCTGGCCGCCGTCCGCGAGGACAGGATCCTCGAGGTGCCGGGCATCGAACTCGACCCCTCGGTCCGCTCCGTGCACGCCCTCGGACTGCTCGCGCAGGGCATGAAGGACCTCGGGCATGCCCGCTGACCACCGGACTCCGGGGACGGCCTCGGGAGGGGTGTCGGTCGGCCGGCCCGAGACAGGGGTTACGGGCACCCCGGCCGGCCGGCCGGCCCGAAAGCCCTCGCCCATGCCCGCGCGGGCGTCAGCCGAGCCGCCCTTTGCCGAGCCGCCCGACGGCTCGCCGGGAGGACTGGCAGCGGCCGACCTCCTGCTCCCGACGGCCCGCGGACGCGGCCGTTCGGCGGAGACCGTCACCTCCGGGCCCGGAGGTCCCCGCACCGGGGACCCTCGCACCGGAGGGCCGCCTCCCGGAGGCCCCCGCGCCGTCGGCGCCCGCCCCCTCCTGCTGCTCCTCTCCACGGCCGCCCTCGTGGGATCGATCGCCGCGGCCGTCCGCATCGGCACCGCCGACACCGGCTGGACCGACCTGGGCCGCGTCCTCGCCACCCATCTCGGCCTGGACGTCGCGCCGCTGCCCCCGCTGATGGACTCGCTCATCTGGGACCTGCGGCTGCCGCGGGTCCTGATGGCCGCGCTCGTCGGTGCCTCGCTCGCCGTGTGCGGCACGGTGCTCCAGGCGGTCACCCGCAACGCACTCGCCGACCCCTACCTGCTCGGCGTCTCCTCCGGCGCGTCGACCGGCGCCGTCGCCGTCGTCGTCCTCGGAATCGGCGCGAGCACCCTCGGGGTCACCGGCGGCGCGCTCGCCGGCGCGTTGCTCTCCTTCGCGCTGCTGCTCCTCCTGTTGAGGCGCACCGGCCTCGACTCCGTCCGCATCGTGCTCACCGGCGTGGTCGTCGGACAGCTGCTCACCGCGCTGACCTCGCTGATCCTCATGGCATCGGCGGACGCGGACACGACGCGGGCCGTCACGCACTGGCTGCTGGGGTCGATGGCACCGGCCCGCTGGAACACCGTCGTGGTCTGCGCGATCGTCACCCCGCTGGGCCTGATCGTGGCGTGGCTGTGCTCGAGCGCCCTCGACGGGCTCGCCTTCGGCACCGACACCGCCGCCTCCCTCGGCATCGGTGTGCGGCACACCAGGATGCTGCTGCTCGTGGTGACGGCCGCGCTGACCGCGGTCGCCGTGGCCACCGTCGGCGCCATCGGCTTCGTCGGGCTGATCGTGCCCCACGGGGTGCGGTTCCTCGTCGGACCGCTGCACCGGGTGCTGTTGCCGTACGCGGCATTGGCCGGCGCGGTGTTCCTCGTGTGGACGGACGCGCTCGCACGCATCGCCTTCGCACCCCGCGAGGTCCCCGTCGGCGTGATCACCGCACTCCTCGGTGTACCCCTCTTCCTCCTCGTCCTGCGCAGGAGGGGGGAACTGTGAGGATCACCGCCGAGAACCTGAGCTGGTCGGTGGCGGGCACACCGGTGGTACGTGAGGTCAGCGCGAGCATCGCCTCCGGCGAGACCGTCGGCCTCCTCGGCCCGAACGGCTCGGGCAAGTCCTCCCTGCTGCGCTGCCTGGCCGGGCTCCGAGCCCCCGACGCGGGTTCGGTCCGTTACGACGGGACGTCGGTGGGGGAGTGGAGCGCGCGCAGGATCGCCCGCCATGTCGCCTTCGTCGCACAGGACTCGGGCGCCGACAGCGATCTGCGGGTCGCCGAGGTCGTCGGCCTCGGCCGCACCCCGTTCCGGGACCGCTGGCGCGGAGCGGACGCCACCGACCGGGCGGTGATCACCGCGGCCCTGGAGGTCGTCGGCCTCGCCGCGCTCGCCGACCGCCCCTGGAAGGCCCTGTCGGGCGGCGAGCGTCAGCGCGCCCACATCGCCCGCGCGCTGGCACAGCAGCCGTACGCCCTGCTGCTCGACGAACCCACCAACCATCTCGACGTCAAGCACCAGCTCGAGCTGATGGAGCTCCTGACCGGCGCAGACCGGACCGTCCTGGTCGCCCTGCACGACCTGTCGCTCGCTGCCCGGTACTGCGACCGGCTCCTGCTCCTGCACCAGGGCCGACTGGTCGCGGCAGGCACCCCCGAGGCCGTCCTGACGGCCGATCGACTCGCCGAGGTGTTCGAGGTCGACGCCGAACTCACCACCGACGCCCTGGGGCACCCGACCGTCACCTACCGCCGTTCCCTCGGCGCGCCCGTCCCGACGCCGCGCCCCACTCTCTGAAGAGGACACGACCTTGACCACCTCCACCTCAGCCTCCGCCTCCACGCCCACCGAGCCCGAGTCCAGCGCTCCTCTCCCCGCCACCCTTTCCGTCCCCGTCGCCGTCCTTGTCCCCGACCCCGCCTCCCTCTCCCCGTCTGTCTCCGTCGACAAGCTCATCGCGGCCGCCCTGGCCGGCGAACACGGCCCGCTCCCCGCCGAACTCGTCGCGACCAGCGTCTTCTGGATCCACCACGGAACCCGCCTGGCCGGCGGCGACACCACGTACCTCAACCAGTACGTCCTGGTCCGCGTCGGCGGCACCTTCGGCGGCTGCGCGTTCGAGGCCGGTGAACTCACCCCGACGATCTGCCACGACTACTCCGGCACGCCGCTCGACGTGCTGCTGCGTGAGGCCCCGCGCCCCCTGCGGATCGCCGCCCTCGACGCCTACCTCGCCCACACGCGACCGCACCGGGTCGCCGCCGAGGAAGGGGACGCCGAGCCGGTCGGCCTCCCGAGCGGCGCTCCGGAGATCCGCGCGAAGGCCCGCGACGCGGCCATCGCCGGTCTGCTCGACATCGAGGAGGGCGCGAAGGTGGGCCTCATCGGTGTGGTCAATCCGCTGGTCGCGGCGATCCGTGAGCGCGGCGGCGAACCCCTGCCCTGCGACTTCAACCTCAGGACGACGCAGTGGGGCGACCCTGTCACCGACGACATGCACGAGGTGCTCGACCGCGCCGACGCGGTCGTCGCCACGGGCATGACCCTGAGCAACGGATCCTTCGACACGATCCTGGACCGCTGCCGCCACCGTGGCATCCCGCTGATCGTGTACGCGCAGAGCGGCAGCGCCGTCGCCCGTGCCTTCCTCGGCTCGGGAGTGACCGCCCTGTCGGCGGAGCCGTTCCCCTTCTCCCAGTTCAGCGCCGAGGAGACCGTCCTGTACCGCTACCGCACGGTGGACGGCGCATGACCCCCGCCACACACCGGGACCGCGCCCCGCGGAGCGCCTCGACCACCGGTACCGCCCCCGTTGGGCTCGACCTGCCCACCGGTACCGCCCCCGTTGGGCTCGACCTGCCCACCGGTACCGGACACGCCCCCTGTCACCACGGCGAACTCCTCCAGGGCGTCTTCCTCGACGCCGACGGACGCAGGTGCGCGGGCCTCGTCACCCTCCCCCTGCCCGTCCCCGGCAGCCGGGCCGATTTCGTCCGGCGGCCCGGCACACCGCCCGAAGCGCTCACGGTCGCCCCCGCCGACCGTGGGAAGGCCGCACGTGCTGCGGTCCTCGCCGTGACGGAGTGCGCGCGACTGGCCGGACTCCCGCCCAGCGGCGGGCAGTTGAGGCTCACCGGTGACGTACCGGTGGGCCTGGGCATGGGCAGCTCCACCAGCGACGTGATCGCGACGGTCCGCGCGGTGGCCGACTCGTACGGGCTCCACCTCGCCCCCGACACCGTCGCCCGCCTCGCCGTCCGGGCGGAACGGGCCAGCGATCCGCTGATGCTCGACGCCCGCCCGGTCCTCTTCGCCCAGCGGGAGGGCCGGACCCTGGACGTCCTGGGTCGGGCCCTCCCGCCCCTGGTCGTGGTGGGCTGCGTCCTCGGCGGGGGAGCACCCGTCGACACCCTCGCCCTGCCCGTACGGGAGGCCACCGACGCCGACGTCCAGGAGTACGAGCGGCTGCGCGCCGCCCTGCGCCGGGCGATCGCCGCGGGGGACGTACGACTCCTGGGGCAGGTCGCGACGGCCAGTGCACGGATCGGCCAACAAGCTCTGAACCACCCTGAGTTCGAGTCGCTGACCGCGATCGCCCGGCGCTCCGGAGCGGCGGGGGTGCAGATCGCGCACAGCGGCGCCGTGGCAGGCGTCCTGTTCGACCCGGCCGCGCCCGGGGACCTGCGCCACCGCGTACGCGCCTGCCGTCACGCCCTGAACACCCACGGCATCCCCACCACCCGCACGTTCACCACCAAGGAGTCGCTCGATGGACCAGCACATCGCCGAGGCGATCGGCCGGCCCGACCTGATACGTCTCGACGACCGTCTCGTCTGCCTGCGTTTTGAGACGATGAAGGTGGTCTCCGCGCTCGCCGCCGTACGCCACCTCCTCGACACCGGAGTCGTACGGCGCGGCGACACCCTGCTCGACAGCTCCAGCGGGATCTACGCGCACGCCCTCGCCCTGGCCTGTCACCGGCACGGCATGCACTGCCACGTCGTCGGCTCCACGACGGTCGACAGGACGCTGCGCACCCAGCTCGCCGTACTCGGCGCCACGCTCGAACAGATGGAACCCTGCGACGACCTGAAACTCGACCAGAAGCGACGCGTCGAACGGATCCACGAGATCCTGGCGGCGCACCCCGAGTACCACTGGATGCGGCAGTACCACGACGACATCCACTACCTCGGCTATCAGGCCGTCGCCGACCGCATCCGCGAGGAAACGGGCACGGAGCGGCTCACCGTCGTCGGCGGAGTGGGCTCGGGCGCCTCCACCGGTGCCCTCGCCCGCTATCTGCGTGACGCCTCGGGCCATGTGCCGGGCGATGCCCCGAACGACCGCCCACCCGGCTGCCGTACCGGCGCCGCCCCGACCGACGTCGAACTCGTCGGCGTCCAGCCCTACGGCAGCCTCACCTTCGGCGCCCAGCACACCTCCGACCCCGAGATCATCATCGCGGGCATCGGGAGCTCCATCCCCTTCGGGAACGTGTCCCACGAGCTGTACGACACCCTGCACTGGGTCTCGTTCGACGCCGCCCTGTCGGGCGCCGTCGACCTGCTGCGCCGCCACGCCGTCTTCGCGGGCCTGTCGACCGGCGCGGCCTACCTCGCCGCCCGGCACGAACACGACCGCGCCCCCGATCGCACCGTCCTCTTCATCGCCCCCGACACCGGCCACCGCTACCTCGACTCCGTCTACAGCCGCCACCACGAAGCGGCGCCCCTCGCCCACCTCGCTCCCCGGGACATCGCCGACCAGGCCGAACTCGCCCTTCCCTGGTCGCGGATGCCGTGGAACCGCACCCCGACCCCACCGCTCACCGCGTAACCCCCCGGCCCCGGCCCCGGCCCAGGAACCTGCCCGTGGGGCTGCGCACCCTGGACGGCCAGGGGCGGCGCCGGCGTGAGCTGACCGGCGACCTCATCCGACCCGGCGCGAACGCGCCGCGATCGAGTGCCGCGAGGGCACGCTCGCCGAGCGCGTGTGGGACGGCGATCCGGTGACGGCGCGCACGCATCTGCGCGCCGCCACCGCGATCGCTGAGCACAACCTCACCGAGGCCCACCGCTTCGTCCACTACCCGGCCCGGACGACCTCGCCGACGGCGACGGCCTCGACCAGGCCCTTGGGACGCCCGAGTGCGGGGTGGTGCGCCGCCGTCGCGTGGTCAGATGCCGCAGCTGGACGCCGACCAGAAGCGGCCGGACCTGTGGTCGAGGTGGGTGTGGTCGCCGTGGCCGGGGTAGCCGGGGCCGAGGATCCCGTTGAAGCCGTGGTTACGGGCCTGCTGGGCCAGTCGGCACAGGGAGTGGGGTCCGGCGCCGAGGTCGGCCGCGTCTCCGTAGAGATGGCGGCTCGAGGCGGCGCCGCCGACCGCGTCGTTGCATGCCTGGCTGCGGAAGCCGCTGGTGACGCGGATGCTCTGGTCGCCGAGGGCGTGTCGCAGGGCCTCCAGCTTCCACATCGTGCGCAGGGCGTTGGACTTGGCGGTGGCCGCGCTCACTGCGCCGCCCGCCCAGGTGGTGTTGCAGTTGTTGAGCTCGGCGTAGGAGAAGTGGACGGGGGTGCAGTCGTCGTCCTGGAGGGCGTAGATCCTGCTGAACGTCGCAGGTCCCGCGACACCGTCGGCGGCCAGTCCGTAGGCGGCCTGGAAGCGCTTGACGGCGGCTGCCGTTCCGGGGCCGTAAGCGCCGTCGATCGCGAGTACCCCGCCGTAGCCGGGATATCCGGCCACACGGATCTGCAGCGCGGTGACGTCGGCGCCGGAGGCGCCCTGGGAGAGGGTGCGTGACCAGGTGTAGCAGCCGTCGGCCTGGGCCGTGCCGGCGGTGGCGACCACCCCACCCAAGGATGCGGTCATGATCATGACAAACGAAAGGAGCAGGCGGAGCGGTAGGGAACGCAAGGGGCGTCGGGGCATCGATCCTCCATGGCCTCATGAGTACGAGGTGACCCAGGGGTGAGGGTCCCCCCGAGACTGACGCCCCGGTCGACGCGCGTCAACCACGCCGGAGCAGGCGTCATTTGTCGAGCCAATGGCGCCCGGATGAACGAGCCCCCGCCCCCGTCGTGACCCCCGCGGCCACCGCGGCTCCACGTGCAGCAGTAGCTCCTGGAGGGAGAACAGGACGCCCGCCCGCGCCGCGCCCGCAGGAGTCCCACGACCGTGACCGGCGACAAAGACGCCGGCAGCCGCCCCCACGGCGAGTGTCCCCGCCGCCCGACGCCGTCCCACGGGCTCACCGGCCATTGTCAGACCCTCGCGAGAGGATCTCCTCATGACGACGATTCCCGCCGACGAGGCGCTGTCCAGCCTGCCCGACCAGCCCACCGTGTCCGACCGCGCCGCGTACGAGGCCGCTCTCCAAAACCTCCGCGCGGCCTCGCAGTCCTACTACGCGGACGGCGACAGCGCGATGGACGACACGTCGTACGACCGCCTTCGGATCGCCGTCCTGGCCTGGGAGGAGCAGCACCCCGCGGAGGTCTCCCCGGACAGCCCCACCGGCCTGGTGGCGGACGGAGTCGCCCCCGCCGGCGATGTCGCGCACACCACCCGACTGCTGAGCCTGGACAACGTCTTCGACGCCCCGGGACTGGCGGCCTGGGGCGCCTCCGTCGAGCGCCGCCTCGGCCGCGCCCCGGCCGGTGGTTTCACCGTCGAGCCGAAGATCGACGGAGCGGCCGTGGCCGCCCGCTACCGCGACGGCCGCCTGGTACAGGTCATCACCCGTGGCGAGGGCAGGCACGGCGAGGACGTCAGCCATGTGATCGGTCAGATCGACGGCCTGCCCGAGCAGCTCGCCGAGCCGGTCACCGTCGAGGTCCGGGGCGAGGTCGCCTTCACCCAGGAGCAGTTCGAGACGGCGAACGAGGTCCGCACCGCCCATGGCGCGCAGGTCTTCGTCAACCCCCGCAACGGCACGGCGGGCACGCTGAGGGCGAAGGGCCGCCCGTACCGGCTCCGGATGACGTTCTGGGCGTACGGGGTGGTGGAGCTGGACGGTGTTCCGTTCCTGTCGGCGGGAGCGACCCACGCCGAGGCCTTGGCGGCGGTGGCCGACGCCGGTGTGCAGACGACCGCGGCCTCCCCGGCCGGCCTGCTCGTCGTCTCCGACCTGGCCGCCGCCCAGGCGCAGGCCGACGCCGTCGCCGCGATGCGTACGGAGCTGCCCGTCGGGATCGACGGCCTGGTCATCAAGCTGAACGACACCGCCGAGCAGGAGGCGGCCGGAACCGGTTCCCGTTTCCCGCACTGGGCCATCGCGGTCAAGCTGCCCGCGATCGAGCGGCAGACGGTGCTCGAGGACGTCGTGTGGGAGGTCGGGCGCACCGGCGTCCTCGCCCCCACCGCGATCCTCACAGCGGTCGAGATCGACGGATCGACGGTCACCCGGGCCACCCTGCACAACCCCGCGGACATCCGCCGTCGCGACCTCCACATCGGCGACACCGTGACGGTGTACAAGGCGGGCGACATCATTCCTCGCGTCCAGGCGGCGGTCGTCCCGCTCCGCCCGGCCGGAGCGACGCCGGTGCCCCTGCCCGAGGCATGCCCGCGCTGCGGCGGCGAGATCAGCACGGCGCAGGAGCGGTGGCGCTGCGCGAAGGGCACGGCGTGCGCTCTGCCGGCCCTGATCGAGTACGCCGCAGGGCGCGAGATGCTCGACATCGACGGCCTCGGCAAGACGTACGTGGCGGCTCTCGTGGAGTCGGGTGACGTCCGCGACGTCGCGGACCTCTTCACGCTGACCGTCGAGCAGCTGACGGCCGCCTCCGGCAGCGCGAAGCGGGGTGCGAAGCTCGCCGAGCAGATCGCGGCCGCGAAGGACCGTCCTCTCAACCGCGTCTTCTGCGCCCTGGGCGTGCTCGGCACCGGACGCAGCATGTCCCGCCGCATCGCCCGGCACTTCCGCACCATGGACGCGATCCGGCAGGCCGACGCCACCGAGATGCAGGACGTGGAGGGGATCGGCCCGGAGAAGGCCCCGGTCGTCGTCGAGCAGGTGGCGGCGCTGGCCCACGTGATCGACAAGCTGGTGGCGGCCGGTGTCACCATGACCGAGCCCGAGGACCCGTCGGCGGCCCAGGGCGGCGGCCCGCTGGAGGGCAAGGTCGTCGTGGTCACCGGAAAGATGGCGGGCCCGCTGGACGGCTTCGGCCGTTCCGAGATGAACGCTCTGATCGAGAAGGCCGGCGGCCGTGCGGGCAGCAGCGTCAGCGCGAAGACCTCGATACTCGTGGCAGCCCCGTCGGCGAACGGCAAGCCGAGCTCCAAGGCGGTCAAGGCCGCCGAACTCGGCGTGGAAGTCCTCACCCCGGAGGCGTTCGCCGAACGGGTCGCCGACTTTCTGAGCTGAGGGGAAGAGGCTGAGGGGAAGAGGCTGAGGGGAAGAGGCTGAGGGGCTGAGGGGCTGAGGGGAAGAGGGGAAGAGGGGAAGAGGGGCTGATGACCTGCGGCCCGATGAGCTGATGAGTGCGGGGCGCGGCGGTTCGCCGCGCCCCGGGGCCGCTGCGGGGCGACGATGAAGCGCCGTGCCGAAGCCGGGGAGTCCGCACATCAAGGCCACCACCGTGCGTCGCCGTCGCGCTCGGGACCCTCCGCGGCCATCGCTCATGTCGGGAGCGCAACGACCGATGAGTTCGCGGGCCGCACTCGGTCCACCCTTCACCACCCATGCGCCCAAGGAGCGGCAGATGACCGAATCGACGACATTCGACCTCGGGCCACAGACCCGCATCGTGGCCCGTCTCGCGGCGGCCGTCCCCGACGTGAGGCTCGCCGACCCGACGCCCTGCCCCGACTACGCGGTCCGGAACCTCCTGGGCCACCTCACCGGACTCGTCATCGCCTTCCGCGACGCGGCCCGCAAGGACCTGGGGCCCACGACGGACACGGCCCCCGGCACAGCCGTGCCCACCCTGCCGGCCGACTGGCGTGAGGTGCTGCCGCAGGTGCTGGACGAACTGGCCGAGGCGTGGAGGGATCCGTCCGCCTGGACGGGCATGACCCGTGCGGGCAGCGTGGACCTGCCCGGCGAGATCGCGGCCGGGGTGGTCGTCGACGAACTGGTGATCCACGGATGGGACCTTGCCCGGGCCACCGGCCAGGAGTACGTCCCCGACGAGACCGCTCTGGGGGCCGCGCACGCGTTCCTGCTTGCGGCCGCGGAGGACGAGACCCGCGGCGGAGGCATCTTCGGGGCTGTGGTGCCCGTTCCGGACGACGCGCCGCTGTTGGACCGGGCGGTGGGCCTGAGCGGCCGAGACCCGAGCTGGACGCCACCGGCGGACCGCAGCCGGTGAGGTGGGGGCGGCAGGTGTGCGGCTGAAGAGCCTGCCCGCGGTCGCCGCCGAGGGCGGAGGTCCGCCTCCGAGCCGAACGCCTCGGCCGCCCCGCGGGCCCGGGCACCCGGCGCGCGCGTGGCGGAGCGCGCCGCGGGATCTCCCGGCGTACGAGGGCTGTTCTTCCATGCCCGGAGGCCCCACCATGCTCCTGACTACTCGTGCGTAACACGTCGTAGGGGGAAGTGTGTTGAAGCCCGGTTCCCGGATCGCCGCCAGGTTCGCCGTTGCGATGCTCGCCACCGTCGTGTCCCTGCTCGTCCCCACCGCCGCGGTCCGCGCCCAGGAGCCCGTCAGGAGCGCGGCCGCCCGCACGCCGGTCGTGTTCGTCCACGGCTACAACGCCGACCCCGGCGTCTGGGGCGGCCTGCGCGAGGACTTCAAGGCCGACGGATACACGGACGGTGAACTGTTCTCCTTCGGCTACGACACACACCGGTCGGTGAACGAGGTGCTGTCCGGCGAACTCGCCGCGTACATCGAGGGCGTGAAGCGCAGGACCGGCGCGAGTCGAGTCGACCTCCTCGCGCACTCCTTCGGCAGTCTCGTCACCCGCTGGTACGCGAAGTACGACCCGGCAGGTCAGGCCTCGGTCGCCCACTGGGTCTCCCTCGCCGGTCCCAACCACGGCACGAGCACCGCATGGGCGTGTGCGCTGTGGGACCAGGCGTGCCGCGACATGACTCCCGGCTCGTACGTCCAGAAGGGTCTCGCGTCGGGCGACGAGACGCCCGGAACGGTGCGGTACGCCACCTGGTGGTCCGCCTGCGACGAGGTCATCAACCCCGACAGCAGCGTGCCCCTGACCGGTGCGACGAACAACGCCGCGGGCTGCCTGGCCCATAACGACCTCCTCGGCGACGACACCGTCTCCCAGGGCGTCCGGGCGTTCCTGCGTTCCTGAGCGGTGAGTCGCCGACGGCCTGTTCGAGGCGTACCGGCCCCGCCCGGACGCGTACCTGGAGGAACAGGTGCGCCGTGCGATGTCGGTAGGTGTGGACGAGGGTGGGACCGGAGGCCGAGCAGAGGGCGGGTGAAGCCTCGACGACGACCTCGCATCCGGCAGGTGGCCACGGCGGGCCCTCCGAGGAACACGGCACCGCCCGCACCTCACTTCCGGTGCGGGCGGTGCCGTGCGTCGACGAGCTAGGCCTGGAGGATCCTGCGCTTCTGTTCCTCGAACTCACTGTCCGTGAGCACGCCCTGGTCCCTGAGCTCGCCGAGCTGCTTCAGCTGATCGATCTTGCTCGTCATGTCGGGGCCCGCCGGGGCGGGCGCGGGTGCGGCCGCAGGCGGCGGTGGCGGCGGGGCTGCGTACTGCGGTTCCTGCTGCGCAGCCCACCGGCCCTGCTGGCGGCGGCTCACCCGGTTCGACACGGCGGTTGCGGTTCCGGCGACGACGGCCGTACGCGCGACGCCGCGGAGGAGGCCTGGCATGGAGGTTCCCTTCTTTCCTCTACTGACGTCGGCCGGCGCTCAACGAGCGTCGTCCGTGCTGTCGAGCGCGGCCAGGAGGGCCGGTACCGGGATGCGTCCGGAGGCGACCACCTGGGCTCCGCCGCGGTTCAGAGCCGCCGCGAAGGGCGCGGCCCAGCGGTTCTCGTAGACCAGGACGCCGGCGGAACTGCCAGGCTGGAGCGCGCTCGCGGCCTCTTCGAGGTCGTCCTGACCGATGAGTCCCGAGGACACGCCCTCGAAGACGGCCAGGTCGAGCTCGCCGTCTCCGGTGAGGTCGGCGATCTCCAGGCCGCTCACCGATCCGTCCTCCTCCTTCCTGACAAAGGTCAGGTCGAGGATGCGGATGAGGCCACGGTCCACGAGATCGACCAGGAGGGGCAGGCCCTCGCCGGTCATTCGGTTGCCCGGGAACTCCACGATCAGATAGTCGATCGGTCCCAGTTCTTCGGCTTCGTCGTTCACGGCGTAACCCCTGGTGTCGTGGCTCTCTCAGTGGATCCATTGCAACACCGGGCGGGTCCCCGCGCATGTCGGTACGAAGGCACCTCGTCGCGACGGGAACCGGCCTCGGCCACCAGGTCCTGTCGTCACATTCCCGCCTGCCTGACGCCGCGAGGCCGCTCTTCGGGCGACGACGGGAGATTGACGACAGGACCTGGCCCAGGAACCTCCGTGAAAACCCGTTGGCGGACCACGACGACCGTTGCTAGCCTGGCGGAGGCCGTGCGAGAGAACGAGGAGGTGGTACCCGTGAACGCAGTTTCGACATGGGTGCTCCCCTCCGGGGTCACGGTCGGGCGATAGGTCGTCCGGGAGCGCCGTTCCAGAGCCCTCCCGAAAGGCACGACCGTGCACTTCACCTCCGAACAACGCCTCGACGACGGCGTCCTCGAGCGCGCATTCACCCTCGGCGAGATCCCCGGCACCCTGTGGACGCCTGGCTCCGCGCCGGCCCCGCTGGTCCTCATGTCCCACAACAACGGCCTGCCCAAGGCGGACCCCCGGCTGGTGGCCCGGGCCAGGTACACCGCGTCGCGCGGCTACGCGGTGGCCACCATCGACGCCGCCGGATGCGGCGACCGTCCCCGTTCCGACGCCGACGAGCAGGTCCGTGCCGAGCTCCGGCGGGCGATGCAGGCCGGTGAGCCGGTCGACGAGATCTTCGAGTCCCTCATCGGCCCTCTGGTCGAGAACGCGGTCCCGGATTGGCAGACCACTCTGGACGCGGTGCTCGAGCTGCCCGAGATCGGTGGCCGGGTCGGGTACTCCGGGGGATGGACCGCCCTCGGCATCCGGCTGGCGGTGGCCGAGCCCCGTATCGCGGCCGCCGGCTTCTTCGCCGGGGGGTTCGTGCCCCGTGCCCAGCGCGAGGAGGCCCGGCAGGTCACCATTCCGTTGTTGTTCCTGCTGCAGTGGGACGACGAGGGAAACCCCCGGGAACGGGCCCTGGACCTCTTCGAGTCCTTCGGCAGCAAGGAGAAGACGCTGCACGCCAATCTCGGCGGGCACACGGGCACCCCGTGGTTCGAGCTGGAGGACGGGTGCCGGTTCCTGGACCGACACCTGAAGTGACGCCGGGCCGGCCGGCATGGAGGGGGGCCGAGGCCTTCCCCGATGCCGGCCGGGCCGACCCGGCCAGCGACGAAGCGATCCTCGGCCGAGTCAGCCGCAGTCGTACGTGAACGTCGCGGCCGACGAGTGGGTGCCGGGGGAGGTGATCACGAGCCGCGCCACGGCCTGGTGCGTTCCGGGCCCGTGGAAGGTCCACAGGAGACGGAGGCTCGCTTCCTTCTGTCCGCGGGCCACCTTCTCGGTGAGAACCCCGGACCGGGTACCGTCACTGCGTTCCCAGCGGTACGTGAGAGTGCCCGGTCGCCCGTCCGTGCGCACCAGGCCCACCACGCGGGCCGTGCCGTCGCAGCCCAGCCCGGTCCCCGGCGCGCTGACGGTGACGTCCCGGACCGCGACGCCGGGCCCGTACTGCCGCCAGGCGAGGAAGAGCAGGACGGCGACGAGTACGACGGCGGCGAACGCGTAGCGCCACGGCCATCGGGATCGGGCACGGCGGGGCGCGGGGACGCCGGGGAGCGTGCCGTGCCAGATCTCGACCACCGTGGGAGTGTTCTCCGCCCGCCGGAGGGCCGCTGCCGTCACGCCGGGCCCGAACCGCAGCACTTCGCCTTCCACCCGGTCGGGTGTCGCCTCCGGCGTCGGTCGCTCGAACCAGTGGCTGCCGAGTTCGGTGGCGCTGTAGTCGTCGTCGTTCATGAGATCGTGCACCGCCGGATGAAGATCTGCTGCAGGGAACCGCCGTTCGAGGCGGCGGGGTACGTGGTGGCGCGCAGCCCCCAGTAGCATCCGGCGCCCCGGACGTCGTGGGCGAGCGTGAGGGTGTACCGGGTGGCTCCCTCGCGCTGGTAGGTCTCGGAGCCGTCGGGCGCGCCCGGCACTCCCTTCTCGTCCCCGGTGAACCACTCGATCTGGATCGTCACCGGCCCCGTTCCGTCCGTCGTGACCTCGACGGTGCCCGCGGCAGTGGTCGGCCCCGTCTGGCGCAGGCTCGTGACGGAGACCGCCGTCACGGCGACGGGAGTCGGAGCGGGCGTCGTGGTCGTGGAGGTGACGGTCGGGGTGGGCGGGGACGTGGTCGCGGTGGCCGATGTCGAGCCGGACGTGGGCGTCGGGGGAGAGGTCACGGTCGGCGCCGTCGTCGTGACGTCGGTGGGAGGCCCGGCGGAGGTGGTGCTCGGCCCGGTGCTCCCGGACGTGGAGGGCGCCGGCGTGGTTGCCGACGGGGAGAGTTCAGGGCCCGTCGACGACGGTGAGGCCGACGGCGACGGCGGAGTGGTGCCGGGCCCGGGCGCGGACGTACCCGGCCCGGTGCTCGTCGTCGCGAAGGCCTCGGCGGCCTTGTCGTCGTTCGTCTTCTCGCCGCCGGCCCGCGCGGCGAGGGCGAGCAGCAGTGCCAGGACGAGTGCGGCCGCACCCGCCGGAACCCCGCGGGGCAGACGCCACCGGGGGCGCGGCGGCGGGGCCGGCAAGGTCGTGGTGGCGAGCGCGGTCGTGCCCTCCGATGCGCCACCTGAGGAAGGGAACAGCAGGGGCAGCAGCGCGGCCAGGGCCGCCAGTCGCCCCCGGCCGCGCTCTTCCCAGTCCGGCCCGTAGGCGGCCCGGGCGACCGCTTCCAGCTCGGTCACGAACGCGGCCGCGTTCTCCGGCCGTTCGTGCGGCGCCTTGGCCAGACCTCGCCGGATCAACGGGCGCAGGGGCTCCGGCGCCTGACCGTCGGGAACCGGCGTGTCCAGGTGGTGCAGGGCGAGTTCCGCGAAGTTGTCGCCGGAGAACGGCTTGCGGCCGGTCAGGCACTCGAAGAAGGTCGCGGTCGCCGCGTAGACGTCGGCCGCCGGTGAGGCGGGAGCCCCGTTCCACTGCTCGGGCGCCATGTAGGCGGGCGTTCCGGCGACCCCCGGTGTGGCGCCCCGGCCGGCCGCGATCCCGAAGTCGACGAGCTTGGACGACCCGTCGGCGGCGACCAGGACGTTCTCGGGCTTGTAGTCGCGGTGCACGACGCCCGCACGGTGAGCGGCGGCGAGGCCAAGGAGCGAGCCCTTGAGCACGACGAGCGCGGCCTCGGGGCCTGTCGACCCCTCGCGCGCGATGAGGGCGCGCAGTGCGACGCCGTCGACGAGCTCCATCACGATCGCGGCGCCCCGCGGCGCCTCGACGTACTCGTAGAGCCCGACGACATACGGACTGTCCAGCGCCCCGAGCAGCCGGGCTTCGGAACGGAACCCCCGCACGAACGCCTCGTCCGAACGGAACCGCTCACTCAGATACTTCACGGCGACCGGCAAACCGGTCCCGTCGTGCGTGGCAAGCACCACGCGCCCGCTCGCACCGGAACCCAACTCCCGGATCTCGGCGTACCCCGGCACCACCCAAGCGCCCATGCTCATCCCCCTCGACGCCATGGCCGACCGTTTCCCCTCACATGGACAGATTCTGGCCACGGCCGGTTCCCCGGGGAAGAGGGCAATCGGACCCGCTGCCGAACCGGGCCTACGGAGGGAGCTCGGTCCTGTCGCCACGCTCCCGTCGTCGCCCGAGGAGCGGGACAGGCGGGAGTGTGACGACAGAACCTAGGGGCCACCACCTGCGTCGCCCGGGGCACCTGCAGGCGCGGCAGCCCCGACGGCCGCTTCCCGCCAGGAACCCCGGCTCACTCGGGCTGCGCCTTCCCCGCCAGGACCGTGGCGCGGAAGGATGCCACCACCGGCCGGAGATCGACCCGGTGCCATGCCGCCCACAGCAGCACCGATCCGTCGTACCAGGGGAGTTCCCGTACGGCGATGCCGTCGGTCGAGCCGCGCACCATGCTCTGCTGGACGAGCGCGAGGCCGAGGCCGGAGGCGACCAGGCCGAGCGCGGTGAGGGCGTCGGCGGCGTCGAGGCGGATGTCCGGCGTGAAGCCGGACGCGGTGCACGAGGCGACGAACGCGTCACGCCATCCCGGGGCGTGGGAGTCGCCCACCGCGATCCACGGCTGACCCTCCAGATCCCTGGGCGTCACCTCCTCCCGATCCGCGAGGGGATGGTCCTCGGGCAGCGTGAGCAACAGCGGGTCCCGCAGCAGCGGTGCGGCGTCCAGGTCGGGATCGTCCTCGGGCGGGGGCGTACGGACGAGCGCGATGTCCAGGCTCCGCTGGCGCAGCCCCTCGAACTGGTCGGCGGACTCCTGGTCGTACAGGGCCACGTGGATGCCCGGGCGCTCCTCGCGCAGGGTGCGCAGGGCCGTCGGCAGCACGCCCGTGTGCATGGCGTCGGCGACGTATCCGATGCACAGCCCGCCCTCCTCGCCCCGGCCGAGCCGTCGGCCGAGGTTCTCCAGCCGGTCCGCGTGCCGCAGCAGGGCGCGGGCCTCGGTCAGGAAGACGTGGCCGTCCGAGGTCAGCCGGATGCGCTGCTGGCTGCGCTCGAAGAGGGCGAGGCCCAGGTTCTTCTCGAGCTGGGCGATCTGCCGGCTGAGCGGCGACTGGGAGATGTGGAGCCGTTCGGCTGCCCGTCCGACGTGTTCCGTCTCGGCGACGGCCACGAAATAGCGGAGTTGTCGCAGGTCAAGCACGTGTGACCTCGAAGGACTGAAGTGAGCCCGAGTAAGTCTTGGACAGTCTCATGTACGGATCCTAACCTCGGAAGCACAAGGCCGACGGATCAGTCGATCACCGACGATCTTTCGCATTCCAAGTCAAAAGGATCTTTCATGACCATCGCAGCCCTCCTCCCCGGCGCCCTCGGCTTCGGCACCGCCCCCCTCGGCAACATGTTCCGCGCCATCCCCGACGACGAGGCCGCGGCCACCGTCGAAGCCGCTTGGACCCAGGGCATCCGCTACTTCGACACCGCCCCCTTCTACGGCGCGGGCCTCTCGGAGATCCGCCTGGGCGAGGTCCTCGCCCAGCACCCCCGCGACGAGTTCGTCCTCAGCACCAAGGTCGGCCGACTCGTCCTCGACGAGGTCGAGGACCCGGCCGCCCGCGACCTGGGCGAGAAGGGCGGCCTCTTCGAGCACGGACGCCCTCACAAGATGGTCAACGACTACAGCGCCGAGGCCACGCTGCGCTCCATCGAGGACAGCCTGAAGCGACTCAGGACCGACCGCCTCGACATCGTGTGGGTGCACGACGTCGCGCAGGACTTCTACGGGGACGCGTGGCTGGCCGCGTACGAGACCGCCCGCACCGGCGCCTTCCGCGTCCTCCAGCAGCTCCGCGACGAGGGCGTCATCAAGGCCTGGGGCCTCGGAGTCAACCGCGTAGAGCCTCTGGAACTCACCCTCGACCTCGACGAGCCGAAGCCCGACGCGTTCCTCCTCGCCGGCCGCTACACGCTCCTCGACCACGACCGCGCCCTGCAGCGCCTGCTCCCCGCCGCCGCGGAACAGGGAGTCGACATCGTCGTCGGCGGCCCCTACAGCTCGGGGATCCTCGCCGGGGGCACCCACTTCGAGTACCAGAAGGCACCCGCGGCCGTCATCGACAAGGTCGAGCAGATCAAGGCCGTCGCCGGTCGCCACGGCGTCGGCATCAAGGCCGCCGCCCTGCAGTTCTCCCTCGCGCACCCGGCGACGGTCGCCGCGATCCCGGGCGCCACGAAGCCCAGCCGCATCGCGGAGGACGTCGCCGCGCTGAAGGAGACCATCCCCTCCGCGTTCTGGACCGAACTCCGCGCCGAAGGTCTCATCGCGGGTGACGCCCCCGCGCCGGCACCCACCGCCTGACCTTCCTCCCCACCGCCCGACAGGCCTGTCCCGGATATCCCCCGGTATCCCAGGTCCCCCGGATACCCCCGGGCATCCGCCGAGATCTTCTGATCTTCGCCCCCCACCGAACCCAAGGAGACCCCGTGGCCACCACGACCGCGACCATCGACATCCCCGCGTCCCCGGACAGCGTCTGGCAGCTCATCGGCGGCTTCGACTCGCTCCCGGAATGGCTGCCCTACATCCCCACCAGCCGTCTGGAGGAGGGAGGCCGCGTCCGCACCCTCAGCAACGAGGACGGAGGCGTGATCGTCGAACGACTCGAGGCCTTCGACGACAAGGCCCGCAGCTACAGCTACTCCATCCTCCAGGCCCCGTTCCCCGTCACCGGATACCTCTCCACGCTCAGCGTCCACGCCGGACCGGACCAGGCGACGGCCCGCGTGGAGTGGACCGGCACCTTCACACCGGACGGCGTCGGCGACGACGAGGCCGTCGCCCTCTTCCACGGCATCTACCGGGACGGCCTGGCCGCGCTGCACGGGACGGTCACCTCACGAGGCGCCCGGCACACCTCGTGACGGCCGGCGGCCCATGACCGCAGCGACGGCAGGACAACGGGTCCCACTGATCGCGGGACAACGGGTCCTACTGATGGCAGAACAACGGGTCCTACTGATCCAGTACGGCGGCGACGGCCTCGATCTCGACGAGCTGGTCGTCGTAACCGAGCACGGTGACACCCATCAAGGTGCTCGGTACGTCGTGGTCACCGAACGCGTTCCGGACGACCTGCCAGGCGGCTACCAGATCCGCCTGCCGGGACGATGCGACGAGGACCCGTGTGCTGATGACGTCCTGGAGCGACGCGCCGGCGGCGGCGAGAGCGACCCGCATGTTCTCAACGGCCTTCGACGCCTGGCCCGCGTAGTCCCCGACCGCCGCCGTCGAGCCGTCGTCGTTCAGCGGACACGCCCCGGCCAGGAAGATCAGGCGGGACTCGGCGGGTGCGGTGGCGGCGTACGCGTACTCGGCGACGTCGGAGAGTGCGGCGGAGCGGATCAGAGTGATGGCACGAGCCACGGTCGGCGGTTCCTTTCCCAGTGGGTGCAGAGCGCGGACATCCTGCCAACGACCCGTCGCCGCCGCCTCTCCTTTTCCGCAGCCCACGCAACCGACTCAGCCCCGTGCTGCATCCTTTGGCCTACGGCGTTCTCGGCCCTGCGGAGGACGATCTTGCGGCACGGCCGCGAGAGGGTTGATCCGTGCGAACAACCATCGGATACACCGTCGAAAGCATCGGCTACGTCGCAGGAGCCCAGGGGCTTGTCAGCTTCGCTTCGCGGACCCTCTTCGGTACGGAGTGGGGCTGGCTGCACAAGGTCGTCGACCTTCCGTCCGTCGCCTACCTCGGCATCGTCGGGGTGGGGCTGGCACTCGTGGTCGGGGGAGTGAAGACCCGGAAGGCATCCGGGCGCCGGGAGGTCGTCGCCTGACCCGGAATCGGTGAGTTCCTTGCCGAGAGGAACGGGGAGCGCGACCTACCGGCGATCCGCGTGCGCACGCGGCGAGGCGACGGTCGCCGTGATGCGCGGAAGGGTGGGGTAGTCGGTGTAGCCGTTCTCGCCGCCCGTGTACATCAGGCCTTCCTCGCGGACGGGGTTGACGGGGGCGCCGGTCCGCAGTCGTTCGACGAGGTCGGGGTTGGCGAGGAAGGGGCGGCCAAGGGAGATGAGATCGGCTCCGGCGGCGAGGAGGCGTTCGGCGGCGTGCCGGCCGCCGTCGGCGGGGAGGGGGCGGCCCCAGCCGAGTACGGGGTTGGCGACCAGGGTGCCCCGCCAGGCCTTGCGGATGTCGTGGAAGAGCGGCTGGTCCGGGTCGGCGAACACGATGTGCAGATATGCGGGACCGACGTCGTTGAGGGCGGCGACGAGAGCGGGGTAGATGTCCTCGGTGTCGCCTTCCTCGATGCCGTTGACGGACAGGCCCGGTGCGAGGCGCACGCCCACCCGGTCGGGGCCGATCGCGTCGGCGACCGCCCGGACCACTTCGACGGTGAAGCGGATGCGGTGGGCGACCGAGCCGCCGTACGCGTCGGTGCGGTGGTTGGTGCCCTTGGCGAGGAACTGGTGCAGCAGGTAGCCGTTGGCGGCGTGCACCTCGACACCGGCGAAGCCGGCGTCGACGGCCTTACGGGCCGCAGCGGCGAAGTCGACGAAGGTGGCGCGGATCTCCTCGTCGGTCATCTCCCGCGGGGTGACGGCGGTACGGAGCCCGCTCGCCGTGTGGATCGCCTCGGGCAGAGGGATCGCCGAGGGAGCGACGGGCGTGAGTCCGCTGGTGTCGGGATGCCCGACCCGGCCGCCGTGCTGCAGCTGAAGGAACATCCGCCCACCGGCGGCGTGCACCGCGTCGGTGACCTGCCGCCATCCGGCCACGTGGGCGTCGTCGTGGATCGCGGTGATGTTCGGGTAGGTCTGGCCGACGGCGTTCGGCGTGGAGGCCTCGGCGATGATCAGGCCGGCCGAGGCACGCTGGGCGTAGTAGGTGGCCATGAGGGGCAGCGGGACGCCGTCGGCCGTGGCGCGGTTACGGGTCATCGGCGCCATGACCAGGCGGTTGGGAAGCTCCAGCGGGCCGAGGAGGGCGGAGTCGAAGAGGCGGGATGCCACCGGTGCGTTCGTCATGCCCGTACGGTAAAAGTTGACACCGGTGTCACGTGCAAGGCGGAGAACGGCCGACAGGGGTGGGGAATGCGGATCGGTGAGCTCGCTCGGCGCAGCGGGGTGAGCGACAGGTCGCTGCGGTACTACGAGGCGCAGGGTCTCCTGTCGTCCGAGCGAACGTCCGGAGGGCAGCGCGACTTCGGCGAATGGGCGGTCGACCGGGTCATCCGCATCCAGGCGCTGTACGCCGCGGGGCTCAGCAGTAAGAAGATCGCGCGGCTGCTGCCCTGCATGCGGGACGCGGACGGCGCGCCGAGCGAGATCGCGACACCGAGGCTGGTCGAGGAGCTCCTCGCGGAACGCGCACGCATCGACCGCACGATCGCGGACCTGATCCGCTCACGCGACGTCCTCGACGAGGTCATCTCGACCGCGTCCTCGTCTGTCCTGCCGGCCCTCCCCGCTGAGGCATCGACCGCCGCCGTGTGAAGCGCTCACCGTCACCACGGTCGATCTCGTGACGGTCACCGCCACCGCCACCGCCACCGCCACCGCCACCGCCACCGTCACCGGCAGGGGCACCCGCCCCGAAGTCCCGCGGCTGCTGCTCACGGTCGTAGCCCCACGTGCTTGAGCGTGACCGCGCTGAGGTCGGCGATCGCCCCCCGGTCCCCATGACGCCAGGCGTCGGCCCAGCCGCCCGGCGGTGCCGTCAGTCTGGCGAGTGCGCCCGGCGGACCGGTGAGGGCGCGCAGGGCGAGCAGATCGGCGCCTCCGGGAGCCTCGGCGAGACGGCGCAGGGTGCTGCTGCGCCGGATCCAGAGGAGGCGCGGCGGGAGCCACAGCAGCAGGACGAAGAACACCGGAAGGACGATGAGGGCCGTCGTGACCACGTTGGCGACCTGGCTGACGGTCTCCTGGAGCGACACTCCCGCGTCGGAGAATCCGGAGCCGGCGTCGGCCGCGGCCTGGAGGGGCTTCTGGAGGACGCCACCGATGAAGGGCACGTCCGACGCCGCTTCTCCCGCCTTGCCGAGCTCCTCGGAGAGGCGGTCACCGGAACTCTCCACCCGGCGACCCGGTTCAGCCAGCAGCATGATCGTCTCGCGGACGACGAGGGCCGCCCACACCGCGACGGCGATCAGGGCCACGGCGATCAGGTCCGCGAGCACCTGGAGGTTCCGACGTGTGGGTGTCTGGGCGTAGAAGCGCAACAGATGACTCCCGTTCGAGTCGTGGCGTCGAGGAGGTCCGGCCGCCCGGACCGCCGCGACGCGGCCGGCCGGTCGTCGGATTCAACTCTTCCACTGCGCCTCACGGGCAAACGTGCGACACACGAGGCGCGCCGACGCGTCCTCGGGGAGGCAGGCCCACACGGAGGACCGCGAGAAGGGACGACCGCCCCGGCGCCGCCCGACCTCCGCGGGTACTGGACCGGACAGATCGCGGTGGCCGACGGACGTGACCCCGAGGCCGTGCGTACCGTCGTACGGGGCAACCCCGCGGTGACGTCCGAGGCCCCCCGCGACGCCGCTCGGCACCGGGGAACGGTCGAGCAGTCTCTCTCCGCGCCGGGTTCCGATGAGCGCGTGGGCGTTGTCAGCGGGCGGGGCACACTGACTGCATGATCACCTCTTCATCCGCCGCAGACGATGCCTCCCCCTCCCCTGTATGGGTGGAGTCGATGGGCGGCCCTCTGATCGTCGTTCCCGTCTCCGCCCTGGCCTCCTGGGGCGGGTGCACCGAGAGCAGCGGTCTTACGGCGGGAGACGCCACCGCTCCGGACGACTACGACCGGGCCTGCGCGGTGGACGATCTGGCCGGTGCGATCCCCATCGACGAGAACGGTGCGCAGGCACTCGTACTGGGGGACGAGCCGGCGACCAGCTGTTATCTGCCCCAGCACCGAGCGTTCCTGCGGTGGCTCGCCGCTGAAACCGAGGCGGGACTGCGCGCCGCGGCAGACGCTGTCCTCGCAGACCCGGCCACACAGTGGGAGGAGTGCGGCACCTGGGTCTCGGACGGTCCGGCGGTGCTCATGGACTCTGCCGAAGCCGGTTCTGACGTGGGCATCGAGTATCCCAACGGCGGGATGCCCGCCGTGGCATCGGTCCCGCTGCCCGCCGGCCGCTGGAGGGTCCGCGCCACGCAGACCGATGTGGGCGAGGAGAACGGGGTCGGCCTGGTCCAGCTCCTGCCCACCGAATCCTGAACGGACCGTGTTCCGGTCGCGTGCGGTCAGTCGTGGCGCGCATGCGGATGGGCGATGCCGAGCATCGCACGGCGTACGCCCTCGCCCGGATGGTTCAGGCAGCGAGCCGGTTGATCTCGGGGGTCCGGAGGACGTGGGGCTCGGCGCCGTGGAGGCGGGTGGCGGCGAGCATCGCGCGGCCCACCTGCTCGGTGCTGGTCACGTAGCGCGGGGCCACGCGGCGGACCACCGGGTAGAGCCATGAGGTGAGGCGGTACATCACCCGGTACCAGCGCGTGCTCGATGTCTCGCCGTGGACGGGCTGGATCCATCCCGGCCGGAAGGCGTAGGCGTGCATGTCCATCGCCAGGAGGGCGTTCTCGGTGCGGCCCTTCACGCGGGCCCAGGCCGAGCGGCCCTGTTCGGTGCTGTCGGTGCCTTCTCCGGAGACGTAGACGAACGTCAGACCGGGGTTGCCGGCGGCGACCACCTGGGCGGCTGCCAGCGTGTAGGTGTAGGTGACGGTCTCGTACTCGGCGGCGTCGCGCCCGGCCGCGGAGACGCCCAGGCAGTAGAAACACGCGTCGGCCCCGGCCAGGTCGTCCGCGACCGGGGTGAGGTCGGTGAAGTCGGAGTGGAGCACCTCGCGGAGCTTGGGTGCGGTGCGACCCAGCGGCCGGCGGCCGACGGCGAGGACCTCGGTCACTGCGGGGTCCTCCAGGCAGGCGCGCAGCACACCTTGGCCGACCATGCCGGACGCCCCGAACAGGATCACCTTCAACGCGTGGCCTCTCTTGGATGACTGGTACGGAGACGTGCGGCAGCGACCGCGGGCGCCACGGCAGCCGCGCAGGGCCACGACGAGTAGACGGCATCGCGGTCGGTCGGCCGAGCGGCCACGCCGGATCGCCGAAGGTTTCGCGGCACACGGCGGCACCTCCGCGGGTGGATCATGGCACGGTTGCCGGAGCGCGTACAGGAGCTTGTCGGCGGCGACGGGGGAGCTGCGGCGACGTGTGCCTGGCGTCTGCTCCTGCTCTGTCGGCGGGCTTCGCCGAGGCCGCTCTGCGACACGCCTACGCCACGTCTACCTCGCCGAGCTGGAGCGTTCACGCGGTGGCACCCATGGCCATGCAGGTCGAGCAAGCGCAGGCACACCCCTGGGGAACCGGCGAGGGCGGCGGCGATAGTCCAGGGCGAGGCCCTTGACGCGCCCGCAGCGGCCTACGCTGTGGAGGGTCTGGCCGGAGTCGGTGACCGCGACAGCGCCTGTCGTTCCTCGGGTGGCCCGGTGGCACCGTATCCGCCACCTGGGCCTTAGGTTAGGGTGACCTTGCCTGACATGCAGATCCGGGCGCGCGGGCTCGGGTTCCGGCGCCTCAGGCGGGACCCAGAAGACGGAACGGGCAGAGGCAGGACGCAGGTGAGAGACAGCGAGCGAGCTCGTGCACTTCGTGCGTCCGGCGAAGCGGGACGCCCCGCGCGAGTGACGTGGGGCGCGGGGCTCGTCCCGGCGCCCGGGACGAGGCGCCGTGGATAAGATCGCGCTCACGGCCGGTGCCCTCTATGTCATCGTCCTGCTTCGCGCCGGAGGGACGTTCGCCGTCGGGTGGCTCGCCGGCGCCGGTGCCCGGCGCAGCAGGTTCGCGGGGCGGATCTCTTCGGCGAAGTTCGTGCGCGCAGAGCGGGCGATCCAGCGGTGGGGCGCGCCGGTGGTTGCCGTCTCGTTCCTGACCGTCGGCTTCCAGACCGCAGCCAACTTTCTTGCGGGCAGCATGCGCATGCCGTTGTCTCGCTACCTCCCCGCCCTGTTCGTGGGCGGAGCGGCCTGGGCGGTGATCTACGCGACCGCGGGGCTCGGGGCGCTCGAAGTGCTGGGAAGGCTCTTCGCCGAGCAGACGGCTCTCGGGGTGTCCGCCGTGGCAGCGCTCCTCCTCGCGGTGTGCGGGGTCGTGGTGTACCGCAGAAGAAGAGCGGTCCCGGTCTCCGCCGACTCCGAGGCCGAGGAGTCGTGACCCCTGTCCATGAGGGCAAATGCCTCGACGGGAACGATGCACACGCGGGCTCGGCTCTTCTCGGACGGGATCTGTAGGACGAGGGACGAGGGCGCGCCCCGGAACGGGACCCCACCGGAGCCGAGGGGGTTCCCGTTCGGGCCCCCGCTGCCGGCGGCCTGAACCCGGTGCCGGCTGCGGGGCCCAGGTGGCAGAGTGTGCCCATGGTCTTTCTGCGGTGTGAAGCTGTCCGATGGGTCGATGACGAACCCCAGCCCGGCGTCGTCGAGGTCCGTTTCACAGACGCCCACCACAGGCAGTGGACCTTCATCGACAAGTGGTCGCGCTTCGGCGGCGAGGATCTGCACCCCGACTCCAGCTATCCCGTCGAGGTACGAATCCTCTGCGACGTCCTCGACGGCGTCGGCAGTTCGGGCACCACGAACGCGGTCAGGATCTCCGTCACTCCATGGGGAGTCGAGTCACGTGAAGGCTGCGTCGAGTTCGACGTGAGGGCCGATCAGTTGACCACCTGCTGAGCTTCACGTTCACCGGGCCTCCGCCGACCTGACGGTCGACGGGGCCCGGTCATGCCCTCGGGCGCCCCACACCCTCGTACCGTTCAATCGGCGACCAAGTGAGGCGAGAGGCTGGCTGCGGTCGATTGTGATCGACCGAGCGGGCGGCGTCCGGTCGTGTGGTTGAGCCGCCGCATGCGGTGGGCGGGACGCGGCTGCTCAGACTGCGGACGGTGCCGGACCGTCTCCTCCGGACCCGGATTCCCACCCGGCCGTGACGGCTGTGGCGCGTGCTCGCCTCACGCCACGACCCTGGTGGCGAAGGCCGCGATCAGAGTGTCCGCCCTCAGCAGGAGCTCAGGGTCGAGAGTTCCCGCCACGCGCACAGAGACCTCATCGCCACCCGTGGCCTGCGCAAGGCGCACGTCGAGTCGCTGGTCTGAACCGAGGAGCGGATAGCTGTACCAGCGATCCGGGCGTTCATCATCGGTGGTCTCAAGGCCGAGTTCGACCGCCTGCCAATCAGTGTCGTCGAAGTCGTACCCGGCGAAACGCGCCAGGAGAGTCAGGAACGGCTGGACGTTCTCGTTCCAGATCCAGCCTTCCACCGCGCGTTCCGCGTCGCTCTCTGCCATCCGGCAAGCGTGCCACATGCGGCACGTTCGCTCCCGGCCTTTTGTCCGTGATGCGTTGACCGTGGTCGACTGCTGGACGGCAGCAGCAGGGCGGCGCCCGCACTCGTGGAATCCAGCTTCACCGTTCAGCTCCGCCTCCACCGGCAGCTTGACCGCTCCCATGCCTGGCGGCGCCGAGCGGCTGCTGTCCGGCATCGGGTCCGGGGAGGGGATGGGCGGCAGGAGATGCTTGTCTCAAGCTGTGACGGTGAGGAGGTCGACGACGAAGACGAGCGTGGAGCCGGCCGGGATGAGCGGTGAGGGCGACTGCTTGCCGTAGGCGAGGCGCGGAGGAATGACGATCTCGCGTCGTCCGCCGGCCTTC
Source organism: Streptomyces sp. NPDC029956 (assembly GCF_055574655.1). NCBI lineage: Bacteria > Bacillati > Actinomycetota > Actinomycetes > Kitasatosporales > Streptomycetaceae > Streptomyces > Streptomyces sp. NPDC029956. The sequence continues at coordinate 5,638 of NZ_JBVHZJ010000046.1, read as the reverse complement.
ATTCCCCTGATCCCTCGATCCCAGCCCTTGATGACTTTGCCGCCGCCCACGGCGAACTTGAAGGGCCGGCCATGGTCCCAGGAGGCGTCGAACTCTTTTCCGGACTCGAAGGTGACTCCGACGTAGTGAACCTGGACGACGTTGCCGGGCTTCGCCTCGGCCCCGTCCCCGATGATGAGGTCCCGGATGGTCAGCTCGGCGGGAGGCTCACCTGCGGGACGGTCGATCTCGGGCTTCGTCAGTTCACTCATTGCGGCCTCGCTACTCTCCGCCGGAGGCCCGGGTGCGGACCGGCCGGGTGCATGGTCGCTCCATGCGGTGGATGGCCACGTTACCGAGGATGCCGAATCCCTGGAGTACGGCGATTCCCACCGCGCACCGCGCTGAGCCGATCAGCCCATTCCTGAAGGCCTGTCACGGTCAAGCGCCGGGGCCGGGGCCAGTTCGAACTCGGCCTGAGCCGGTGCGGACTCACCCTCGGAAACCAGCGCACCTGGGCCTCGGCCTCGGCCGCGGTCGTCGCCGGAGTAGACGCCTGCCGTGAACGGCCACCCGGGCAAGAATCACGTCAGGTCCAGCGTGAACACCGTGCATGATGTGTCGATGGGACATCTACCTGTCGACGTGCGCGCTTCACTTCGGTTCTTCGCCTTCTACTTGGCGAATGGCACCGTCGACGTCGATCTGCTCGACGGCATCGACTACCGTCCGGCTCTCTTTCAGTTCGGCTCACCGCTGGAGCAGGTCTTCGCGATCTACTGCAATGTGCTTCAGGTCGACGCGAACGGCACGGTACTGAACGAAGGGGACGCTCAGTACCGTGCCGCGCAGTGGATCCGCGCCCACTGTGACCAGAGCTACCAGGCCGATCCTCCGTTCCAGGCTTGGGAGACCGAACTCCACGGCCCCTGAACAGGCCGGCAGATGTAGATGTCGTCGGACCTCGGGCCCGCGTCCGCCTGGCCCACGAGCATCATCCGGTCGGAGGCGCCGTCGGCCGCCCACCGTGCGGACCCGGTACGTCTGGCAGGGTGCAAGCGCGGACCTCCGGCGTGGAGGTCATCGACGACGGCGCCGAACGACTGACGGGCCGGCATCCTGTCACCCCATCGGGGTGAGATCCGCCCACAAAGCCACGGCGTCGGGCGAAAGCGGTGCGATCCCCTTCGCCGGCGCGCTGTCGTCTTCGTCCCACCACACGCCCTGGCCGGGCGCCAGGGCATGCCCGTTCTCGCCCGTCTGCCACCGGCCGCGCAGGACGTAGAACACCCCGGCGCGCCCGGACGGTGGCACGACCTCCCCGGCAACCCGCTCCACCCGAGCCGTCCAGTGCGCGCGCCGCACCATGATGTTCAGCACCCGGCAGCCGTCTCCGGTGAGTTCGGCGGAGAGCGCGAGGTCACCGGAGAACACAACCGGCTCGCCCGGCCGTGCAGGAAGCCGCTCGAACACACCGGGAGACGTCAGCAGGACACCGTCGCCCGCAAGGAGGGTGAGTGTCCGGTCGACCCCGGCGAACGCCGAGAACGGCCCGTCCCGGTCGATGTCGGCGACGCTCGCGCGCCATCCGAAATCCTCGGCGCCCACGGGTCGGGAGGCGATCTCCCTGGTCGCGCCGCCGCCGTTGCGCCACCGGCCCGGCGTCAGCGTCTCGACATCGAAGTGGTGCATGGGCGGGCTCCTGGGCTGCGTGCGGTACGAGTACGGAAACCCCTGAGCGGCGACACGGCCCAGCGGCGGGGCCTTCGGCGGAGAGTGACGACGTGTCCACGTGGGTCAGCCGTCGGCGTCGGGGCACGCCAACGCAGTGTACGCGGCCCCAGCTCGCCTGCCCGGCGCGCGAGCTGGGGCTCCGAGGCGGGGCTCCAAGGCGTGGTAAAGGGGCGGTGAGCGATGAGGGGAACTGCGATGCTCCTGACCTGAGTGGGCTTCTGGGAGACAAGCGCTGCTTCGCGGCCGAGGTCGGCGAGCCGGGTCAACCGTGTCGGGCCGGGTGTCGGGTGCCGGGTGTCAGAGGTGGCTGTCGAGGAGCTCCCGCAGCTCGGCGGTGGTCGAAGGCCCCATACCGTGCGCCACCGGTTCACAGTCCTTCAGCAGGACGTAGGAGGCGGCTCCGGTGATCCCGTACCGCTCGGTCGCCAGCGGACAGCGTGTGATGTCGGCCCGGACGGCCGTGAGGCGGCCCGCGTAGTCGTCGGCGATGCCCCCGACGACGAGGTCCATCGCCCGGCAGGGCTCGATGGCCTTGGGCCATGTCCCGGTGAAGTACGCGAGGACCGGGCCTGCGCTCATCTTGAGGATGAAGTCGAACTCCGCGTCCTCACGGGGCTGGTGAACCCGCTTCGCCATCGAAGCTCCTGATCTCGTGTTCCGTCTTTCCGCCCCCATCATCCCCCGCGGAGCCCGGAGCCCGGAGCCCGGAGCCCGGAGCCCGGAGCCCGGAGCCTGGAGCCCGGAGCCCGGAGCTCCGGGCTCCGGGCCCGACGGAGGCTCGGCCGGGGCCACTGCCTCCGGGTTCTCGGACGGTTGCGAGGCTTCCCCTGCCGCTGCGGGCCTGCGGCCGCTACCGTGGTACCCATGGCGCGGGAAATCAGGATCGAGATCAGCGACGAGGCGTACGAGGCGCTGGAGCGTGTCGCAGCCGAGAAGCACGTGCCCGCCGAGGACTACGCGGGCCGGGTCCTGGACGCCGATCTGACCCGCGCGCGGTTCGTCGAAGGCGCCCGGTCCTTCGTCACCCAGCACGGCCAGGCCTTCGCGAAGCACTTCGGTCGCCCCGCCGGCGCCGACGCGGCCTGAGCCCGGCCTGCGCATGATTCTCACCGTCGATCTCTCCTGGCTGCTCGACATCGCCCAGCAGGAGATCCCCGGCGACCCGGAGATCTCCGACTGGGGCGCCCTCGAAGCCGCCCGCGCCCGTCACGCCTTCCGCGTCATGGACGTCCCGGTCTACGAGCGCCCGCACCACCGGGCGGCCGCACTGTTGGAACAGCTCGTCCGCGTCCCCACCCTGGAGCACTCCAACGAGCTGTACGGCGTGGTCGTCGCGGCTGCCTACCTCCACGCCTGCGGGTACCCGGTCGACGTGACGGCCGAAGAGGCGATCGACCTCGTCGAGCGGGTGGCCGAGGGCCGGGTCGACGTCCGGCAGGTTGCCGACATCCTCAAGGAATGGGTTCGCTGACCCAATGGCTTCTTCCAGACCCTGGGCAGGGCGACTCCGGGAACGCGCGTGGCCGTGGACATCGTTCTCGACGCGCAGCCGGCAGCTCGCGAAGCGCCGCCGGTCCCGCGGGAGCCGGTCGTGAACGAACGCGACGTCATCCTCAACGAACTCGCGCAGGAGCTGCGCCCGATGTCCCAAGGCATCGCATGGTTCGGTGACCTCGCCCCGGAGGAGCAGGCCCAGACTCTGCGATTCCTGGTGCATCACTGCATCCAGGCCCGCGCAGTCGCCGAAGACGGACCCGAGAGCGTCGACCGTGCCGGCCTGCGCCCGACACACACGCCTGCGGTGCTCATCACCCGAGGCCGGATCGATGAACAGCTCGGGAAGATCGCCGGCCTCAGGCCCCTCGACGAACGCCACAAGGCGTTCCGCCTCCTGATCTCCGTACTCGCGATCGCCGACGCACGGCGCCGTGAGCGGTTCTGTTCCGACGGATGCGGTCACTGGTGGCACAGCCTGTCCGACGCGGGCTGATCGCCCGCACACGGCTCCCGGAGCAGACGTGAACCGGCTCGCGCAGACTGCGTCCCACGGCTCAGCTGCTCGATCCGAAGCCGTGCACGCCGTCGTCGAATGCTCCTGCAGGCAGCAGGAGCCGAGGCCGCGCCGGCCGGGCGGTTCCGCGGGATGTCCGCCCACCGGGTGCTGACATCGAAATCGCGGTGCGGTGCACCTGCTCCAGCTCGTACGCTGCCGACGCGGTCTTCGTCGTCCAGCGGCCGAGGACACCGGTCGCCGGTTCGCCGGAGCCGGAAACCCGGGTTCGAATCCCGGCGAGGACTGCTTCCCCGGTCGGGCTCGGCGTCGCACCCGGGCTACGAGGGCGACGGAGGATTCAGATGCGTGCGGGGGAGATCCGGTGCAGGACGTCATGGAGGGGATCGCGGCCAACCCGGCCCTCCCGGAGCGACTGTTCGAACTGCTGGCGACGACCGGCGACGAAGACGTCCGTCTCGCTCTGACGTATCGCGATGACGTGTCCGAGCGCCAGGTGCGCATCCTGCTGGCCCACGACGACGTCGATGTCGAGTCCCTGATCGCGCGCAGCAAGATCCCCTGGACCGAGGTGCCGCGGCACGACTCCTCCTTCCTGCTGGCCGCAGCCCAGGCCGGGATCGCACCGGCCGAGGTGGTGCGAGAACTGGCCGTGCACCACGACCCCGAAGTCCGGGGCAGGCTGGCCTCCTCCGCCACCGGCCTGCCACGCGACGTCCTCGCCGCCCTTGCCCGGGACCCCGACCCGTACGTCGCCGAGGCAGCGGCCGAGTCGTCCGAACTGCCGTACGACCTCGCAGTGGAACTCGCCCACCATCCCCACGTCGTGGTACGGGAGCGCCTCGCGCTCAACGACCACACCCCGCCCGCACTGCTCGCCGCGCTCCTGGCCGACGGCGTCAGCCCGGCACCCACGCGCTGTGGAGCATGCCACCGTCGCGCCGAACGCTGCTCCGACCATTCCCCGGGCATCCGCAGGATACGGCTGGCCGCCGCCGCCAGCCCGGCCGTGCCGACCGCCGGGCTCGAGGAATTCCTCGATGCCGAGGAGCACTGGACACCGGCTGAGATCGCGGAGCGGACCGACCTTCCGGCCGCCTTCCACGCCCGCCTGGCCACCCATCCAGCGCCCCTCGTACGGGCGACCCTCGCCCGCAACCCCGGCATCGGTGAACAGCTGATCCTCCAGCTTGCAGAGGACCCCGATCCCGGCGTCCGCCGGGCTGCCGCGGAGAACGCGTCGGTACCGCTCTCCCACCTCACCGCGCTCGCGGGCCGCCGACGGCTCCCTGCCGGGCCGCTGCCGCGGATTCTGACCGCGACCGAAGCCGAACTCCAGGCACTGGCCACGAGCCGCGTGGCCCAGATGCGCGCCCTCGCCGCCGCCCGCCCGGACCTTCCCGCGACGCTCGCCGACCGCCTCGCCGCAGACCGGGACATCGGCGTCGCCCGCACGATCGCACCGAACCCAGGGCTCACCGACCGACAACTCACCGACATGGCCGACCGCCACGGACCACCCGTGTACAGCGCCCTCGCTCAGAACCCCGGCTGCCCCGCCCAGCTGCTCCGCCGGATGGCCATCGACACCGGATCCGCGAGCAGGACGCTCCGCCGGATCGCGGTGCACCCGGCCTCGCCGCCGGACGTCATCGAAGGCCTGCTGGCCAACTCCGACCCCAGGGTCGTCCACGCCGCAGCAGCGCATCCCGCACTGCCGGTGGAGACGATGGAACGACTGCTCGCCCGCGCTGCGACAGTGGAAACTGCCGGCCGGCCGGATCCTCCAGGCCGGGCGACCGTGGGGGGGGGGGGGGGGGGGGGGTCCCCCCCCCCCCCCCCCCCCCGGGAGAGGACGAAACAGACCAAAAAAAAAAAACGCAACGAGAACAGACCAACAAAGGCAACACCCCA
>NZ_JBVHZJ010000045.1:0-67688 GCF_055574655.1 Streptomyces sp. NPDC029956 | reverse complement strand
CCCCCCCCCCCCCCCCCCCCCCCCCCCCCCCCCCCCCCCCCCCCCCCCCCCCCCCCCCCCCCCCCCCCCCCCCCCCCCCCCCCCCCCCCCGCGGCGTCCGGAATGCGGAATACGGAATACGGAATACGGAATACGGAAAGGTGAATTCAGTCGGCCCTGGCGGCCTCGGCGACGAATTCGTCGATCTTCGCCCGTCGGGTCAGCCCGCCGTTCACGGCCCAGTTCCCCTCCGGGATCTCGTTCACGACCAGCCAGACGACGGTGTCGGGCGTGGTCGCCTCCTGGACGTGCCGGGTGACCTCGACCGAGAGGGCTTCGTTGCGGTCGGGGGTGAGGAAGCCCTCCAGGGGCGTGACCACGACGAGGACGCCCGGGGCGGTGCCTGCCCCCGTGGTGGCGAACCCCTTGGCGGCCTCACGGACGTAGACCCAGGTGGCGGCGGCGAAGAAGTCCGTGCGGGGCAGCTCCATGGCCGTCAGCACGGAGTCGGCGACCTGCTGCTGCAGGACCTCCGCGGCGGCCTCGGAGAGGGCCCCCTCGGGGACGGTTATCTCGACAAGCGGCATGGTGAACTCCCCCAAGTGGATACGTACGGGAACGGGCAGGAACGACACCCGGGCGGGCGGCGGAAGGATCAGCAGGCCAGCGCCGCCTCGAACCGGTCGATCGCGGCGGCCAGTTGGGCGCGCCGGCGGATGTCGAGCTTGCGGTAGATACGTGTGATGTGCAGTTCCACGGCCCGGGTCGACACCGTGAACGACTCGGCGATCTGCCTGTTGGTCAGGCCGTCGAGCATCATCGTGGCGATGCGCCGCTCGTGGGCGGTCAGTTCCTCACGGACGGCGATCTCCTCGCGTACGGCGGCCACCTCACGGACGGCCGGCGGGGTGGGCGCCGCGACGCCCCCGCGTATTCGCTCATGGGTCCCGGCACCACCGGTGGACCGCTCCAGACCGGCGAGCACCACATGTCCCATGACCGCGTTCCATTCACGGACGCGTAACTCTCCGACGACCTGCGCCTGGGCGTACGGGTCGGCGTAGAGGACCCGTAACAGCGTGCCGCGATCCCTGGCTTCACAGACCAGGAGTTCCCCGGTACCGTCCCGCCAGGGTCCGCCGCCGAGCAGGATGCCGCGCGCGGCCATCCTTTTCCAATAGGTCCGGTGAGCCTCTCCGAAACTCAACCGGTCCGTCTCATTGCCACGGAAAACGAGTTCGACCACAAAAGCCACGTGCGACTCCCCCATAAAGGCCGGGTGTTTCCACTCCTGACGCTACCACCCGACACCCGCCCCATGAATGAACACAATGTTGCGGGCGGCGGCCCGGCATTTCCTGGGGGAATGGGGCGGCTAATCGGCCGCCGCCGCCGTCGGTACGGGGGCGGCCTCGGGCGCCGGTTCGGGCGCCGGGCGCGGCTTGCGCCGGAGCAGCCCCGTGGCCGCGAGCACCGCGACCGCCCCGAGCCACACGGTCCAGCCGAGGGGCTCGTCGAGGACGACGGCACCCAGGACGACGGCCACGGCGGTCATCAGATAGGTGACCGTGGAGGCCACGGTGGGCCCGTCCTTGATGATCAGCTCGAAGTTGAGCAGTGCGGCGAAGCCGGTGCAGACCACGCCGAGTACGAGGACGGAGATCACCGAGTCGGTGCGCCAGGTGATGGTCTGCAGACCGAGGAACGGGAAGGCGACCAGGAGGAGGACGGTGGCCGCGCCGAGCTGTCCGCCGGCGAGCATCAGGGGCGGAATGCCCCTGCCCACGAGGTACTTGCCCATGTACGCGAAGCTGGCGCCGAAGCTGATGGAGCCGAGGACGAAGCAGAGGATGCTCCAACCCGTCCCGGCGGAGGACGAGTTCCAGGGCGAGGCGATCAGCGCGGTGCCGCCGAGACCGAGCAGCACGCCGCCGGCCTTGAAGCCGGAGACCCGCTTCTCCTGGCCGAGCAGCAGGGCGGCGGCCAGGGTCCAGATCGGCGCGCTGCCGTTGACGACCGCGGCGACGCTGCTCGATCCGTCGATCTCCCCCTCGGCGTAGAGGGTCCACGGGATGGCGTTGCCGAGCAGCGCGGCGACGGTCAGATGGCCCCAGGTGGCGGCCTCCTTGGGAAGCCGGAGCCCCTTGGCGTAGCCGATGGCGAGGATGACGACGGCCCCGAGGGCGAGTCGGATCAGCACCATCTGCACGGGTGAGAAGCCGTACCCGGCGATCTTGATCCACAGGAAGACGGAGCCCCAGATGAGGCTCAGCGCGGCCAGGCGCGTGTAGGTGGCTTTGGACATGGGTGTTCCCGCTCTCCGAAGGCAGACAGGGCTCGGCAAGGAGTTGGAAGAGGAAGGGTGAGGGGACGCGCGGAGCTCTCCGCGGTACGGGATCGAGCCTCGCACCGGCGGTCGGAGGGGTCCAGCAACGTCTGATGGACGGTACCTTCCACCAGACGTGGCGAATCGCGTTCCCGCAGGTGGAGGCGGTGCGCCACGCTCCGCCCGCGGTGCCCGCTCAGCCGGCGACGGCCGCCCTGGCCACCGCCCGCAGCGCGTCGAGGACGGCGGCGATCTCCGGGGACGTCTGGCTGCCCTCGCGCACGGCCGCGAAGACCGTGCGCGACGGCGCCCGCTCGCTGAACGGGCGGATCGTCACCTCGGGCCGCGGGACCGGCTTGGCGAGGCGGGGCACGAGCGCGACCCCGAGGCCGAGCCGCACCGCCGCGAGCGTGGCGTCCCAGTCGCCGATGGCGTGGGAGGCCTGCGGGGTGAACCCGGCGGCCGTACACGCGGCGACGCCGATGTCGTGACAGAGGCCGGTGGTGGCGAAGATCCAGGTCTCGTCGGCCAGGTCGGCGAGGAGCAGGCGCTCGCTGTCGAGGAGCCGGTGACCGGTGGGGAGGGCGATGTCGAAGGGGTCGTCGCAGAGCACGACCCGGTGGAACCGCCCGTCGAAACGGCCCCCGGAGCCTCCCGAGGAACGCCCGTCGGAGCCTCCCTCGGAAGCCTCCTCGGAGCCGGTGCCGGAGGCACCGCCGGAAGCACCGCCGGAAGCACCGCCGGTCAGGCCGTCGCGCGGTCCTTCGAGGCGCCCCTCCTCACTTCCGGAGCGCTCCGAGCGGCCCGAGCCGCCCGAGCCCGCCGCGGGCCGGGTCGTGTCCGCGGAGATGACGACATCCGTCTCCCCGCGCTGGAGCAGGGAGAAGCTCTCCGGCGGGTCGACCTCGGCCAGCGAGGTCCGCAGCAGCGGCCGGGTCTCCCGCAGCCGTGCCACGGCGGGCAGGATCAGCGCCGAGAGGGTGGTGGAGAAACCGGCGACCGCCACCTCGCCCCGCTCGCCGCTCTGGTGGGCGGCGAGTTCCGCGCGCATCTGCTCGACCTGGGTGAAGACGGCGTCCGCGTGCCGCAGCACGATCCGCGCGGCCCCGGTGAGCCGCAGCCGGCGGCCGGACGGTTCGGTGAGCTGAACGCCCAACTCCCGTCCCAGGGCGCTGATCTGCTGCGACACGGCCTGGGGGGTGAGGTGGAGGGCCTGGGCGGCCGCGCTGACGGTGCCGCGCTCGCTGAGTTCCCTCAGCACCCGCAGCTTCCGCAGGTCCGGATCGGTCACGTCACGCGCCCCCTCCCGCTGCCGCCGTTCGGTCATCGTACGCAGCCGGCGTCCACGTCGATGACCTCCTTGACCAGTGCCTCGAGGACGTCGAGGTCACGGGCGGTGCGCCCCGCCTCGCGCCGGTCGCCGGGGTAGGTGGGGTCGAGGACGACGGCCCGCGCGCCCAGGTCCTGGAGGAGTCCGAGGTCGTCGGCGATCTGCGCCCGGGTGCCCTCGCCGAGCAGCCGTCCGGGGCCGAGCGGCCGGGAGGTGACGCGGAGTTTGATCCGGGGGCAGACGTCGGGGACGGACCGCTCGTGTTCCTCGGCGACCTGGCGGAGCGCGGGCAGTCCGACGCCGAGGAGCCAGTCGCCGGAGACGGAGGTGGGGTGCCAGGCGTCGCCGAGCCGGACGGCCCGGCGGAGCGCTCCGTAGCTGTGGCCGCCGACCCAGACGGGCGGGCCGGGCCGTTGGACGGGCAGGGGCCCGGTGTGCACCTCGCGGAAGGAGACATGGGCGCCGTCGAAGGAGGCCACCTCGGTCGCCCAGCACGCCTTGATCGCGGCGAGGTACTCGTCGCTGATCGCCCCGCGCTTGCGGTACGGGACGTCGAGGACGGCGAACTCCCGGGCGGCCCAGCCGGCGGCGGCGCCGAAGACGAGCCGGCCGTTGCTGAACCGGTCGATGTTGGCGGCGACGCGTGCGGTGTGCACCGGATGCCGGTACGGGAGGATCGTCACCGTCGTTCCGAGCCCCACGGTCCTGGTGACCCCCGCGAGCCAGGCGAGGGTCGCGAACGGGTCGTAGAACGGGGCGGGGAAGAGGTGCTGCACGTCCGGGGTGAGCGCGACGTGGTCGGAGACCATCGCGTAGTGGTAGCCCATCGACTCGACCCGCAGCGCCCAGTCGGCGAGGGCGTCGGGGGTGGCCTCTGCCCCGTAGTTGGGCAGATTGACGCCGAATTTCATGGCGTGTTCCTTTCCAGGGCCTCGGCCGCGGTCGCGCCCGCGGCTCCGGCCCCGTCCTTGTCACGGTGTCCGGCCCCGGCCTCGCGCCTGGCGAGCGCGCGTACCGCGGTGAGGTGGAGGAGGACTCCCGCGAGCGCGACCCCGGCGGCGGGGAGCGGGAGCCAGCGGGCGTCGAGCCCGTGGGCGAGGGCGAGGCCGCCGAGCGCGGAGCCGACGGCGCCGCCCAGATAGGTGGCGGAGCTGTTGAGGCCGACGGCGGCGGCTCCCCCTTCCCCCTCCCGCGCGAGCAGTCGGTGCTGCTGGGGTACGACGAAGGCCCAGCCGACCGCTCCCCACACGATCAGGGGCAGCAGGACGAGGCCGGGTACGGTTCCGGTCCACGGCAGCAGGGCCAGGGCGGCGCCGAGGGTGCCCAGCAGGGTGACCGCGAGCAGGGCGGGCCGCCCGGTCCGGTCGACGAGGGTCCCGGCGAGGAAGCTGCCGCAGACCCCGCCGATGCCCCAGACCCAGAGGTACGGCACGGCGCTGCCGATGTCGGCGACGCGGTGCAGGACCGGTTGCAGATAGGTGTAGAGCCCGAGGCTGGCCACGGTCTGGGTGAAGGTGACCGCGACGACCACGGCGACCCGGGGGCGGGTCAGGGCGCCGAACCGGGCCCGCAGCGAGGGCGCCGCGGCCCCGCGTACCGGCGGAAGGGCGGCGCCCACCCCGGCCAGGGCGACCGCGCCGAGGCCGGTGATCAGCCAGAGGGCGGTACGCCAGCCCGAGTCGGCGGCCACGAGCAGCCCGAGCGGCACGCCGAGGACCGTCCCCGCGCTCATTCCGCCGAGCACCAGGCCGAGGGCCCGCCCGCGCCGCTCGGGCGGTACGAGCGCGACGGCCGCCGTGGCCGCCGCCGGGGTGAAGAGGCCCGCGCCGGCACCGGCCAGGGCCCGGGTGCCGAGGAGTCCGGCGTACGAACCGGCGAGTGCGGTACCGGCGTTGGCGACGACGAAGACCACGAGGGCCGTCACCAGGACCGTCCGGGTGCCCCAGCGGGCGAGAACGGCCGAGAACAGCGGTGCGGCCAGGGCGTAGCAGAGGGTGAAGGCGGTGACGGACTGCCCGGCGAGGGAGACGGAGACATGGAGGTCGGCGCCGATGTCCGGGAGCAGTCCCGCCATGGCGTAGGCGTCGGTCCCCATGGCGAAGGAGCCGAGAGCGAGCAGGGCCACCGCGCGCGTGCCGCCCATCACACCCCTTTTCTGTTCCGCGTCCGTCCGCGTCGTACGGAACGGTCCTCCGGACGCTACTGACCGTGCGCGCCGCTCGGGGCCCACAGCACCGAAGTGGGTTCGGAGTTCCGCAGCCTCGCGCCTCCGCCCGTCTCGATCCGGCCGGTCACCGGCCTACGGTGGATCGATCGAGGAACCCCAGGAGGGAGTCCACCGTGCTCGACCTTTCCGTCATCAACGCGATGTTCCCGCCCGATCTCCCGGAACCGGCCTACTGGGAAAGCCGGTTCAGGCCGCGCGTCCTGCCGGAGGGCGCCGAGGTGACGCGCTTCGCCCCGAGCCCCACCGGACATCTGCACATCGGCGGCCTCTACACGGCTGCCGTGGCGCGCGCCCTGGCCCACCAGTCGGGTGGCGTGCATGTGCTGCGCGTCGAGGACACCGACCGGTCACGCCAAGTGGCCGGCGCGGCGGAGGAGTTCTCCCGGCTGCTCGCTGCCTTCGGGCTCGCGCCCGACGAGGGTGGGGCGGCCGGCGCCGGGGAGTGGGGCCCGTACCTCCAGTCGGAGCGCCGGGACGTCTACCTCAGTCATGTGCGTGAACTGCTGCGGCAGGACCGCGCGTACCCCTGCTTCTGCGACAAGGAGCGGCTGGCCCGCAGTGCGGAGGAGCAGCGCGCGGGCCGCTCCCCGATCGGCTACTACGGCCGGTGGGCGCCGTGCCGGACGCTGGCGCCGGAAGAGGCGGCCCGCCGGATGGCGGCCGGTGAGCCGTACGTCGTGCGGTTCCGCTGCCCGTACGAGTTCCCCGGACGGGTCCGGTTCACCGACCGGATCCGCGCCGCCGTCACCATGCAGGACAACGGCAACGACATCGTGCTGCTCAAGTCGTCACAGGAGGAACCACCCCTGCCGACCTACCACTTCGCGCATGTCGTGGACGACCGCCTGATGCGGGTGTCGCTGGTGGTGCGCGGCGAGGAGTGGCTGTCCTCGACGCCGGTCCATCTCCAGCTCCACACGGCGCTCGGCTTCGAGCCGCCCGCGTACGCGCATCTGGCGCCGCTGATGAAGGCCGAGGGGCCCTCGCGGCGCAAGCTCAGCAAGCGCAAGGACCCCGAGGCGTCGGTGGACTACTACCTGGCGGCCGGGTATCCGCCGGCCGCCGTCCAGCACTATCTGCGTGGTCTCGCCAACATCCGGCTCATGGACGTCCCCACGGCCGAGGCGCTCGCGGCGCCTGTCCGGCTCGACGGGATGCGCCCCTCGGGGCCGCTGCTCGATCTGCCCAAACTCCACTCCCTGAGCAGGGAGTTCATCGCCTCGCTCACCCCGGACGAGCTGTACGGCCAGCTCCTCGCCTGGGCGGAGGAGTACGACCCGGAGCTCGGGTCCGTCCTCGCCCGGCAGCGGGGGCTCGCCCTGGCGGCGGTGGCGGCGGGCCGGCCGGAGGGCGCGCCCGCCCGGAAGGACCTGGACCGCTGGTCCTGCTTCCGCGACCGCTACGGCTTCTTCTTCACGGAGCTCTTCGGCCTGCCTCCGGCGGCCGACGACGACCGCTACGGCGGCCTGGAGCCGGGGCTCGTGCGCCGGATCGCCGGTGAGTTCGCGCGGGAGGGGAGCGGGGCGGCCACGCCGGAGGAGTGGTACGGCGCCCTCCGCGCACTGGCGGGACGACACGGTCACGCCCCGGACACGGCCTCCTGGCGCCGGGAGCCGGAGCGCTGGGCGGGCCCGCCGAGGGAGGTCGCGAACGTGGTGCGGGTCGCGCTCACGGGCGCCACCCGCAGCCCCGACCTGTTCGCGGTGGCCCGGGCGCTGGGCCGGGACGAGGTGCTGCGCCGCCTCACCGCCGTGGCGGGGTGAGGCGGCGGGAGGCCGCAACAGGTCGGGAGCATGTCCCTGACCCAAGCGGGTTCGAGGTACACCTCTCGCGAACGGACACCCCCAACAGCCCCGCTTTGTTGGTGTTGTCGGGGGCGGGGGCCGGGGGCGGGGTCCCCCCCCCCCCCCGGGGGGGGGGGGGGGGGGCCCCCCCGCGCTCGCATCGGTCCGGTCGCGCGTACCGGCTCCGGTCAGTTCAGCGGCACGCTCCGGAGCCCGGCCCGGACGCCCGCGACCCTCGACGCCGGGCTCTTGAGGAGACCCTTGTCGCTGGAGCTCGCGGGCGCGTCCGCGCCGACCGGGGTGGTGGTCATGGGCCGGGCGGCCGCGCAGCGCTGCTTCTCGGCCTCCGACATGGGTCCGGTGCGCTGGAGCAGCCGGTCGGGCACGGCCCGCGAGGGTCCGTCGACGACGACGTGCAGCCGGTAGTCGTCCTTCTTGCTCACGAACCAGCCCTCGACCCGCTCGCGGCTCGGCTGCATCTCGACCCAGCTCACCTCGCCGGGCTGGATCTTCTCCACGACCGTGCGCTGGTCGCTGCTGAACCACTGCCAGGGCCGCTGCCAGACCTTCTCGTACGCCAGGGCGAACTGGCCGGCCATCGGCCGCTCCTTGAGGCGCTTCTCGTCCTCCGTCCGGTCTCCCGAAGTGGGCAGTCTGGCCACCTCGTTGAGCGCGAGGCCCGCGTCGGCGTAGGTCTGGGAGATGCTGTCGTGCGCGCGCTCGGAGTACGAGAGGAGCCGGGAGTGCTCCAGCGCGTTGCGGGTGCAGTTGACGAAGGCCTCGCCTACGACCCGCGCCCGGTCGTAGTAGCGGAAGGAGGTGCGGGTGTCGGGCCGGAAGGTGCAGGCGTTCTCGCCGTTGCAGGCGGCGGCGGCGTTGTGGAGGGTGCTCTCGCGGTCGTTGCCCTTGTACGCCTCCGAGGTCCCGAGCGCGGTCTTGCTGACGGTCTTGTCGACGTCCGGCGGCACCTCGACCGCACGGATGCGGGCGATCATCGGTGAACAGGTCACATGGGTGCGGGAGTCGGTGACGCGTGAGGTGAAGGTGAGCAGCGGATCGTTCTCGCTCGCGGTGAAGACGTAGGCGCGACCGGTCCAACGTCCCTTGCCCGGCGTGCCCTTCACCCGGTCGGGGTCGCCTGCGGTGGTGACCTCCTGCACCGGGCCGCCGGAGCCGACGAGGGCATAGGGCTGGCCCGCGACGACCTGTTCCCCGGTGCACTCCTTGGAGACGGCGGGGCTGTCCTCGTACCTCACGGTGACCTTGCCGCCCGCGCGGACTCCGCGCAGCCGCTGCTGGAGGGTGTTGCCGTCCTTCTGGAGGGCGACGCCGTGGGAGGCGTCGGTGCGGCCCGAAGCGGCGGGCGAGTAGCGCTGGTTGAGGCCGGTCCAGTGGTCGATGCCGACGGTCGTGGGGCCGTCGCCCTTCATGACCGGGTCGGCGAAGTCGCCGTTGAGGACGGGGACGGCCTGCTCGGCGGCGGCAGCGGCCGAGGCCGCGGACACGGAGGGGGCGAAGGGCAGGAGCAGCCCTGCGGCCCCGAGGACGGCGAGCGCCTGGACGGAGCGGTTCATGGTGGGGGACTCCTCCGTGTCAGTGGGCGTGGGACGGCAGGACGACTTCGCGCTTCGGATCGGCGCCCGGCGGTACGGCTCGCGCGGCGGGCACCTCGCGCGCCGCGTGCCGGAGGCCGGGCCCGGCGGGGCTGTTGTCGTTGTCGGGCTGGGTGTCGCCGGTGGGGCGCTTGCGGCCGCAGAGCCGGTCGGGGACGGCGTACGTCTGGGCGACGAAGGAGCTGGTGTTGACCATGGAGGGGCTGTCCACGCTCACGTTGAGGATCTTCTTCCCCGTGTCCGTGACGAGGTTCCCGACCACGCGCCGCATGGCGGCGCTCGCGCCGAAGACGAGCATGTCGTAGGGCTTGACCGTGGTCTTGTAGACCGTCGCCTCGGTGTTCTCGGTCGTCCAGGACTTGGAGTACGTGGCCTTGAAGGCGGCCTCGAAGGCGAGCTTGGCACTCAGCGAACCGGCCACCTTCGCGCCGCCGGCGACGGTCGTCTTGGTACCGGACTCGGAGGTCGGCCCGTCCTTGAGGTTGGGCGTCTTGTGGTTGCTGGTGATGTCGTTGCTCAGGTTGGTGGTGACCTCGCCGGAGGCGGTGATCGTGCCCTCTGCGGTGATCTTCCCGGAGATCTCGCCGCCGATGTTGTCGGTGCTGCTGGTCCGCAGGGTGACGGTCCGGTCGACCCCCATATCACTGGTGGTGCAGTTGACGACCGCGTTGCCGAGGGACTTGACGGCGGTGGCGTACTCCCGGTCCTGCTTGGGGTCGATGGCGAAGGTGCAGGCCGTGCGCTTGGTCCCGCAGTACTCCAGGACGTCGGCGATCCGTGCCGGGCGCCCCTCGGCGGTGACGGCGCGGGCGACGGGGACCTCGCCCGGCCCCTCCTCGGTGGCGACGGCGGGGGGCGGGGCGAGCAGGGCGAGCGGTGCGGTGAGTCCGAGGGCGAGGACGAGGGTGAGCGGGCGGGCCAGGGGCGGGACGGCGTGGGGACGACGTGCGGGCATGACGGAGGAACCCTTCGGGACGGAAGGCGTACGGGAGACGGAGAGGTACGGGGACGTTCGGAGACGTACGGAGACGTACGGAGCGGCGTACGGAGCGGAGACGTACGGAACGAAGGGGCGCGGTTACGGAGGCGCCTCAGGAGCCGAGCAGCGAGCAGAGCTGGGAGGCCGGGAAGGGGGACTGCCCCGGGTCGCTCGACCCCTGCGGCAGGGAGGCGGGGAAGGCCGCGCAGGTGGAGTCGACCGCCTGGGCGGCGTTCTCCGCGGGCTCCGGCTTGTAGGTGGTGATGGTCGTGCCCATCTCCTCCAGGCCGTCCTCCTCCCGGCCCCCCGTATCGGCCAGTTTGCCCATGCAGGAGCTGGAGCCGGGCGGGCACTCCTCCAGCTTCTTTCCCGCCGCCTTGATGTCCTTGTCGGCCTGGCCGGCGGCCTCCTGGGTCTTCTTCTGCTGCTCCTCGATCTCCTTGGCCTCCTTGGCGTTGGCCTCCTTGTCCAGGCAGGCCTGATCCTCGGGCTTGCACTCCTCGGCGTACGCGGTGGGTGCCAGGGGCAGGGCGAGAGCGGCGGCGAGGACGGCCGCGGTCAGCGCACGGCGTGCCGACGTCTTCCATGGGGACATGCGAACTCCCTTGGGACAGGGGTGAATTGGTGGGCTCGGGCGGGGACGCCAGGGGCGGACAGGGGACTGCCCTCAAGATCACCGAGCGCATCCAGACGCTAGCCGTCGAGGCCTCGGCACTCCGGCAGGACACACGGCGCGGCGTGCTCCCCGGCGGCCGCTCACCACTTCGGCGGAGCGCACTGGGGACCGCCGGAACGGGCCGCGCCCAGGGCCTCGCGAGTCCGGGCGCGCGGTCCTCCCGTACACCCGTGGGCATGGAATCCGGCGGGCGGAGGAGACGGCCGTCGACCCTGTCCCGCCGGTCCCTTCACTCCCCCGGCCGCCGCCGTTCGGCGGCCCGCCCCGGCCGGCTCCCACCGCCCGCCCCCGGGGCCCCTGCGGAGGCGAATGCGCCCCCGCGAGGGCGCCCCGAACGGAGGTCCGACAAACGGGTGTTTCAGCGATTCCGGCTCGCCCCGGTGATCATTCTCGGACAGTCTGCAGATGTGCCCGGCGGCCCGTCCCGGCCGTCGCACCCGGCCGTGGGCGCCCCATGTCCACGGGCCCGGCACGACGTGTTCGCATGACCCGCGACCGGCCCGTGCCCGCCTCCGCCCTCCCTGCGGACGCCACCGGCCGGACGCCGCGCTCCCGTATGTCCCCGTCGAAGGAGAGCAGAGCCATGTCCCGTTCACGACGCAGTCCCTCGCGCACGACACCGCGCGCCCGGCGGTTCGCCGCCGCCGCCCTCACCGCGGCGGCCCTCACCGCCCTCCCCGCCCTCGCCCCCGCGGCGCACGCCAACGAAGGCAACCCGACCGTCCTGAGCTGGGGCGCGGGCCGCACCGGCCAGCTCGGCAACGGCACCCTCGCCGACAGCCTCAGCCCGTCCTCGGTCACCAGCCTCTTCCGCGGAGACGTCGACCAGATGTCGGCCGGCGGCACCTCGTCCGCCGACTCGTTCGCCCTCGCCCGTACCGACAAGACGGTCAAGTCCTGGGGCCACAACTCCTCGGGGCAGCTCGGCAACGGCGGCAACACCAACCAGGCCGTGCCCACGACCGTCCCCCGCCTCACCAACATCAAGGACGTCGCCGCGGGCGGGAAGCACGGCCTCGCCCTCGACATGAGCGGCCAGGTCTACTCCTGGGGCGACAACGCGTACGGCCAGCTCGGCAACAACCGCACCGGTGACAGCCGTACGGTCCCCGACCGCGTCCAGGGCATGCCCAAGGTCAAGCAGATCTCGGCAGGCTGCGACTTCAGCCTCGCGCTCCTGGAGAACGGCAAGGTGTACGCCTGGGGCCGCGGCATCCACGGCCAGCTCGGCAACGGCACCCGCGCCACCAGCTCCGTACCCCGGCAGGTCCTGGGCCTGGAGAACATCGTCGAGATCGACGCCGGCTGCCACCACGCCCTCGCGCTGACCGCCGACGACACGGTCAAGTCCTGGGGCTACAACCTCTACGGCCAGCTCGGCAACTCCTCCACCAAGTCCGCCACGCTCCCCGTCGACGTCGACTGGATCGAGGGCGTCTCCGACATCGAGGCGGGTGCCTTCCACAACTACGTCAAGACGAGCGACAGCCACGTCTGGGGCTGGGGCAACAACCAGTACGGCCAGCTCCTGGAGTCCGACGAGGCCTTCGACTCCAACGTCTCCCGCACCAACCGCACCGCCCCCGTCGAGATCCCGCGCCTGGAGGGCGTCCAGCACCTCGCGGCGGGCGCCCGGCACGGTGTCGCGGTCACCGCGGACGACGTCTTCGCCTGGGGCCACAACGGCGAGGGCCAGCTCGGCAACGGCACGACGGTCTCGCGCTACGAGTCGGTGAAGATCCTCAACGAGGGCTCGGCGATCAAGGCGGTGGCCGTCTCCCTGGGCGGCAACACGACGTACGCGTACTGAGGCCGGTGAACGGCATGTCGTACCGCTCCTCGTACGTACGGGCCGTGATCGCCGCGGCCGTCGCCCTGACCGCCCTGGCAACCGCGCCGACACCCGCGCACGCGCAGGCCGAACCGAGTGATCCGTGGGTAAGGGCCTGGGGGCTGAACATCGGCGGCCAGCTCGGCAACGGCACCACGCTCGACCAGACCACCCCGGGCTCCGTCGTCGGAGTGTCCCGCGGCACCGTACGGAAGCTCTCCGCCGGAGGCTTCAACAGCAACCTCTCCTTCGCCCTCGCCCTCCTCGACGACGGCACGGTCCTGTCCTGGGGCGGCAACACCTCGGGGCAGCTCGGCGACGGCACCACCACCCAGCGGGGCTTCCCCACGACGGTCGCCGGACTCTCCGGCGTGTCCTCGATCGCCGCCGCCGGCGGCCCGTTCGCCCTCGCGGTACGCGGCGGACGCGTCCTGGCCTGGGGGACCAACGCCTACGGGCAGCTCGGGAACGGTCTCACCACCCCCGACGCGTCCGGCCCCGCGACCCGGCCCGTCGCCGTCCAGGGCCTGAACAGGGTCAAGGCCGTGGCGGGCAGCTGCGAGCACTCCGTCGCCCTCAGGGAGGACGGCACCGTCTGGACCTGGGGCAGGAACGACCTCGGGCAGCTCGGCAACGGCACCGCCGTCGACCGGAACACACCCCAGAAGGTGCCCGGCCTCGACGACGTGGTGGCCGTCACCACAGGCTGCCGCCACACCCTCGCCCTCACGGCCGGGGGCACGGTGAAGGCCTGGGGTCACAATGCCAACGGCCAGCTCGGCGACGACAGCACCGAGCACCGCAATGTGCCCGTCGACGTACAGCATCTGGACGGCGTCACCAAGGTCTTCGCGGGCGCCTACCAGAGCTACGCGGTGCTGGACGACGGCACCGTCCGCGCCTGGGGCTGGAACGGTCAGGGCCAGCTCGGCGACGGCACCACCGTCGACCGGACCACTCCCGTCCCCCTCCCCGGCCTGAGCGACGTCCAGGAGATGGCCGGCGGCTGGCAGCACACCCTCGCCCTCCTCTCCGACCAGTCCGTCGTCGCCTGGGGCAACAACAGCAACGGCCAGCTCGGCAACGGCACGACCGACCCGTCCCCCACCCCGGTCACGGCCCTGCCGGCCGGCAGCGGCATCACCCGCGTCGCCGCCTCGGTCGCGAACAAGTCCAGCTACGCCTACTGACCCCCACCGAGCTCCAAGAACCCCACGACCCTCATGAAGCGAAAGGCACGCAGATGACCCCACCCCTGCGTCTCACCCTCCTCGCCGCGCTGTCCCTCGCGGCCCTCACCGCCTCCGCCCTCCCCGCCTCCGCCGGCACCGACCCCTGGGTGCGGGCCTGGGGCGAGAACGCCCAGGGGCAGCTCGGCAACGGCAGCGTCCTCGCCCAGCAGACCCCCGCCGCCGTCGTCGGCATCACCCGTGACGACGTCCGCGAGCTCTCCGGAGGCGGTGGCGGCGCCGCCGCAGCCGCCAACGCCTTCGCCGTCGCCCTCCTCAAGGACGGCACCGTCAAGAGCTGGGGCTCCAACGCCACCGGCCAACTCGGCAACGGCACCCTCGTCAGCCAGTCCTTCCCCGCGACCGTCGCCGGGCTCTCCGGCGTGAGCGAAGTCTCCGCGGGTCTCAACCACGTCCTCGCCGTCAAGGGCGGCCGGATCCTCGCCTGGGGCAGCAACGCCTCGAAGCAGCTGGGCACCGGCCAGGACACCACCAACCCGTACAGAGTCCCGATCCCCGTGCAGAGCCTGGACAAGGTCAAGGACGTCGGCGCGGGCTGCGACTTCAGCGTGGCGCTCCGGCAGGACGGCACGGTCTGGACCTGGGGCAAGGGCGACAACGGGCGCCTCGGCACAGGCGCCAACACCACGCGCGAGACCCCGCAGAAGGTCCCCGACCTCGTCGACGTCGAGTCCGTCGCCGTGGGCTGCGACCACGTCCTCGCGCTCACCGCCGACGGCGTGGTCAAGGCCTGGGGCAAGGGCGCCGAGGGCCAGCTCGGCAACGACTCCACCACCGACAGCAACAAGCCGGTGGACGTCGCCTACCTCGACGCCGTGGCCAGGATCTTCGCCACCTCCGCGTCCGGCTTCGCCGTCCTCGACGACGGCAGCCTGGCCGGCTGGGGCAAGAACACCGACCGGCAGCTCGGCGACGGCACGAACGCCAACCGCACCACCCCCGTCGTCCTGGACCACCTCAAGGGGGTCCAGAGCATCTCGGGCGGCGCCGACTTCACCGTGGCCGCACTGGACGACGGCTCGGTCATCGGCTGGGGCGCCAACGCGGCCGCCCAGCTCGGCGACGGCACGACGACCGGAACGACCGGGACCTCGACGGTGACGGCGCTGCCGCCCGGCAGTGGCATCACTCACGTCGCCACCACCGTGACGGGCAAGTCCGCCTTCGCCTACTGACCCGGTACGGCCGCGCGGACCCCTCGCCGGGCCCGCGCGGCCTCATGTGGACCGCTCGGGGCTCCGGCCTCTGCCCCGCCCCGGCCCCCGCCCCCTCACGCGATCGAACCTGGCCAGACACGCCCACGGCCTGGCAGGATCGCGGGCATGTTCGCCTCCCTCTCCCGTGCCGCCCGCCGCCGTGTCCTGGTGGGCGCCGCCGCGCTGCTCGCGGTGTGCGGGGTGCTGGCATGGTGGCTGATGCCCTTCGGTTCCCCCACCCCCAGCGGCTCGGTCACCTTCAGCACGGGAGTCTCCACCGGCGTCTACCAGCGCTACGGGGCCCTCCTCAAGCAGGACCTCGTCGAGGACCTCCCCGAGGTGTCGATAACGCTGAAGGAGAGCGAGGGCTCCCAGCAGAACGTGCAGCGGGTGGCCACCGGCGAGGCCGACTTCACCGTCGCGACGGCGGACGCGGTCGCCCAGTACCTGCGGGAGCGCAGGCCCGGCTGGGAGCGGCTGCGCGGCTGCGCCCGGCTCTACGACGACTACGTGCAGATCGTGGTGCGCAAGGGCTCCACACTGCAGAAGGTGCAGGACCTGCGCGGCCTCCGGGTCGGCGTCGGCCAGGACAGATCCGGCGTACGGCTGATCGCCGACCGGGTCCTCGCCGCCGCGGGCCTCACCCCGGACCGGGACATCGTGCCGGTCCCGGCGGGCATCGACACCATGCCCGAACTGCTGGAGCGGGGCGAGCTCGACGCCTTCTTCTGGTCGGGCGGCCTGCCCACCCAGCCGGTGCAGACGCTGTCCGAGCGCTTCCAGGTCCGGCTGCTGCCGCTGGACGCTGCGCTGGTCGACCGCCTCCACGACGTCGGCGACTCGACCCGTCACTACCGGTCCGCGGTGATCCCGGCCGACGCGTACGCCAAGGCGCAGGACGGCCTGCCCGTGGAGACCCTCGCGGTCGCGAACCTGCTGGTCACGACCGAGGAGGCCGACGACGACCTGGTCGAGGGCTTCACACGCACGGTGATCGGGAGCAGGGACCGGATCGGCCGCCAGGTCCACCCGGCCCAGCTGGTGGACCTGCGGACCGCCGTCTACACCGAGCCGCTGACCCTCCACGACGGGGCCCGCCGCTACTACCGCTCGGTGAAGCCCTGATCCTCACGGATCCGAGCCTGACAGACCTGAGCCTCACGGACCCGAGCCTGACAGACCTGAGCCTCACGGACCCGAGCCTGACAGACCTGAGCCTCACGGACCCGAGCCTCACGGAGGCGCCCAGGCCCCGGGGCCGTGCCTCTCGGAGACGCCCAGACCCCGGCCGCCCTGCCTGACGGCCCCGCCCGCCCTGTCCCACGCTCCGGCCGCCCGTCTAACGCCCCGACCGCCCCTGCCGCTCCTCCGGCGTCCACCGCTCCCCCTGCTGCGCCACCGGAGGGTTCCGGGGCACGGTGACCGTGACGCGCAGCCCGTGGGGCTCGTTCGGCCCGAACGCGATGCCGCCGCCGCCCGCCGTGAGCAGGACGCGGGTGATCGAGAGACCGAGGCCCGATCCCTTGATGTTCTGGTGCCGGCCGGCGCGCCAGAAGCGGTCGCCGACCCGGCTCAGCTCCTCGTCCGTGAGGCCGGGCCCGTGGTCGGCCACGACGACGTCGACGCACTCCCCTCCGGGCGGCGCCTTGACCGTGACGGTGACCTCCTCCCCGGCCGGGGTGAACTTCAGCGCGTTGTCGATCACCGCGTCCAGCGCGCTGGAGAGCGCCACCGGGTCCGCCCAGGCCGTCACCGCCCCACACTCCCCGGTGAGCACGACGCCCTTGTCGTCGGCGACCGGCCGCCAGGACGCGACCCGCTCGGCGGTGAGCGCGCCGACGTCGGTGAGCCGCAGCTCGGCCGCCGCGTGCTCGGCGAGCGCCAGGTCGAGGAGGTCGTCGAGGACCTGCGAGAGGCGCTTGCCCTCGGTCCGTACGGAGGCGATCTCCTCGTTCCCCTCGGGGAGCTCCATGGCGAGCAGCTCGATCCGCAGGAGCAGCGCGGCCAGCGGGTTGCGCAGCTGGTGGGAGGCGTCGGCGACGAACGCCCGCTGCTGTTCGAGCGCCTCTTCGACGTTGTCGGCCATCTCGTTGAACGAGAGCGCGAGACGACGGAGTTCGGGCGGTCCGCCGGTGGCGGCGACCCGGGAGTTCATCCGGCCGGTGGCGATGTCGTGGGTCACGGAGTCGAGGACGCGGACGGGCCGCAGGACCCAGCCGGTGAGCCGGAAGGCGGCGGCGACGGCGACGAGCATCGCCAGGGACTCGCCCGCGAAGATCAGCAGCCAGCCGCGCAGGATGCGGAGGCGGAGCTGGCCGGTGGGCGAGTCGGTGACGACGACCGCGATGACGTCGCCGTCGCTGACGACCGGTGAGGCGATGATGAGCCGGGCGTGGGCCTGCCAGGGCCACACCTGGGGCGGGTCGTGGCTGCGGCGGCCGAGCAGCGACTCGTTGAAGGCGCGGCGGCCCTCCCCGTCGTAGGGGACGGCCCAGTCCTCGGGGGCGGCGGCCATGGCCCGGTTGTTGCGGTAGAAGATGCCGGCCCGGATGCCGTACACGTCGTGGTAGCTGGCGAGTTCGCCGCCGAGGGTGGTGCGCCGCTCGTCGGTGCCGGGGCTGGTCTCGCTGACGAACTGGGCGAGCGCGGCGAAGCGCGCGGCGTCGTCGAGCCGGTCGACGACGACGCGCTGCTGCTCGGAGGCTGCGAGGCTGGCGGCGAGCGGGAAGCCGAGGGCGAGCAGGACGCCGGCCATCAGCACGATGAGCAGCGGAAGGAGGCGGGTGCGCACGAAGGGGCCGTCCGGCGGTCAGGCGGCGGGGGCGACCAGGCGGTAGCCGACGCCCCGCACGGTCTCGATCAGGGCGGGCATCCGGAGCTTGGAGCGCAGGGAGGCGACGTGCACCTCGAGGGTGCGGCCGGTCCCCTCCCAACTGGTGCGCCAGACCTCGCTGATGATCTGTTCGCGGCGGAAGACGACTCCGGGGCGCTGGGCGAGGAGGGCGAGCAGGTCGAACTCCTTGCGGGTGAGGGGCACGCTCTCGCCGTCGACGCTGACGCGGCGGGTGGGCAGCTCGATGGTGACGGAGCCGAGCCGCAGCTGGGTTCCGTCGGTGCCGCCGCCCGCCGCCTCCTCCGTGCCGGCGTTGCGCCGGCTGACGGCGTGGATCCGGGCGAGGAGCTCGCCGGGGTCGTAGGGCTTGACCACGTAATCGTCGGCGCCGAGGTTGAGCCCGTGGATCCGGGAGCGTACGTCGCCGCGCGCGGTCACCATGATCACCGGGGTGGTGGTGAGCTTTCGGATGCGGCCGCAGACCTGGTAGCCGTCCTGGTCGGGCAGGCCGAGGTCCAGCAGGATCACCCCGAACGAGGGACGCTCGCCCTGCGCCGTGGGCAGCACGGCCTGGAGCGCCTCCTCGCCGTTGCGGGCGTGGGTCACCGTGAACCCGTGCTTCGCGAGGATCGCGGAGAGGGCGGCGGCGACATGGTCGTCGTCCTCGACGAGCAGCAGTCGCATACGTACCTCCTCCGTGGGGATCTTCATGGGGATCTTCGTGGTCGTGGTGCCGAGCGGCTCTCTGTGTACCAGGTGGTACCAAGGCATGAACACCGAACATCGGTGTCACAGTCAAGTGTCCCCCTGTGACGGCGGCGTTTCCGTTATGCAGCCGGTACGGCCCGGGGTGTCCCGTTCACACACTGTGTCCGGTTGCGGCCGGATCGTTATCCTCAATTTCCGCTCAGATGTGATGACGGTCGTCACATCGGGTCTCTAGTGTCCTCCCCAACCGAGGAGGACGGAGCTAGAGCCCGATGAGCGGAGAGTCAGTGTCCAAGCCCCTGCACAAGGGTCCCGAGGACACCCCGCACGCCACGGACGACCTGGTCGTACTGTCCGGCGTGAACAAGCACTTCGGCGCACTGCATGTCCTCCAGGACATCGATCTGACGATCAGCCGCGGCGAAGTCGTGGTCGTCATCGGACCCTCCGGGTCCGGCAAGTCGACGCTGTGCCGCACGATCAACCGGCTGGAGAGCGTCGACTCCGGCACCATCACCATCGACGGCAAGCCGCTGCCGGCGGAGGGCAGGGAGCTCGCCCGCCTGCGTTCCGACGTCGGCATGGTCTTCCAGTCGTTCAACCTCTTCGCGCACAAGACGGTGCTCGAGAACGTGATGCTGGGCCAGATCAAGGTCCGGAAGACGGAGAAGAAGGCCGCCGAAGAGAAGGCCCGCGCCCTGCTCGACAGGGTCGGCGTCGGCACCCAGGCGGACAAGTACCCGGCGCAGCTGTCCGGCGGCCAGCAGCAGCGTGTGGCGATCGCCCGCGCGCTCGCCATGGGCCCGAAGGTCATGCTGTTCGACGAGCCGACCTCCGCGCTCGACCCCGAGATGATCAACGAGGTCCTCGAGGTCATGCAGCAGCTGGCGCGGGACGGCATGACCATGGTCGTCGTGACCCACGAGATGGGATTCGCACGCTCCGCGGCCAACCGGGTCGTCTTCATGGCGGACGGTCGCATCGTCGAGCAGGCGACGCCCGAGGAGTTCTTCAGCAACCCGCGCAGCGACCGGGCCAAGGACTTCCTCTCCAAGATCCTTCACCACTGAGCGAGTTCGGGCCTATTCTTCCCAACTCACTTCTAGATCAAGGGACATTCCTCGATGAAGCTTCGCCGCACCCCTGCCGCCGCCGCGGCCGCCGTCGTCCTCGCGCTGACCGCCACCGCCTGTGGCACCGGCTCCGACTCGGGCAGCAACGGTGACAAGATCACCGTCGGCATCAAGTTCGACCAGCCGGGCCTCGGCCTGAAGACCCCGGACGGCACGTACGCCGGCTTCGACGTCGACGTCGCCAAGTACGTCGCCAAGGAGCTCGGCTTCGCCGAGGACAAGATCAACTGGAAGCAGGCGCCGAGCGCCGACCGCGAGAACCTGATCAAGAACGGTGACGTGAAGTTCGTCGTCGCCAGCTACTCGATCAACGAGAAGCGCCTCAAGGAGGTCGACTTCGCGGGCCCGTACTTCGTGACCCACCAGGACCTGCTGGTGCGCGCCGACGACTCGTCGATCACCAAGGCCGACGACCTCAACACCAAGAAGCTCTGCTCGGTCACCGGCTCGACCTCCGCGCAGAACGTCAAGGAGAAGCTCGCCCCCAAGGCCGACCTCCAGCAGCTCGGCGGTTACTCCGAGTGCCTGACCGGCCTGGAGAACAAGCGGGTCGACGCCCTGACCACGGACGCCTCCATCCTCGCGGGCTACGCCTCGCAGAAGGAGCACCAGGGCAAGTTCAAGCTCGCCGGTCTCTCCCTGAGCGACGAGAACTACGGCATCGGCCTCAAGAAGGGCGACACCGAGCTCAAGGGCAAGATCAACAAGGCCCTGGAGAAGATGGTGTCCGACGGCACCTGGGACAAGCTCGTCAAGCAGCACTTCGGTCCCTCGGGCTACAAGAACGACCCCGCGCCGAAGATCGCCGGCTGACCCACCCCGCCCGGTCCGTGACGGCCGCCCCGCTCGACGGCGGCCGTCACACCGGCACCGGCCGCTGCCCACGCACCGGCCTCCACACCGACCGACCACCAGGGGAGAGCGCGGGGCATCGTGTTCGACTTTCTTGATTCCGGGCAGTACGACCTGCTCGGCGCCTTCTGGGTGACGGCGAAGCTCGCCCTCTACTCGGCGATCGGCTCCCTGATCTGGGGCACCGCCCTCGCCGCCATGCGAGTCAGCCCGGTACCCCTCATGCGGGGCTTCGGCACCACATACGTCAACCTCGTCCGGAACACCCCGTTGACCGTCGTCATCGTGGCCTGCTCGTTCGGCCTCGACCAGACGCTCGGGATCACACTCGGCGCGGACCGCTCCGAGGACATCGGCTTCCGGCTCGCGATCCTCGGACTCATCGCGTACACCGGCACCTTCGTCTGCGAGGCACTGCGCTCCGGCATCAACACGGTGCCGGCCGGTCAGGCCGAGGCCGCCCGTGCGCTGGGACTGAGCTTCGTCCAGGTCCTGACGCTCGTGGTCCTCCCCCAGGCGTTCCGCGCGGCCGTGACCCCGCTCGCCAACGTCCTCATCGCCCTCACGAAGAACACCACCGTGGCCGCGGCCATCGGCGCCGCCGAGGCGGCTCTCCTGATGAGGGAGATGATCGAGAACGAGGCCGACGCGCTCTTCGCCGTCTTCGCCGTCTTCGCCTTCGGTTTCATCGTTCTCACCCTTCCGACCGGCCTGTTCTTCGGCTGGGCGGCCAAGCGACTGGCGGTGAAGCGATGAGTTCCGTCCTGTACGACACCCCCGGGCCGCGTGCCAAGCGGCGCAACCTCCTCTTCACGATCGGGTTCCTCGCGGCGCTCGCTCTGGTGGCGTGGTGGGTCCTGGCGGCCCTCAACGACAAGAACCAGCTGGCCGCCGACAAGTGGAGTCCGTTCGTCACCGACTCCCGGGTCTGGACGACCTATCTGCTGCCCGGCCTGACGGAGACCCTCAAGGCCGCCGGCCTCGCGATCCTGATCGCACTGCCGCTCGGAGCCCTCCTCGGCATCGGCCGGCTCTCCGACCACCGCTGGGTGCGGGTCCCCGTCGGCGCGGTCGTGGAGTTCTTCCGCGCCATCCCGGTGCTGCTGCTCATGGTCTTCGCGAACGCCCTCTACCGGGAGTTCACGACCATCAGCTCCGACTTCCGCCCGCTCTACGCGGTCGTCACCGGTCTGGTGCTCTACAACGCCTCGGTGATCGCCGAGATCGTCCGCGCCGGTGTGCTCTCGCTGCCGCGCGGCCAGGGCGACGCGGCCGAGGCGCTCGGCATGCGCAAGGGCCAGACCATGATGCACGTCCTGCTCCCGCAGGCCGTCACCGTCATGCTCCCCGCCCTGGTCAGCCAGCTCGTCGTGATCGTCAAGGACACGGCACTCGGCGGCGCGCTGCTCGGCTTCACGGAGCTCCTCAGCCAGAACCGGCAGATCACGGCCAACTACGGCGCCAACACGATCGCCACCTTCACCGTCATCGCGCTGATCTACATCGCCCTCAACGCGATCGTCACCGCCCTCGCGGGACGTCTGGAGAAGCGCCTGCGCAAGGGCAAGAAGTCCGCCGCGGCGGCCATCCCCGCCCAGGGCGGACCGGCCGATGTGAAGAGCGACGCCGTCAGCGGCGCCTGACCCCTCCAGGGGTCCGTGGGACAACAGGGGTGGGCCGGAGCGGTACTGACTTCAGGTCAGCCGCACCGCGCCCACCCTGTCGCTTGACGCAAGCACCCTCAGTGGGTTGCATACGGTCTGTGATCAAGCACCGGGCTCGTGCCACACTCAGATGTGCTGCCCCCATGACCGTCCGGCCTTCAGGAGCCGCGCCGTGGACCCGGTGATCATCGTGGGCGCGGGGCCGGTCGGCCTCGCGCTCTCCCTCGCGCTCGCCGCGCAGGGCGTGCCGAGCGTCGTCCTCGACGAGAGCTCGGGCAAGGACGAACCACGCCCCGCCCGCAGCGTCGTGCTGCGCGCCGACATGGCCGCGATGGTCGAGCGGCTCGGCTGCACCACCCTCCGTGACGAGGGTGTCCGCTGGGTCGGCTGGCGCGGCATGCGCCGCCGTCAGGTGGTCCGCCATCTCACCCTCGACCTGGGACTCGGCGGTACGGAGGAGTGGTCCGAGGACCCCGCCGCACCCTCGGCCCCGGCCGCGCCGCTGCACATCCCGCAGCACGCCCTCGCACGCGGGCTCCGGGCCGCCATCGCCCACCAGAAACTGATCCGGCTCGTCACCGAGGCCCGGCTCGACACCATCGAGCAGGACCGCGACGGCGTCGTCGCCCACACCCGAGGCCCGGCGGGCACCTGGTGGCGCGGCAGCCACCTCGTCGGCTGCGACGGCGCCCGCTCGACCGTGCGCAAACTGCTCGGCATCCGTTTCCCGGGCCGTACGGCCGTGGAACGGCACGCGGTCGCCGCGCTGCGCACCGAACTCCCCTGGCCCGGCGAGGCCCTGTTGCACCGTCAGCCGCCGTGGCGCGGCGCATCCGACGAGATCACCGCCCGCCCACTGCCCGACGGGGTGTGGCGGATCGACTGGCTGCTGCCGCCCCGGGGCGATCTCGTCACGCCCGACGCGCTGGTCGCCCGGATCCGCGAGACCCTGGCCGGCTGGTGCGACGGCGTGACGCCCCCGTACGAGCTCATCGACACCGGCGTCCACACGCTCCACCACCGGCTCGCCCGGCGCTGGCGGGTCGACCGCGTCCTCCTCGCCGGGGACGCGGCGCACCTGCTCGGCGCGGTCGGCACCCAGGGCCTCGACGAGGGGTTGAGGGACGTCGACAACCTCGCCTGGAAACTCGCCCACACCTGGCACCACGGAGCCTCCGAGCGGCTGCTCGACAGCTACCAGAGCGAGCGGCGCTCGGCCGTCGCCCACCGGCTGCGCGCCGCCGACCAGTCGCTGCCGGTCCTACGGGGCGGCGGCGGCCTGCGGACGTACCTTCCGGGCGCCGCGCGCGGCCACGACGCACTCCTCACCGACGGCCATGTGGGGCGCGGCCCGCTCGGCGCGCCCCCGGCGTACCCCCACTCCCCCCTCGCACCTCCGTACACCGAGGGCCGGACCCCGGTCGGCACCCCGGAAGGCGCCCCGGTCGAGGACGTCCGCGTGACCGCCCCCGACGGCACGACCGTACGGCTCCGGGACCGGCTGGGTCAGGGCCGCCTCCTGGTGGTCCTGGTCGCCCCCGGCACCGGGGTGTGGGACCGGCGGCACTGGCGCGGCGCCGGGGTGATGCCCCGGCTCGAAGAGGCGGTCGCCGCCCTCCCGGCGAAGGCCGAGGTCCTGGTCACGGAGGCCTATCCGGGCGCCCCCGCCCACGCCGTCCTGCTGGTACGGCCCGACGGGCATCTCGTCGCGGCCTTCGCCGGGGTCCACCCCGAGGAGCTGCACGCGGCGGCGGACGCGGCCCGCGGCGGCTCGCCGACCGACGAGCCCGAGGACGGGCCGGAGACCGGGACGGAGCCCGGTTCGAAGGCGGCGACGACGTCCGGAGCGAAGTCCGGGACGAAGGCCGGAGCGAAGGCCGCGGCGGAGGTGGGGGCCGCCGGAGTGTCCACGGGGAGTGACCGCACAGCGGACATGCATTGATTCCCCTCGGCGCGCATGGTGTACTCCGGAGCGTGACCGACACCGATGTGCGCCTGTGGCGGAGGGTCCATATGGACCTCGTCCGCTATGCGGGCTGCGTGTGTCGCCCGTCCTGCTGATCTCGCCCCTTCCCCGCGCGCGCCCCGCCACCGCCGTACGTCCAGGTACGCCCGTGTGCCGTGCTGCCGCCGCGCGCTCTCAGCGAACCCAGGACGGTCATCCGTGTCTCGACCCGCCCCCGCACGCTCCCTGAGCTCAGCCGTCGGCACCTCCGTCGGCACCTCCGTCGGCACCTCCGTCGGCACCTCTCCCGGCGTCTCCCGCGATGCCTCCACCGACTCCCGCACCGCTGCTGCCGCCCCGGCGCCCGGCACCCCGACGGCGGCCGACCTTCTCGACTTCGTCCGGCGCACGGCGGCGGACCGGGAACTGGTCGACTCCCTGCCGCTCGACCCCGAGGGCCGTACCTGGGTACGGCTCGAAGGCCCCGGCGGCAGCGAAGCCTGGCTCATCGGCTGGCCGCCCGGCACGGGCACGGGCTGGCACGACCACGCCGAGTCTCTGGGCGCCTTCGCCACCGCGCGCGGCACCCTCACCGAGAACGCGCTGGCGGTCCGGCTGCCGGCGAGCGGCTGGAAGACCCTGGAGCTGGCCGACGGCCTCGACCGCTCCCGCCGGCTCGGGGAGGGCGGCGGCCGCGCCTTCGGCCGTCACCATGTGCACGAGGTGCTCAACGAGTCCCCCGACACCCACGCGGTCTCGGTGCACGCCTACTATCCGCCGCTCCCGCTGATCCGGCGCTTCAGCCGGACGGGCGCGGTGCTCCGTCTCGAGCAGGTCGAACGCCCGGAGGACTGGCAGTGAGCGACAGCGACAACGTCGGTATCGACGAGCTCCTGGAGCAGGTCAGGTCCGGCCTCGACCGCATCGAGCCGCGGGCCGCCTACGAGGCGTACGAGACGGGTGAAGCGCTCCTGGTGGACACGCGCTATGCGGCCCTGCGTGAACGGGACGGCCTGATCCCGGGCGCGCTGGTCGTGGAGCGCAACGAACTGGAATGGCGGCTGGACCCGCTGGGCAGCCACCGCGCGCCGGAGGCGACCGGCCACGACCTGCTGGTGGTGGTCCTCTGCAACGAGGGGTACGCCTCCTCCCTCGCGGCGGAGTCCCTGCGCCGTCTGGGCCTGCGGCGGGCGACCGACCTGATCGGCGGCTTCCAGGCCTGGAAGGCGGCGGGCCTCCCGGTCCTGCTGCCGACGACACGGGGCTGAGCCCGGACGGAGCCCGGACGGGACAAGGCTGAACCCGGACGGAACCGGACGCGTCCTTCTGATCTCCCCCGGGGATCAGAAGGACTCGTCGAGCCCGTCCGTGTCCTCGCCCTCGGCCTCCAGCGCCTGGCGGACGACGCGGAGGGCCATGCCCTCGGGATACCCCTTGCGGGCGAGCATCCCGGCGAGTCGTCTCAGGCGCCGGTCGCGGTCGAGACCGCGGGTGGCGCGCAGCTTGCGGGCGACGAGCTCCCGCGCGGTGGCCTCCTCCTGGTCGGAGTCGAGCTGCTCCACCGCCTCCTGGATGAGAGTCGGCTCGACGCCCTTGGTCCGCAGCTCGCGGGCGAGGGCCCGGCGGGCGAGGCCCCGGCCGTGGTGGCGGGACTCCACCCAGGCTCCCGCGAAGGCGGCGTCGTCGATGAGCCCGACGTCCTCGAAGCGGGAGAGGACCTCCTCGGCCACCTCGTCGGGGATCTCCCGCTTGCGCAGTGCGTCGGCGAGCTGCTTGCGCGTGCGGGGGTTCCCGGTGAGCAGGCGCAGGCAGATCGCCCGCGCCCGCTCGGCCGGGTCCTGGGGTGACAGCTCCTTCTCGGCCCTCGACGAGTCGGGGCTGTCACCCGGCCATTCGGTGCGACCGGTCACCGGTTCAGCTCTTGACCGCGGTGGCCTTGGTCGCCTTCGCGGTCTTGCTCGCGGGTGCCGGGACGCTCTTGGCGGCGTCGTCCGTGCCGGCGGTGTCCGCGGCGGCCGCCGCGTCCGTCGCCGCCTCGGTCTTGGCGGCCTCGGGCCGGACGCCGACGCCCAGCTTCTCCTTGATCTTCCTCTCGATCTCGTCGGCGAGGTCGGGGTTGTCCTTCAGGAAGTTGCGGGCGTTCTCCTTGCCCTGGCCGAGCTGGTCGCCCTCGTACGTGTACCAGGCACCGGCCTTGCGGACGAAGCCGTGCTCCACGCCCATGTCGATCAGACCGCCCTCGCGGCTGATGCCCTGGCCGTAGAGGATGTCGAACTCGGCCTGCTTGAAGGGGGGCGCGACCTTGTTCTTGACGACCTTGACGCGGGTGCGGTTGCCGACCGCGTCCGTGCCGTCCTTGAGGGTCTCGATACGGCGGATGTCGAGGCGCACCGAGGCGTAGAACTTCAGGGCGCGGCCACCGGTCGTGGTCTCCGGCGAGCCGAACATCACGCCGATCTTCTCGCGGAGCTGGTTGATGAAGATCGCGGTGGTCTTGGACTGGTTGAGCGCGCTGGTGATCTTCCGGAGCGCCTGGCTCATCAGTCGGGCCTGGAGACCGACGTGGGAGTCGCCCATCTCGCCCTCGATCTCCGCGCGCGGGACGAGCGCGGCGACGGAGTCGATGACGATCAGGTCGAGGGCGCCGGAGCGGACCAGCATGTCGACGATCTCGAGGGCCTGCTCGCCGTTGTCCGGCTGGGACAGGATGAGGTTGTCGATGTCGACGCCGAGCTTCTTGGCGTACTCGGGGTCGAGGGCGTGCTCGGCGTCCACGAACGCCACCTGGCCGCCGGCCTTCTGGGCGTTCGCCACCGCGTGCAGGGTCAGGGTCGTCTTGCCGGAGGACTCCGGGCCGTAGACCTCCACGACACGGCCGCGCGGCAGGCCGCCGACGCCGAGGGCGATGTCGAGGGCGGTCGATCCGGTCGGGATCACCTCGATCGGCTCCTGGGTGCGGTCGCCCATGCGCATCACGGCGCCCTTGCCGAATTGGCGTTCAATCTGTGCGAGCGCGGCGTCGAGCGCCTTCTCGCGGTCGGTTCCTGCCATGGGTTCCACCCGGTTTGCTTGAGTCGATCGCTTCATGTGAAAGACGCTAACCCCTGCCACTGACAATGGGCCCCGACGTCCCCTCCAGCCTGTGGACAACTCGGCGACAAGCCCGAGATTCCAAGGGCCGGGCTTCCATGAGAATGGATGTTCGATTTCAGTGTCAAGCACACCCGCCGGACGACACGCCGACGTGTCGCGACGGCCAGGCGCCGTCGCGACCCGGCGGCGCGCGACCTGATCGCGATCGGTGCGCAGGGCGGCGCTCGGATCACGGTCCGTGCGCGGGGCGGCACTCTCCTCCGCGGCGGCCAGAGGCCCGCACCCCTGACCGCCGGCCGGAACTCCCTTTCCTACGACGGGGCTTCGTACATCCGGGCAGGGGGCGATACTGATCGTGACCGTCGCCTCGTACCCGATCGGTCCCGGACAGGACCGGTCGGGTGGGGGCGGGAACGCATCTTTGTCGATGTCTCCGAGGGGAGCCTTCATGACCACGGCGAAAGACCTGTTCATCATCGCCATGGACCCGAGGTCGGACCATTCCGTGGGTCAGGGGGACCTGTCGCTCGCACTCGCGGGAGCCGAGCTGATCGATCTCCTCGGCGCCGGGGCCGTCACCGTGGACGACGACCGCATCGTGCCGGGCGAGCCGTCGGCGCCGGACGACCGGCTCCTCGGCGAGGCCGCGGCGGAACTCTCCCGCCAGGAGCCGCACGAACTCGTCGAGGACTGGCTGTGGCGCCGGGGCCGCGACCTCTCGGCCGCGTACCGGACCGCGCTGGAGAGCGCCGGCGAGCTGACGCGGAAGCGGAACGGCCTGCTGCCCTTCGGTCCGGAACGCGTGGAACCGGCCGACACGCCCGCGAGCCGCCGGGCCACCGACCGCTGGGAGGAGCACGAACCCGTCCTGGCCGCCCTCGCCTCGGCCGTGGGCATCGGCAGCGGACGGTCCGACGACGAGTCCGACCTCGACGACGCGCCCGGCCTCGGCGACGAGGCGGTGACGACCGTGGTCGCCGTCGTCCACGACGCGGTGATGGAACTCGAGGCCGTACGCCAGAGGCGGACCATCGAGAACACCGCCTTCGCCAACATCTGGCGCGGACCGTGAGCCCGGGCCGGGGCCCGGACCGGGCCCCGGCCACGGTTCACATGCCGGGTTCATACCGGTCCAGGCGAGGAGAACGTCGACGCCCCGGTCGCCGTCGGTGCCCCGGTCGCCGTCGGTGAGTGCGACGGCCACCCGGACCGGGGCGCAGCCCCCGGGCACGGCGGCCGTCCAGCGCGGTGTGCCGGTACGCAGGCCCAGGGCACGGACGGCACCGACGGCACGGACGGCCCGGGCGTCCCTGCCCCCCTGGTCCGGCACTTTCGAAGATCACAGCGTGGAGGCCTTCTAAGTCCAACCTGCGTTGTTCCTAGACTGGCGGGATGGAGGACACGCAGGACATCGACGCGATCGCCATGCTGCAGGACCCGGTACGGCGCCGCCTGTACGAGTACGTGGCGGCACAGGGCCGTGAGGTCGGGCGCAACGAGGCCGCCGAGGCCGCCGGGGTGACGCGCACGCTCGCCGCGCACCACCTGGACAAGCTCACCGGCGCCGGGCTCCTGGAGAGCGGCAGCCGCCGCCTGACGGGCCGCTCGGGGCCGGGGGCGGGCCGCCCCGCCAAGGTCTACACGCGGGCGCGTGCCGAGCGGTCGGTGTCCCTGCCGGCCCGCGACTACCGCACAGCCGCCGAGCTGCTCGCCGAGGCGGCCGAGCAGGCCGGGCTCGACGTCGGACTGTGCGCGGCCGCACGCCGCCGGGGCGAGGAGCTGCGCGGCTCGGCGGCGCCCTGCGGCGGCCTGGAGGAGGCGATGAGGGCGCTGGCGGCGCGCGGCTACGAACCGCACCTGGAGGGCGCCGGGGACACCGCGCACACCGAAGGCGCCGCCGCCGCGGTCGTCCGCATGCGCAACTGCCCCTTCCACGCCGTCGCCGAACGCTTCCCGCCCCTCGTCTGCGGCATGAACCTCGCGCTCCTGGAAGGCCTCCTCGGCACGGACGGCGCCGTACGCGCGCGCATGGACGCCCGGCCGGGCGAGTGCTGCGTCGTGGTCGAGACTTCTAAAACCAACATTCATTGACATAGAAAACCGCGCCGTGCTGGGATGAGGCCATGACCGCATCCCCGCACGCCGCCGCCCACCTCGCCCAACTCAACGTCGCCACGCTCCTCCACCCCCTCGACGACCCGCGCCTGGCGGGGTTCGTCGAGCTCCTCGACCCGGTCAACGCCGCCGCGGACGGCACACCCGGCTTCGTGTGGCGGCTGGTGGAGGACGGCGCGGCCGACGCCACCGCCCTGCGCCCGGCGGGCGAGGACGTGATCGTCAACCTGTCGGTCTGGGAGACCCAGGAGGCCCTGTGGGACTTCGCCTACCGCAGCGGCCACCTGGAGGTGATGCGGCGGCGCCGCGATTGGTTCGCACGGCACGTCGAGTCGCACCTGGTGCTGTGGTGGGTCCCCGCAGGGCACGTCCCGAGCGTCGAGGAGGCCCTGGAGCGGCTGGCGGAGCTCCGGACGAACGGCCCCTCCCCGCGCGCGTTCACCTTCGCCTCCTCGTACAGCGCCACCGAGACGGCACAGCACGTCGAGGCCACACGGCACGCCGAGGCCGCACAGCACGCCGAG
Source organism: Streptomyces sp. NPDC029956 (assembly GCF_055574655.1). NCBI lineage: Bacteria > Bacillati > Actinomycetota > Actinomycetes > Kitasatosporales > Streptomycetaceae > Streptomyces > Streptomyces sp. NPDC029956. The sequence goes on along the minus strand of NZ_JBVHZJ010000045.1, from coordinate 37,630 downwards.
GCCGCACAGCACGTCGATGCGGCGCCCGCCGAGGAGTCACGCGTCGGCTGAGGCGGCTACTCTGCGCTCCGATGCCCGTCACCGGCACGCCGGTCGCGGCTGCGCCCGTCCGCCGAGGGATTCGGAAGCGCCGCCCACAGGTCCCCGCCCCCGCCGCCTCCCACGACCAGCCGCATCAGCGTGAGCGCCTTCGCCGGCAGCGGTTCCGTCCGCAGGGCGTGCAGGTCCGGGGTGGCGGTGAGGTCACGGGTGGCCGCCTCCAGGACCGCGCCGAGGGTCGGCGCGTCACCGGCCAGCGGGCCGAGCGCGCCGGTGACGAGGCTGCCGAGGACCTTGCGGCGGAGCACGGCCGGGTCGTCGTTCAGAAGGCGGCCGCTGACGGGCGGGGCCGGGACGCCGTGCCGGGCGAGGCGGGCGGGGCTGATGCGGATGTCGGCGAGGTCCCGGTAGACGAGGCGCCGGGTCCGGTCGTCGGCGTCGACCACGGCGAGCAGGTTCTGGCCGTGCGCCTCCAGGGCCACCCCGAGGTCGAGCAGCTCCAGGCAGACGCCGAGCGCGAGGCGCGCGAACTCGACGACGCGGTCGAGCCGTTCACCCACCGGACGGGCCGCAAGCAGGGCGGGCAGGGCGGCCACCGGAACGACACGCTCCCCGGCCGCCGGGTCCGCGTACACCTGCGGCGACTCGCGCAGAAGCGCCGCCAGATCGGCCGTTCCCGCCCCCGCCGCCGCGATCGTACGGGCGATGCGCAGCCGGCCGTCGAGCCGGCGGGCGAGCCCCTCGACGAACTCGGACGTCGCGAGGGAGTGGGTCACGGTGTACGCCGAGATGTCCCGCACGGTGGAGGTGAGTTGCGTGGTCAGCGAGGTCTTGACGTGCCGGTCGCCGCCCAGGTCGAGCGTCCGCAGCGACAGCAGCGGGTGGGCGTCGGGGCCGGGCCGCAGCGCCAGGCCGGTCAGCACGTGCCGGGCCTGCCACGGGTGTACGGGGATCAGCACGGAGGAGCCGTCGCGGAGTTCGCGCGGCCACTCCCCCGACAACGACACCGCCGCGCCGGCGACCGGGGCGAGCCGCAGGGACACCAGCGGCCGGTGTTCGGGGGCGTACGCGAGCTGCTCGGCGGCGGAGAAACCGGGCCGGGAACGGCAGCCCGGATGGTACGGATGCCCGTCGGTCTCGCCCTGCTCCCACTCCCACGGATGGACGGGCGGCACCGTTCGCCGAGGGGCCGTACGGGAAAGGGCGAGCGACGCGACACTGTGGTCGAGCTCGGCCGCCAGGCGCGCGCCCCGCGGAACGGTCAGGGCCGCCACCAGGTCAGCCGGATGGTCGTACCGGGCGCCGGCCAGGTCGAGTGCGGACACCGACGCCCTCGTCGCCCAGGGATCCGAGTGCGGCCCCCGCAGGCGACGCCCGTCCGCCAGGTACAGGGTGACGCCCTCGCGGTCGGGCGCCCGCGCGGCGACCCAGGGAAGCGGCTCGTGCACGAGCCCGCGCCACAGCCGGGTCAGCACGGCCTCCCGGGCTCCCGGGAGCTCCGCCGCGTACGCCGCCGTGAGCTCCGGGCGTACGACGTCCAGCTCGGCGGCCAGAGTCCGCTCCGCGGCGGTTCGGCACACGGTTCGGCACATACGGTTGTTCTATCGCGGTCGAACGCGATCCACACATACTGAAGGCGATGAACACACTCGCGCGGACCGCCGACGCACTGGCGGTGACGCCCCTGCTCAACTGCCTGCTCCGAGAGGCGGCGGACCCGGCGGTGGAGGCCCCCGCGGATCCGTCCCTGCACCCCTCCGCGGATCCGTCCGCGGGTCCGTCCGCAGGACTGCCGACGGACCCGCCCACCCACCCGCCCACGGGCCTGCCCTCAGGCCCGGCCACGGAGACGCCCCCCGGACCACCCGACCCATCCGGCCCACCTGGCCCATCCGGAAGCGGTGGCACCACCCCGTACGCCGTCCACCGCCTGCGCGTCAGCGGCCGCCTCCTGCGCGTCCGCCCCGGCCACCGTCCCTCCGCCCCCGAACTCTGGACGGGCCGCGCCTGGCGCATCCTCGGTCACGCGGAGCTCGTCGACCTCGCCGTCCAGGAGATGTACGCCTCCACCGGCCGCGCCAACCCCGCTCTGGTTGCCGAGATGGCCGCCAGCCGCACCGCCGTCCAGGCCGTGCTCGCCGCACGCGCCCGCGTGGCGCCGCCCGAGGACCCCTGGCTGCGCTCCGAACAGGCTCTGGTCATGGGCCACCCGTACCACCCGGCCCCCAAGGCGCGCCTGGGCGAGGGCCCGACCGCCGACTGGCTGCGCTACGCGCCCGAGGCGTACGCCCGATTCCCGCTCGTCCTGCTCGGCGTCCGCGAGGACGCGGTGGTCGAGGACGGTGACACCCGGGCCCTGGACACCCTCGGAGAAGCGCCCCCGGGCTACCGCCTGCTGCCGGCCCACCCCTGGCAGCTCGCACTCTCCGACCGCGCCACGCGCGTGCGTGCCGCCTTCGCCGAGGGACGCATCGTCCGGCTGGGCGTCACGCCCGGGGCAGCGCGGCCGACCGCCTCGGTCCGCACCCTGCACCTTCCCGAGGACGCTGCGCGGACCACCGGGACCGGGGACATGTTCCTCAAGTTCAGCCTCGACGTGCGGATCACCAACGACATCCGCCGGATGCGACGCCACGAACTGCTCGAGGTCCGCCGCACCGACCCCGCCGTGACCGCCGCCTTCGCCGCCATGGACGGCCCGGCGTCCTGGCTCAGCGACCGCGGCTACCGCACGGTGGACGGCCTCTTCGAGACCTGCGCCGTCCTCGTCCGGGACGGCCTCGACCGGCACCTGACCCCCGGCTCGACCGCGGTGCTGACCGCCGCGCTCGCGGAGGGCTTCCCCGGGAACCCCCTCGACCGGATCGCCGACCCCCGGCCCTGGTGGGCGGCGTATCTGCGATGCGTCGTGACGCCGGTCCTGGAGGCGTTCGCCCGCTTCGGTGTCGTCGTGGAGTGCCACCTGCAGAACACCCTGATCTCGGTGGACGCCCACGGAATCCCCGTCCAGTCCGTCTTCCGCGACGCCGAGGGCGCCAAGACGATCCCCGAGACGCCCCGCGCGGCGGCCTGGCGGAGGCTCGTGTACTGCCTCGTCGTCAACAACCTCTCCGAGATCGCCGGTGCCCTCACCCACCGATTCCCGGGGTCGGCCCCCGTGCTGTGGGCGATGGCCCGCGCCGAGTTCGAGCGGGGCGGTGGGCTGTCGGCGCTCCCCGACGTCAAGGCGCTGCTGGACTCCCCCACCGTCCCCGGCAAGGCCAACCTGCTCTCCCGCTGGCTCCGCGCGGAGGGCACCGCGCCCCACTACCTCCCGGTGCCCAACCCGCTCACGACCGCCTAGGACTCCGTACGCCCCTGACTGTCGCCCCTGACCCGCTCCAGGCCCCGGCCCTCGCCCTCGCCCCTGTCCTGCTCCTGCTCCCGCTCCCGCTCCCGCTCCCAGTCACGGTCCCGCATCCGACGCGCCCGCGCTCCCCGCACCACCCGAGTGATCCCGTACCCCAGCACCCAGGGCAGCACGGTGATCCCCAGGACGTACACCAGGACGTAACCGAGCACGTCCTCATGCCAGGTGGGGTCGTCCCACCTGTCCGCGGGCAGGATGATCACGGACGCCGAGACCGCGACCGGCACCAGCGGCAGCAGCACCGACCACAGCCGCGGCCACCACCCGGGCCGCCGGGCGCACCACACCCCCACGGCCCCCATGACGAAGGGCCCGAACGGCACCCACAGCACCACGGGCACGAACAGCAGCACCCACCACTCGTCCGAGTACCCGAACATCATCGGAGCCCCCCAAGCCCGTCGGCCCGCACACTGCCGCCCCCACGAACCGTCCCGCCTATCCTTCGACGCATGTCCCTCCCCCTCCGTTCCCCGGGCGGCGGGCGTCTTTCGCCACGGGCCGCAGATGCCGTCGTGGCGGGTGCCGTCCTGCTCGTCGTCGCCGTCTGGACGCTCGTCTCCGCGCGGTACGCGAGCGAGCCCGCCGTCCGTACGGTGCTCGGCTGGCTGCTGATCCTGATCGGATGCGGAGCCCTGTACTTCCGGCGTCGGCAGCCGGTCGCCGTCTCCGTCGTCACGCTGCTCGCCTGTGTCGTCTACTACCCGCTGTCCGCCCAGGACGGCCCGCTGATGATCGCCTTCGCGATCGCGCTGTACACGACCGCCGCGGAGGGCCGCTTCGCCGCCGCCGTCGCGCTGGCCGCCGTCACCCTCCTCGCGGTCGGGCTCGGCGAGATCCGGCAGCGGCCGGGGCACCGGCAGATCGACGACACCTCGCTCGTCATGCTGGCCGGCTGGCTGATCAGCCTCGTCGCGGTGGGCCGGGCCCAACGCACCCGGATCGCCTATCTGCACGAGGTGGAACAGCGGGCGCTGGCCGCCGAGCGGGAGCACGAGGCCCGGGCCCGGCAGAGCGCCACGGAGGAGCGGCTGCGGATCGCCCGGGAGGTGCACGACGTGCTCGGCCACAGCATCTCGCTGATCAACGTCCAGTCGGGTGCCGCGCTCCACCGCCTCGGCAAGGGGCCGGCCCCGGAAGCCGGGCTCGCCACCGCCACCGAGGCCCTGGAGGCGGTGAAGTCCACCAGCAAGGACGCGCTGCGCGAGCTGCGGGCCACCCTCGGGGTGCTGCGCCGCGCCGACGATCCGACGCCTACGGCCCCGTCCTCCTCCGGTCTCGCGCTTCTCGGCGATCTTGCCGCACGCGCGCGTAGCGCCGGTCTCGATGTCCGTACGGACGTCACGGGCACGCCCGTGCCCCTTCCGCCGCCCATCGACCTGGCCGCGTACCGGATCGTGCAGGAATCGCTGACGAACGTCACCCGCCACGCGGGCGCGAGGAGCGTCCGCATCACTCTCGACTGGGGCGCGGACGCGGTGCGGCTGCGGATCGCGGACGACGGCGAGGGCGCGCCGGAGGGTCGTCCGCTCGGCAGCGGGATCCGGGGCATGGCCGAGCGGGCCCGTGCGTTCGGCGGCGAGCTGAGCGCCGAGAACGGGGACGACGGCGGTTTCCGGGTGGACGCGCGACTGCCATTCTCGGAGCCAGGCACGTCCGACCCCGGCACGCCCGAACCCACCGGGTCCGAACCCGGCCCGTCAGACCCCGCCACCCCCGAACCGACCACCCCCGAACCGACCACGCCCGAACCCACCACGCCTGACACCACCGCGTCCGACCGCGACGCGTCCGAGAGGGACTCCCGATGATCCGTGTCGTGCTCGCCGACGACCAGACCCTGGTCCGGGCCGGCTTCCGGTCGATCCTCTCCGACGAGGAGGACCTCCAGGTCGTCGGCGAGGCCGGGGACGGTGAGCAGGCGATCGCGCTCGCCCGCGAACTGCGCCCGGACGTGGTCCTGATGGACATCCGCATGCCCGTCCTCGACGGCCTGGAGGCCACCCGCCGCATCACCGCCGACGAGCGGCTCGAAGGGGTACGGGTGGTCATCCTGACCACCTTCGACGCGGACGACCACGTGTACGGGGCGCTCCGCGCGGGCGCGTCGGGCTTCCTCGTGAAGGACACCGAGCCGATGGAACTGCTGCACGCGGTACGGGTCGTGGCGCGCGGTGACGCGCTGATCGCCCCGGCCGTGACCCGGCGCCTGATCGCCGAGTTCGCGGGCCGGGCCGACCGGCAGCCGGACCCGAGCCCCCGGCTCAACGCCCTCACCGAGCGGGAGCGCGAGGTCCTCGGCCTGGTGGGCGCCGGGCTGTCGAACGACGAGATCGCCGGCCGCCTCGTCCTGTCCCCCGCGACCGCGAAGACCCATGTCAGCAGGATCATGACCAAGCTGGCCGTACGGGACCGGGCGCAGCTGGTGATCCTGGCGTACGAGTCGGGGATGATCACGCCCGGCTGGCTGGCCTGACCGGGAGCCGGTCCCCTGAGTGGCGGGACCCTCGGCACAACTCACGGGGTACGCGCGCGTGGGCCGACACAACCGCTGGGGTACGGCCACTGTCCACCCGGGGGTGACGCCAGGCCCCTGACCGTACGCCGACGCTGATCGGGTGAATCAGGACGTACTCGATCTTGCGCGGCTGCAGTTCGCCCTCACGGCGGGCGGCCACTTCCTCTTCGTCGCCCTCACCCTGGGGCTCGCGACCGTCGTGGCCGTGCTGCAGACGCGGGCCACGTTCAGCCGGAAGCCGCTGGACGCGCGCATGGTGCGGTTCTGGGGCCAGCTGTACGTGATCAACTACGCGGTCGGCATCGTCACCGGTCTGGTGATGGAGTTCCAGTTCGGCATGGCGTGGAGCGGGCTCACCCACGAGGCGGGCAACATCCTCGGGGCCTCGCTCGCCGTCGAGACGATCGTGGCGTTCTTCGTCGAGTCGACCTTCCTCGGCCTGTGGATCTTCGGCTGGAACCGGCTCAACCGCTGGGCCCACCTGGCGGCGATCTGGATCGTCGTCCTGACCGCCTACGTCTCGGCGTACTGGATCCTCGTCTCCAACGGCTTCCTCAACCACCCCGTGGGCTACGGCTCCGAGAACGGCGAGCTCGTCCTCGACGACCCGGTCGCGGTGCTGACCAACCCCTCCGCGCTGCTCGCCTTCGGTCACATCGTGGCGGGCGCCCTGCTCACTGCGGGGTTCTTCATGGCCGGGGTGAGCGCGTACCACCTGTTCCGGCGCAGCCCGGAGTGGGAGTTCTTCGGCCGCAGCCTGCGGATCGGAGTGTTCCTCTCGGCCCCCGCGCTGATGGTGACCGCCGTCTTCGGAGGGGTGCAGTTCGCCGTCCTCGACGCCTTCCAGCCGATGAAGTCAGCCGTGTTCAGCGGAAAGACCGCGGAGATCGCACGGGTCCAGGCAGAGCTGACGGAACGTTTCGGGCCCGGTGACTACGTGCCCTCGGAGGCATGGACCAGGGGCGGCGCGCTGGTGATGCTGATCTGCTTCGCGCTGATGATGTACCTGTGCTTCGCCGGGGTGATCTTGGCCGCCTTCAGGAAGGTCGTCTTCCGGTTCCGTCCGTGGCATCTCGTGCTGATGGCGTCCGTCCCGCTGCCGTACATCGCGATGATCAGCGGCTGGGTGTTCCGGGAGTCCGGGCGGCAGCCCTGGGTGGTCTACGGACTGCTGAAGACGGAGGATGCGGTCTCGGACCTCTCCCCCGGCACCATGCGTCTCTCCCTCACCGTCTTCACCACGGTCTTCGTCCTGCTCGCCCTGCTCAACGCCTGGCTCCTCACCCGCCACGCGCGCCGGGGCCCGGTCGACGCCGGCCTCGGCCACGACGAACGTCCCACCGGGGGCGGCAGGAGCGGGAATGGAGGCGGAGACGGAGACGGGAACAACGGTGAGAACGGAACACCCGACCCGGCCGACGCCCTCCCGGCCCCCCGCTACTGAACGGCCCGCTTCCCCCTGCCCCTACCCCCAGCCCCAGCCCCAGCGACCGTCCCCGTCCCTGCCCCCAGAAATGCCCGAGGAGCCCCCGTGGAGACCCTGGCCATCGCCCTGCTCGCCTTCTTCGCGGCGGGCTGGTTCGTCCTCGCCGGGGCGGACATCGGCACCGGCATGCTCACACCCTGGCTCGGCCGGAACGACCGCGAGCGGCGGCTGGTCCTCGCCTCGTTCGCCCCGTTCTTCCTGGGCAACGAGGTCTGGCTGGTGGCCACCGTGGGCGTCCTCGTCGGCTGCTTCCCCGCTCTCGAAGGCGAGCTCCTGAGCGGCCAGTTCCCGGTGCTCGTGGCCCTGCTGACCGGCTGGATCGTCCGCGACGCGGGCCTCTGGTCCCGCGGCCGCGGTCCGGGTCCGCGCTGGCGCGCCGCCTGCGACACGGCGGTGACCTGCGGGAGCTGGTCCCTCGCACTGTCCTGGGGGTGGCTGCTCGCGGCCCTGCTCACCGGGCGGCCGTACACGCCCGCGACCGGCGCGACGGCCCTCCTCACCGCGTTCGCCGTGGCCGCGCTGTTCGCCGCGCACGGGCTCGGTTTCGCCACGCTCCGGCTCACGGGACTGCCGTACGAGCGCGCCCGCAGGCTCGTCGGACACGCAGGGCGCCCCTGGCAGTCCTTCGCGCTCACCGCGCCCCTGATGGGCGGGCTGCCCCTCTGGGCGGGCAGTGCGCTGCCCCTGGCCGAGCGGGCGGCGTCCCCCGTCACGCTCGGCCTGCTCGTGCCCACCCTGCTGGTCGTCACACCGCTGCTCGTGGCCGTCCAGGCGTGGATCTGGCACACCTTCCGGCACCGGGTCACCGGCCCGTCGTACCTCTGAGGGGCAGGCTCAGGACCTCCTCCGAGGCAAGGCTCGGGAATGCCTCGAAGGAGCGGGCTCGGGAATCCTCCGAACGGACAGGCTCAGGAGTCCTCGGGCCGGGACGGCCCGGCCCCGGGCTCCTCCGCCGACGGACCTTCGGACCGCGACGACGGGCCCTCCTTGGACGCCGACCGGGCCTCCCGGGCGAGCTCCTTCTCCTTCTTGTGGTGGAGGGCCTTCTGCAGCCGCGCGACCACGGCCTCCCCGTACCGCCGGTGCCCGTGGACGCGCGGGTCGTCCGTCACGTCGTACCGCTTCACGTAGGCACCGAGGAAGGCCTGGAGGGTGGCGACGGCCGGGATGGCGATCAGCGCGCCGACGACCCCGAGCAGCGCCGTCCCCGCGATGACCGAGCCGAAGGCGACCGCCGGGTGGATGTCCACCGTCTTCGACGTGAGCTTCGGCTGGAGCAGGTAGTTCTCGAACTGCTGGTAGATCACGACGAAGCCGAGCACCCACAGCGCGTACCAGGGGTTCACGGTGAAGGCGATCAGCATCGGCAGCGCGCCGGCCAGATAGGTGCCGATGGTCGGGATGAACTGCGAGACCAGGCCGACCCACACGGCGAGCGCGGGTGCGTACGGCACGTCGAGGATCTCGAAGAGCACGAAGTGCGCGACACCGGAGATGAGGGCCATCAGTCCGCGCGAGTACAGATAGCCGCCGGTCTTGTCGACCGCGATCTCCCAGGCCCGCAGCACCTCGGTCTGCCGGGCGGGCGGCAGGACGGAGCAGAGCGCGCGCCGCAGCCGGGGCCCGTCGGCCGCGAAGTAGAACGAGAACAGGAAGATCGTCAGCAGCCGGAACAGGCCGCCGAGGACGGTGGCGGAGACGTCGAGGACACCGGACGCGCTGTTCTGGACGTACTTCTGGAGCCAGTCGGAGCTCAGGACGCTGTCCTGGACCTCGACCCTCGACAGGTCCGTGTGGAAGGTCTGGTTGATCCAGTTGATCAGCGAGTCGAGGTACTTGGGGACGTTCTCGACCATGTCCACGATCTGGCCGGCGAGCATCGACCCCAGGAGGACGACGAAGCCGACGCCGAAGATCAGGACGGCGAAGAAGACGAGGAAGGTGGCGAGCCCCCGGCGCATTCCGCGCGCCGCCATGCGCCCGACCGCCGGTTCTATGGCGAGGGCGAGGAAGAAGGCGAGCAGGATGTTGACGAGGAGGCCTACGAGCTGGTGGAAGGCCCAGTTGCCGAGGAGGAAGACGGAGTAGAGCGCGAGGGCCAGGACGAGCGCGCGCGGCAGCCACCGCGGCATCTGGGCCGCCCGGGCGGCGGACACGGAGGCTGGACCGCCGCCGTCGCCGCTGCCACCCGGCGCCGTGGAGACGGCGGAGCCGGACGGTCCGGTCGAGGCGACCGCCCCGGCCGACGCAGCCGGTCCAGCGGGCCCGGTCGATCCAGCGGGTCCGGTCGAACCGGTCGATCCATCTGGTCCGGTCGAACCGCTCGTCGATCCGGTCGAACCCGTCGATGCCGTCAGGTCGGAGCCGTCGGTGTGCTCGGTGTCGTGGGAGCCGTCAGTGTCATCGATGTCGTCGGAGCCGTCGGTGTCGTCAGTCGGAGGAGCCACCCCGCCAGTCTCGCGCACCGCACGGACATTCCACCCCGGACCCCCCACATCCCCTTCGGTCACCTGCCGTGACCGGCCCGGTGGCGGTGGGGAGTGCTCTCCGGCGGCGCGGCGGACCGGACCGCCCGTCGACGTCCGGTCACTGCTTGTCGGCGGGTACGCCGACGGCCGCGCAGACGGCCCGCCACACGTCCTTCGTCTCCCAGCCGGAATCCAGCGCCTCGTGCACCGTCCGGCCTCCGAGCTCGGCCATCACATGGTCACGCGCGAAGGACTCGGCGTAGGACGCACCGAAGTGGTCCGCCATCCGTTCCCAGAAAATCGTCAACCGCATGACCCCAGTATCACGCTCCCAAGAGTGCAGCCCGCTCCATAGCCCTTGTCACCGCGACTTTCCGCCCTACGGTCGGAGCATGGCCGAAAAACCACTCTCCTCCCCCACAGCGACCCCCCTGGCCCGCGCCGAGCGTTTCATCTGGCTGACGGCCCGTGTCCTGGAACAGCGCCGGTTCGCCTACCACTTCCTGCGCGGTGGCGCGGATCAGGTGGAGACCGCCCTCTCGGCGTACCTCAACGAGGACGGCGGCTACGGACACGCCCTCGAACCCGATCTCCGCGGGCCCGTCAGCCAGCCCCTCCACACCGCGCACGCGCTGCGGGTGCTGGACTCCATCGGCCGTTGCGGCGGGCTGCGCGTGGAGCGGATCTGCCGCTACCTCACGGACGTCTCCACCCACGAGGGCGCGCTCCCGGCGATCCACCCGTCGCAGCGCCCCTACCCGTCCGCGCCGTTCGTCCCGGTCGTCGACTCACCGCCGAGCGCGCTGCTCAGCACCGGTCCGGTGGTCGGGGTGCTGCACCGCAACCAGGTCTGGCACGCGTGGCTGTTCCGGGCGACCGAGTTCTGCTGGTCGGCGGTCGAGTCCCTCGAGAAGTCGCATCCGTACGAGGTGCAGGCGGCCGTCGCCTTCCTCGACGGGGCCCCGGACCGCGCGCGTGCGGAAGCGGCCGCCGACCGGCTGGGGCGCATGGTCCGGGAGCAGCGGCTCGCCGTACTGGACCCGGACCGGGAGGAGGACTACCCGGTGGCGGACGGGTACGCGCCCGGGGAGCTGCACTTCCCGCACGACTACGCGCGCGTGCCGGACTCCCTGGCGACCCGCTGGTTCACGGAGGAGGAGATGGGCCGCTCGCTCGACCGGCTCGCCGCCGATCAGCGGGAGGACGGCGGCTGGCCGATCCGCTGGCGCACCTGGGCCCCCGGCACGGCTCTGGAATGCCGTCCGATGGTCACGGTCGAAGCCCTCCGCACCCTCCGCGCCCACGGCCGCCCGCTCGAATGACCTCGGGGCGGTGCGAGCAGGGCCCCTCGGGAGCAGAGGCCCCTCGCCCGCAGGTCGCTTCGGCGAAGCCTCCTTCGCCGCAGGTCACCACCCCGGAACCCCTCCGACACAGGTCACCACCCCGGAACCCTCCGACACAGGTCACCCCCGCGGAGCACCTCTGCCGCTGGTCACCGCCACGAAGCCGCTCCGCCGCAGGTCACCAGCCCAGCGCCCGTACCCCCGCCGTGACGGCGACGGCCGCGCCCACCACGACCAGGAACGGTGCCCGCAGGACGAGGGCGACCGCCGCCGCGGCGAGGCCGGCGGCGCGGGCGTCCAGGACGACGGCGCCGCCCGTGCTGAACGTCTGCTGCGCGGTGAGCGCGGCGAGCAGCGCCACGGGGAGCAGGGCGGCGAGCCGCTGTACGAGCGGGCGCTCCAGCGCGCCTGCGGGGACGAGCAGGCCGGCCAGCTTCACCAGGTAGCACCCGGCGGCGGTCAGCGCGATCGCGATCCAGACGTTCATCGTGAGTCCTTCTCTCGTCCGGTGGGGCCGATCCGGCGGCCCTGGAGCCAGAGCACCAGGGGCGCGGCGAGGGCCGCCGCGAGGACCGGGACGCCGGCGGGCAGCACGGGCAGCAGACCGAGACCGAGCAGGACGGCGATCCCGGCGGTGGCCCGCTCGGTCGCGGACTTCAGCATGGGGGCGAGCAGGGCCAGGAAGACGGCGGGTCCGGCCGCGTCGAGCCCCCAGGCGGCGGTGTCGCCGATCGCCTCGGCGCCGAGTGCCCCGAGGAGGGTGGTGGCGTTCCACAGGACGTAGAGCGTGAGTCCGGTGACGGTGAAGCCGATGCGGGCGGCCCGGCGGGTCGGCTGGGCCAGGGAGACGGCCGTGGTCTCGTCGATCACCCAGTGCGCGGCGAACGGCCTGACGGCCCTCGGCACGGCGAGGAGCTGGGAGAGTCGCAGCCCGTAGAAGGCGTTCCGGGTGCCGAGGAAGAAGGCCCCGGCGGCGGCCGTGAAGGGGTTGCCGCCGGCGGCGAGCGCTCCGACAAGGGCGAACTGCGAGGCGCCGGTGAAGACGAGCAGGCTGAGGACGCAGGTCTGGAGGACGCTGAGGCCGGAGCCCGCCGACGTCACGCCGAAGGCGAAGCCGGAGAGGCCGACGGCGACGCCGACCCCGAGGGCGTCGCGGACGACGGCCGCGTCGGGTTTGGCCGGTGTGCCGTCGCGTATGACGGGAGGTGCTGTCTGTTCTGCCACGTCAGGGACGTTACGGGAGCCCCGGCGGCCCGGTCTTGTACGTTCTTGCGGCGGGGCCCGCGATGCCCCGCGCGCGCTGGTACGCCCCCGGCGGCACCCCGACGCTGCGGGTGAAATGCCGGTTGAGGTGGGACTGGTCGGTGAAACCGACGGCCGCGGCCGCCTCCGCCGGGCGCGTCCCCGTGTCGAGCAGCTGTCTGGCCCGGCGCACGCGCGCGTCGGTCAGCCAGGTGTGCGGCGGCATCCCGTACGCGTCCCGGAAGGCCCGGAGGAGGGCGAAGGGGCTGGTGCCGAGGTCCGTGGCGAGCCGCTCCAGGGTCGGCGGCTCGATCATGCGGTCCTCCAGGACCGCACGCGCGCGTGCCGCGTTCCTGGCGCCCGCCGAGCGGGGCGGGAGCGGGGTGACGATCCCGCCGTGGCTGCGCAGCATCCGGGCGGTGACCAGCCGGAGCAGGCTGTCGGCGGCGAGCGCGTCGCCCTCCTCCGCGGCCCGGTGGACACCGACGACGAGCCGGGCGGCGTACGGGTCGTCCACGACGGGCGTGGTGAAGCCGACCGAGCCGCGCAGGGCGAGGGTGTCGGCGGCGATGGACCGCACGATCTCCGCGTCGGGGTAGATCGTCCGGTAGGTCCAGCCCTCGGGCACGCCCGCGTGCCCGGTGTGCGGGGTGTCGGGGTTCACCAGGGCGATCTGCCCGGGGCCCGCATGAACGAGATCGTCGCGGTAGTGGAAGGCCTCGACGCCCTCGGTGATCGCGGCGAAGACGAAGGTCTCGTGTGTGTGCCGGGCGAAGGCCTTGTGGATGTAGTGGGCGTGCAGCAGGTCGACCCCGGGCAGCTCGGAGTACTGCCAGTACCGTGCCCGCTCCCCGCTCGCCATGTCTCCATTCTGCGGCAGGGCCGAGGGGACCGCCGTCGTGCCCGCGGACATGCCCGGTCCGGATATCCCCAGGTCCGGGCCGTTGTCAGTGCAGGGGTGCACGATGGGGGACATGGCCAGGTCCGCGCTCGACTCGTTCTCCCCCGCGACCCGCAGTTGGTTCACCGGGGCCTTCACCGCGCCCACCGCGGCGCAGGAGGGCGCCTGGACCGCCATCGGGGCGGGGTCCGACGTCCTCGTCGTCGCTCCGACCGGCTCGGGCAAGACCCTGGCGGCCTTTCTCGCCTCCCTCGACCGGCTCGCCTCCGCGCCGCCGCCGGCCGAGCCGAAGAAGCGCTGCCGCGTGCTGTACGTGTCACCGCTCAAGGCCCTCGCCGTGGACGTCGAGCGGAACCTGCGCTCGCCGCTGACCGGAATCCGGCAGGAGTCGGTGCGGCTCGGCCATCCCGAGCCGGACATCCGGGTCGGCATCCGCTCCGGCGACACCCCGCCCGCCGAGCGCCGGTCGCTCGCGAGCCGGCCGCCGGACATCCTGATCACCACGCCCGAGTCGCTGTTCCTGATGCTGACCTCTGCCACCCGTGAGGCACTCGCGGGCGTGGAGACGGTCATCCTGGACGAGGTCCACGCGGTCGCGGGCACCAAGCGGGGCGCGCACCTGGCCCTCTCCCTGGAGCGGCTGGACGAGCTGCTGCCCCGCCCCGCGCGCCGGATCGGCCTGTCGGCCACGGTCCGCCCGGTGGACGAGGTCGCCCGGTACCTGTCGCCGGGGCGTGCCGTGGAGATCGTGCAGCCGCGTTCGGGCAAGGAGTTCGACCTCTCCGTCGTCGTCCCCGTCGAGGACATGGGCGAGCTGGGGGGCTCCCCCGCCTCAGAGGGCAAGGACGGCGGCGACAAGCCGTCGATCTGGCCACAGGTCGAGGAACGGATCGCCGACCTCGTCCAGGCCCACCGGTCCACGATCGTCTTCGCCAACTCCCGCCGGCTCGCGGAGCGGCTGTGCAACCGGCTCAACGAGATCGCGTACGAGCGGGCGACGGGCGAACCCCTCCCCGAGGGGGCTCCCCCGGCGGAGATCATGGCCCAGTCCGGTGCGGCCCAGGGCGCCCCGCCGCTGCTCGCCCGCGCCCACCACGGCTCGGTGTCGAAGGAGCAGCGGGCGCAGGTGGAGGAGGACCTGAAGGCGGGCCGGCTGCCCGCCGTGGTGGCCACCTCCAGCCTGGAGCTGGGCATCGACATGGGTGCGGTCGACCTGGTCGTGCAGGTCGAGTCGCCGCCGTCGGTGGCCTCCGGGCTCCAGCGCGTGGGCCGCGCCGGGCACCAGGTCGGCGCGGTGTCGACGGGTGTGGTCTTCCCCAAGTACCGGGGCGACCTGGTGCAGGCGGCCGTGGTCACCGAGCGGATGCGCACGGGCGCGATCGAGTCGATGCGGATTCCCGCCAACCCCCTGGACGTCCTGGCCCAGCAGCTGGTGGCCATCGTCGCGCTCGACACCTGGCAGGTGGACGACCTGCTCGCCCTGGTGCGTCGGGCGGCGCCGTTCGCCTCGCTGCCCGAATCGGCGTTCACGGGCGTGCTCGACATGCTCGCCGGCCGCTACCCGTCGGACGCCTTCGCCGAGCTGCGCCCGCGCGTGGTCTGGGACCGGGTCGCCGGCACGGTCACGGGGCGGCCGGGCGCTCAGCGGCTCGCCGTCACCTCGGGCGGCACGATCCCCGACCGGGGCCTCTTCGGTGTGTTCCTCGTCGGCTCGGACCCCAAGAAGGGCGGGGGCAGGGTCGGCGAGCTCGACGAGGAGATGGTGTACGAGTCCCGGGTCGGCGACGTGTTCACCCTCGGCACCACCTCGTGGCGGATCCAGGACATCACCCGGGACCGGGTACTGGTCACTCCGGCGCCCGGGGTGCCGGGCAGACTGCCGTTCTGGAAGGGCGACCAGCTGGGCCGCCCGCTCGAACTGGGCCGGGCCGTGGGCGCGTTCCTCCGCGAGGTCGGGGCCCTCTCGGACGACGACGCACGACTGCGGCTGCTCGCCGCCGGCCTGGACGCCTGGGCCGCGGAGAACGTCCTGGCGTACCTCAAGGAACAGCGCGAGGCCTGCGGCCACGTGCCCGACGACCGGACGATCCTGGTCGAGCGCTTCCGGGACGAGCTCGGTGACTGGCGGGTCGTCATCCACTCCCCGTTCGGCGCGCAGGTGCACGCCCCGTGGGCGCTGGCGCTCGGCGCGCGGCTCGCCGAGCGGTACGGCATGGACGCGCAGGTGATGCACGCGGACGACGGCATCGTGCTGCGGCTCCCGGACGCCGACCTGATGGGCCTGGACATGGGCCTGGACCTCCTCGACCACGAACCGGTCGACCCCGGACGGCACCTCGACACGACGTTCGACGCCGACAAGGCGCCCGTCGGCGCGGCCGACGCCCTCTTCGACAAGGGCGAGATCGGTCAGATCGTCACCGACCAGGTGGGCGGCTCCGCGCTGTTCGCGTCCCGGTTCCGCGAGTGCGCCGCGCGCGCCCTGCTGCTGCCCAAGCGCAACCCCGGCAAGCGCACCCCGCTCTGGCAGCAGCGTCAGCGCGCCGCCCAGCTCCTCCAGGTGGCGAGCGAGTTCGGCTCGTTCCCGATCGTCCTCGAAGCCGTCCGCGAGTGCCTCCAGGACGTCTTCGACCTCCCCGGCCTGACGGAGCTGATGGGGGACATCGAGGCCCGCCGGGTCCGCCTGGTCGAGGTCACCACCCCCGAACCCTCCCCGTTCGCCCGCTCGCTCCTCTTCGGCTACGTGGCGCAGTTCCTGTACGAGGGCGACTCCCCGCTCGCCGAGCGGCGGGCCGCTGCGCTCTCCCTCGACTCCCGGCTGCTCGCCGAGCTCCTCGGCCAGGCGGAGCTGCGCGAGCTGCTCGACGCCGACGTCCTGACGGAGCTGGAGCAGGAGCTCCAGTGGCTGGCCGACGACCGCCGCATCAAGGACGTGGAGGGCGTCGCCGACCTGCTGCGGGTCCTGGGCCCGCTGACCGACGCCGAGCTGACGGAGCGCGGCGCCGAGGCGGGCTGGGGGGCCGAGCTGGAGGCGGCACGCCGGGCGATCCGGGTGCGGATCGGCGGCCGGGAGCACTGGGCGGCCGTCGAGGACGCCGGCAGGCTGCGGGACGCCCTGGGCACAGCCCTGCCGGTCGGCGTACCGGAGGCCTTCACCGAGCCGGTCAAGGACCCGCTGGGCGACCTCCTCGCGCGGTACGCCCGGACGCACGGCCCGTTCACCTCCTCCCAGGCCGCCACCCGCTTCGGCCTGGGCGCGGCCGTCACCGACGGCGCCCTCCAGCGGCTCGCCGCCTCGGGCCGTGTCGTCCAGGGCGAGTTCCACCCCTCCGGCATCGGCCAGGAGTGGTGCGACGCCACCGTCCTGCGCCGGCTGCGCCGCCGCTCCCTCGCCGCCCTGCGCCACGAACTGGAGCCGGTGCCCCCCGCGGCGCTCGCCACCTTCCTGCCGCAGTGGCAGCACCTGGGGAGCAACAGCCTGCGCGGCATCGACGGCCTCGCCCGCGCGATCGAACAGCTCCAGGGCGCCCCGGTGCCCGCATCGGCCCTGGAGAAGCTGATCTTGCCGTCCCGGGTCCGCGACTACTCCCCGGCCCTCCTCGACGAGCTGACGACCACCGGCGAGGTCGTCTGGGCGGGAGCGGGGGCGTTGCCGGGCAAGGACGGCTGGGTCTCGCTCTACCTGGCGGACGCGGCACCGCTGCTCCTCCCGCAGCCGCACCCACTGGAGCTGTCCGCGCTGCACGAGTCGGCGCTCACGGCCCTCTCCGGCGGGTACGGCCTGTTCTTCCGGCAGATCGCCGACCAGATCCGGGCCACCACCCACCCGGACGCCACCGACCCGCAGCTGGCGGACGCCCTCTGGGACCTGGCCTGGTCCGGCCGCCTGACCAACGACACCCTGGCCCCGCTGCGCGCGCTCCTCGGTTCGGGCCGCACGGCCGGCTCCACCGCCCACCGTGCGCGCCGCACGGTCCCGCGCGGCCGGTACGGCACGCTGACCGCGGCCGCCCGCACCGCCTCCCGCACCGGTCCGCCCACGGTCTCCGGCCGCTGGTCCCTGCTCCCCCCGCCGGAGCCGGAACCGACCCACCGGGCGCACGCCCTCGCCCGCACCCTCCTCGACCGGCACGGCGTGGTCACCCGGGGCGCGGTGGCGGCCGAGGGCGTGGAGGGCGGTTTCTCCGCCACGTACCGGATCCTGGCCGCTTTCGAGGACAGCGGGCAGGCCCGGCGCGGTTATGTGGTCGAGGGTCTCGGCGCGGCCCAGTTCGCGATGGACGGGGCGGTGGACCGCCTGCGGGCCGCCGCGACCGCCCGCGACCGCGGAGCGGAGGCCGCGGCGGGCCCCCGCGCGCTGGTCCTCGCTGCGGCGGACCCGGCGAACGCCTACGGGGCGGCGCTGTCCTGGCCCGAGCCGCCGACGGGCGCCGGCCACAAGCCGGGGCGCAAGGCGGGCGCTCTGGTGGTCCTGGTCGACGGCGAGCTCACGCTCTACATGGAGCGCGGTGGCAAGACGCTCCTGTCCTGGCAGACGGACCCGGACGACCCGGCCCTGAAGGCGGCGGCGGAAGCCCTGGCGACATCCGCGAAGGCGGGCACGCTGGGCACGGTGACGGTGGAGCGGATCAACGGAGCGACGTCCCTGACATCGCCCTTGGCCGCCCCTATGGAGAAGGCGGGCTTCGTCGCCACCCCGAGAGGCCTCCGCCTCCGCGCGTAGGCAGCACGACCACCCCATCCACCCGGCATCATGGAACCGTGCCCGAAGGAGACACCGTCTGGCAGACCGCCCACCGCCTCCACACCGCCCTGGCCGGCCGGCTGCTGACGCGCGCGGACCTCCGGGTCCCCCGGTTCGCCACCGCCGACCTCACCGGCCGCACGCTCCTCGACGTCACCCCCCGCGGCAAACACCTCCTGACCCGCATCGAGGGCGGCCTCACCCTCCACTCCCATCTGCGGATGGACGGCGCCTGGCGTGTGTACGCCACCGGGGCGCGCCCGCACGGCGGCCCGGACCACCAGATCCGCGCGATCCTCGGGAACGAGGAGAACACCGCGTACGGCTACCGCCTCCCGGTCCTGGAACTCATCCGCACCGCGGACGAGCCGACGGCGGTGGGCCACCTGGGCCCGGACCTGCTGGGCCCCGACTGGGGTGCGACGGCCGCCGAGGAGGCGACCCGCCGGCTGACGGCGGACCCCACGCGCACGCTCGGCGAGGCCCTGCTCGACCAGCGGAACCTGGCCGGCATCGGCAACGTGTACAAGTCGGAGCTGGCCTTCCTGGCCGGCGTGACCCCATGGCTTCCGGTCGGCGACCTCGACCCCGACGTCCCCGCCCGGCTGGTCGCGACCGCCCACCGTCTCCTTGACGCGAACAGGGACCGCCCCGACCGCCGCACGACGACCACGCGCCGCCCGGGCACCCCACTGCACGTCTACGGCCGCGCCGGCCACTCCTGCCTCCGCTGTGGCACCCCGATCCGCAAGGCGGAACTCGGCGACCGGGTCACGTTCTGGTGCCCCGGCTGCCAACGCGGTCCCGAGAACGAGACCTCACCCGATAATTGACGATCCGTCAGATCCAGTCGTACGGTCCGACCATGACGGACAAGGCGCACACGACGACAGTGACGGCCGCGACGAGCGCAACGCCCGGAACAACAGGAACAACAGGAACAACAGGGACGACCGGGGCGACCGGGGCGACCGCGACGGCCGCTGCGAGCGCAACGACAGGGACGACAGCGACAAGGGAAGCGCAGGAGGCCGAGAAGGCACGACCGATACCCCTCCCCGCCTACGACCTCACCCACCGCACCGCCTTCGTCACCGGCGCCGCAAGCGGCATCGGCCGCGCCACCGCCGTCCTCCTCGCCCAGGCCGGCGCCACCGTGCACTGCGCGGACTGCGACGAACCCGGCCTCAAGGAGACGGTCGCCCTCATCGCCCGCGCGGGCGGCACCGCGCACACGCACCCCCTGGACGTCACCGACCGGGCCGCCCTCTCCGCCGCCGTCCGCGCGGCCGGCCCCCTCCACGTCATGGCCGCCGTCGCCGGGATCATGCACACGAGCTCGGTCCTGGAGACCCGTGACGAGGACCTGGACCGGGTCATCGCCGTCAATTTCAAGGGTGTGCTGTACGCCTGCCAGGAGGCGGCCCGCTCGATGATCGCAGCCGGCGTCCCCGGCTCGATCGTCACGATGGCCTCGGGCGCGATGGACACCGCCGGCCCCGGCCTGCTCTGCTACAGCGTCACCAAGGCGGCCGTCGTCCAGCTGACGAAGACACTGGCGACGGAAGCAGGCCGACACGGCATCCGGGTCAACGCGGTCGCACCGGGCTGGATCCGCACCCCGATGACGGCCCGGCACCAGCCGGCCGCCCAGGAGCAGGCGGAAGCGACGATGATCCGTCATTCACCGCTGGGCCGGGTCGGTGAGGCCGAGGACATCGCCCACGCCGTCCTGCACCTCGCGTCCGACGCGTCCTCGTTCACGACAGGCCAGATCCTGCGCCCCAACGGCGGCGTCGCGATGCCCTGGTGACCTGCCGGGCGAGGACCCCCGGCCGCCCCGAAGAGGCGGCCACGTGCACCGGCAGCAGACTCAGCCCCCAGCCGCCCGCGGCCACCGCGCCCTCGACCGCGCCGGACTCCCCCGGCACCAGGAGCAGGCGCAGCACCGCCCACCACCAGAGCCCCCCGACCGCCAGCCCGATCGCGACCAGCGCGAGCGTCGCCGGCGGCATCCGTCGCCGTACCATGGCCGCCTCCTGCCGTCGACGCTAGACCGGCAGGATCACCCTGCGGGAGGGCGCACCGGAGGCAAACCCGGCGCACACGGCCCAGTCGTACGTTCCCCCCACCATGCACGAGGCACCGGTACCCGGCATCTCAGACAAACGACCCCGCGGTGCTGCGGCAAGAGAAGAGCCCCGGCCGGAGCCCCCGAAAGGGACACCGACCGAGGCTCGACCCCGTATCGCTTCGCACGCTTCGTACGGCGACGACTAGGCGGCGACGACGTCCACCGCTTCCGCGGGCGCCTTGATGGTCACCCGCTCGGTGGGCACACGGCCCACCGACGTCACCGACACCGAATTGAGCATCGGGCGTACCGGCGTCGGCACCGGTTCGCTCGCCGCTGCCGACTCGGCCAGTTCGGCCAGTGACAGCTCGTCGCTCACTTCACGCATGAGCTCGGACATCCGTACGTCCAACGCGTCGCAGATCGCGGAGAGCAGCTCGGAGGAAGCCTCCTTCTGCCCCCGCTCCACCTCGGAGAGATAGCCGAGCGAGACTCGGGCGGACGAGGAGACTTCGCGCAGAGTACGGCCTTGGCGCTGGCGCTGCCGACGCAGCACGTCACCCAACAGGCGACGGAGCAGAATCATCGGTGGCTCCCTCCTCGGACCGCGTAGCCGCATCCTTCACGCCCCACCGTACCGCCTCGCGCTGCGGCCGTGCGGGGAGCGATGTCGTGTTCACTCAGGGCTGCAAACATCAATTCCCCCCGTAGTGTTCCGTATCCTGTGCCCGCGCATTTCCCGAGAGTTCCTCATGGAGCAGTGCCAGCACGCTCCGTACGCTCTCTCTACGGATGTCCGCGCGGTCGCCGTTCAACCTCAACGAGACCACTTTCCCGGCGCGGGCGCCCGTCGCGGCAGGTCCCGCGACCGCCACGTAGACGGTTCCGACCGGCTGTCCGTCCTGCGGATCGGGCCCGGCCACCCCGGTCGTCGAGATCCCCCAGTCGGCGCCGAGCCGGGTCCGCACACCGGCCGCCATCTGCAGCGCGACCTCGGGATCCACCGCTCCGCGCTCGGCGAGCAGGGCCGCGTCGACACCGAGCAGCTCCTGCTTGAGGGTCGTGGCGTAGGCCGTGACGGACCCCCGGAAGGAGGCCGAGGCACCGGGCACTCCGGTGAGCTCCGCGGCCACCAGTCCCCCCGTGAGCGACTCCGCCGCGGCGAGCGTGTGACCACGCTCCGCGAGCAGTGCCAGCACCCGGGCGGCCTCGGTCATCGCGTCGCCGCCTCCGACCGCGCGGCGGCCCGCTCGGCGGCGAGCCCCTTGCGGCGCAGCACGACCGCCTGGCGGACGTAGTCCAGACCGGTGACGACCGTCAGCACCACGGCCACCGCCATCACCCAGAAGCGCAGGGTGGCGAGCGGCCCGGTGAGCATCAGCACGTACATGCCGACCGCCGTGCCCTGCGCGAGCGTCTTCATCTTGCCGCCCCGGCTGGCCGGGATGACCCCGTGGCGGATCACCCAGAACCGCATCAGGGTGATCCCCAGCTCGCGGGCCAGGATGACGCCGGTCACCCACCAGGGCAGGTCCCCGAGCATCGACAGCGAGACGAGTCCGGCCGCCATGATCGCCTTGTCGGCGATCGGGTCGGCGATCTTCCCGAAGTCCGTGACCAGGTTGTACGCACGGGCGAGGTGCCCGTCGAAGACGTCCGTGATCATGGCGACGGCGAACGCCGCCCAGGCCCAGGCCCGCCATGCGGGGTCGTGACCGCCGTCCTGGAACAGCAGCACCACGAAGGCCGGCACGAGCACGAGCCGGATCATGGTCAGGATGTTGGCGATGTTCCACAGGCTGGCCTGGTTGACGGCCGCCGTGCCCAGCTTGCCGCGGGGCGCCGGCCTACCGGTCCCGCCCGTCGCGGATGCCGGGACTCCGGTCATCTGCCTGCCTCCTCGAAAAGACACTCGGCCACCAGGTCGACGCCCTCCGTGCCGACGACCTTCGCCATGACCATACGGCCCGGAGTCAGGTCGGGACTCGTACCGCCGGCCGTGGTGAGGACCACCTGGCCGTCGGTCTCGGGCGCCTGGTGGGCGGCGCGGCCGATCACGCCGTCCTCGTCGTCCACGGTCTCGACCAGTACTTCAAGGGTCTCTCCGATCCGCTCCTCCGCGCGCTGTGCGGTGAGCTCCTCGGCGAGCCGGGAGAGGTGGGCGAGGCGGGCGTCGACGACGTCCTGGTCGAGCTTGTGCTCGTACGTGGCGGCCTCGGTGCCGTCCTCGTCGGAGTAGCCGAAGACGCCGATCGCGTCGAGCCTGGCGTGGGTGACGAAGCGTTCCAGCTCGGCGAAGTCGGCCTCGGTCTCGCCGGGGAAGCCGACGATGAAGTTGGAGCGGGCACCGGCGGTCGGAGCCTTGGCCCGGATGGTCTCCAGGAGCTCGAGGAACCGGTCGGTGTCGCCGAAGCGGCGCATGGCCCGCAGCACGTCAGGGGCGCTGTGCTGGAAGGACAGGTCGAAGTACGGCACGACCTTGTCGGTCGACGTGAGGACGTCGATCAGGCCGGGGCGCATCTCGGCGGGCTGGAGGTAGCTGACGCGGACGCGCTCGATGCCGTCGACCGCGGCGAGCTCGGGCAGCAGGCTCTCCAGGAGCCGGATGTCGCCGAGGTCCTTGCCGTACGAGGTGTTGTTCTCGGAGACCAGCATGACCTCCTTCACACCCTGCTCGGCGAGCCAGCGCGTCTCGTTCAGCACGTCCGAGGGACGGCGCGAGACGAAGGAGCCGCGGAAGGAGGGGATGGCGCAGAAGGAGCAGCGGCGGTCGCAGCCGGAGGCCAGCTTCACGGAGGCGACGGGGCTGGCGTCCAGACGCCGGCGGAGCGGTGCGCGCGGCCCGGAGGCGGGCGCGAGACCGTCCGGCAGGTCGCTCGGCACGTCCTCGGGAGCGGAAGCGGGCGTGACGGCGGGCGCGGGAGTGTCCACGACGCCGTGGCCGGGGAGGGCGACCGCGGCGGCGGCCGCCTGGCGCTCCACCGGCGAGAGCGGCAGGAGCTTGCGCCGGTCACGCGGGGTGTGTGCCTCGACACTGCCACCGCTGAGGATGGTCTGGAGGCGGTTGGAGATGTCGGAGTAGTCGTCGAAGCCCAGGACGCCGTCGGCCTCCGGGAGGGCTTCGGCGAGCTCCTTGCCGTACCGCTCGGCCATGCAGCCGACGGCGACCACGGCCTGGGTGCGGCCGTGGTCCTTCAGATCATTGGCTTCGAGGAGGGCGTCGACGGAGTCCTTCTTGGCGGCTTCGACGAACCCACAGGTGTTGACGACGGCGACATCCGCGTCCTCGGCGTTCTCGACGAGCTCCCAGCCGTCCGCTGCCAAGCGGCCTGCGAGCTCCTCCGAGTCCACCTCGTTACGGGCGCAGCCAAGAGTGACAAGGGCGACGGTACGGCGTTCGGGCATGGACTCAAGACTACTTCGTCCCGGCAGTTCCCCCGTCGCGCAGGGTTCACCTGCGCGACAGGGGCCCCATCACGGGCCCGGAGGGGCGGCTCAGCCGGCCTCGGGGTCACCCTTGGTGTAGGTCAGTCGCTCGACCTGGCCGGATTCGAACTTGTCGTCGATCTTCTTGCCGTTCACGAAGAGCTCGATCGCTCCGGCGTTGCCGAGGACCAGGTCGATGCGCTCGTCGTCCTGGAAGGTCTTGGACTCGCCGTCCAGGAGGAGGCCGTCGAAGAGGAGCTTGCCGTTGGCGTCCTTGGCCGAGATCCAGCTCTTGCCGTCGGTGGCGGTCATCTTCACCGTCACCTTGTCCTGCGGGACCGCGGCGATCGCGCTCTCGGTGGGCTTCGGCGGCGTGGGCTTGACCGGCTTCGGCTTACCGGCGGACGTGGCCTTCTCCGGCGCGGGCGCCGGACCGCCGTCCGCGGCGGTGGCGCCCTTGGGCGCCTCGTTGCCGTTGAACATCGTGAAGCCGACGAAACCGACGACGGCGACGATGGCCGCGACCATCGCGGCGGTCCAGTTGGGCCGGCGCGGCTCGGGGCGGATGCGTTCCGCCTCGAACAGCGGGGCGGCGGGGGTGGGCGCGGGACGACCGCCGTGCTCGGCGTCGTACTGCTCGATCAGCGGAGCCGGATCGAGGCCGACGGCACGCGCGAGCGTGCGGATGTGACCGCGGGCGTAGACGTCGCCGCCGCAGCGCGAGAAGTCGTCCTCCTCGATCGCCTGAACGATCGGAATCCGGACACGGGTGGAGGCACTGACCTCTTCGACGGTGAGACCGGCGGCGATGCGGGTCTGCTGGAGAGCGCGACCGATCGAGTCCCGGTCGTCTGCCGGGAAGATCCGGTCGTCTTCGGGGGAGTTGCCGATGGACACGAGAGCGCCTTTCGAGCGTGTAGCCACCTGCTGGACGTTCAGTCTATGGGTGGTACGAAAGGGTGGGGCAACCGGGCGGGTGCTGTTTGTACGCCATGAGGCTGGGACATCCTTCTGTCCCTCCGCTCAACTTGACGTACGGCCAGGGGAAACGGTTGCCCTCCGTTCCCTTACGAGTGAGTCTCGGCCCGGTCTCGATCGCGTACCCGCTCCCCGGTCGCGTACTCCGGCGGGGCCTCGCCCCATCCCCGGCCGGACCACCGCGTTCGGCCGGGACCTGGGCTGCTCCCGCCGGACCACCGCTCCGGCCGGGACCCCGGGCTACTCCGCCGACTGCCCCCGGATCACGTCCAGCACCCCGTCCAACTCGTCGGGCTTGACCAGCACGTCGCGCGCCTTGGAGCCCTCGCTCGGCCCGACGATGTTCCGCGACTCCATGAGGTCCATCAGCCGCCCGGCCTTCGCGAAGCCGACGCGCAGCTTCCGCTGGAGCATCGAGGTGGAGCCGAACTGCGTGGAGACGACCAGTTCGGCGGCCTGGCACAGCAGATCGAGGTCGTCGCCGATGTCCTCGTCGATCTCCTTCTTCTGCCGGGTCCCGACGGTGACGTCCTCCCGGAAGACCGGGGTCATCTGGTCCTTGCAGTGCTGCACGACGGCCGCGACCTCGTGCTCGGTGACGAAGGCACCCTGCATGCGGACGGGCTTGTTGGCACCCATCGGCAGGAACAGTCCGTCACCCTTTCCGATGAGCTTCTCGGCGCCCGGCTGGTCGAGGATGACCCGGCTGTCGGCGAGCGAGGAGGTCGCGAAGGCGAGCCGGGACGGCACGTTGGCCTTGATGAGGCCCGTGACGACATCGACCGACGGCCGCTGGGTGGCGAGCACGAGGTGGATGCCGGCGGCGCGCGCGAGCTGCGTGATGCGGACGATCGAGTCCTCGACGTCCCGGGGCGCCACCATCATCAGGTCGGCGAGCTCGTCGACGATGACGAGCAGGTACGGGTACGTCTTGAGCTCCCGCTCGCTGCCCTCGGGCAGCTTGATCTTGCCGTCCCGGATCGCCTGGTTGAAGTCGTCGATGTGCCGGTAGCCGAAGGCCGCCAGATCGTCGTAACGGAGGTCCATCTCCTTCACCACCCACTGGAGGGCCTCCGCGGCCCGCTTGGGGTTGGTGATGATCGGGGTGATCAGGTGCGGGATGCCCTCGTACGCGGTGAGCTCGACCCGCTTGGGGTCGACGAGGACCATCCGGACGTCCTCCGGGGTCGCCCTTATCATGATCGAAGTGATCAGGCAGTTGATGCAGGAGGACTTTCCGGAGCCCGTCGCACCGGCGACCAGGACGTGCGGCATCTTCGCCAGGTTGGCCATCTCGTAGCCGCCCTCGACGTTCTTGCCGAGCGCCACGAGCATCGGGTGGTCGTCCTCGGCCGCGGCGGCCAGCCGCAGCACGTCGCCGAGGTTGACCATCTCCCGGTCGCTGTTGGGGATCTCGATGCCGACCGCGGACTTGCCGGGGATCGGCGAGATGATCCGTACGTCCGGAGAGGCCACGGCGTACGCGATGTTCTTGGTCAGGGCCGTGATCTTCTCGACCTTCACGGCGGGGCCGAGCTCGACCTCGTACCGCGTGACCGTCGGCCCCCGGGTGAAGCCGGTGACGGCGGCGTCGACCTTGAACTCGGTGAAGACGTTGGAGAGCGAGTCGACCACGGCGTCGTTGGCGGCGCTGCGCGTCTTGCCGGGCCCGCCCCGCTCCAGGAGGTCGAGCGAGGGCAGGGAGTACGTGATGTCGCCGGCCAGCTGGAGCTGCTCGGCCCGGGGCGGCAGATCGGTCGGCTCGGGCGCCGGCTTGGTCAGATCCGGTACGCCTACGCCGGACCGCTGGTCCCCGCCACGGGCCGGCGGCACGGGAGCGCCCTTGGCCCCCGTCTCGGCGCCCTTGGCCGCCGCCTCCGCGGCCTTCGCGGCGGCGGCGTCCACGGCGGCCTTGCGGTCGGCGGTGACGTCCCTGGTGAGGTCGGCGACGATCGGGGAGGGCGGCATGCCGTTGAGCACCGCGCCGTCGAGCGCGGCGGCGGCGGCCGCGGCGACGTCCACCGGGTCCAGGCCGTGGTCGAAGGCGGGCTCCTGGGAGGGGCGGCGGGCCCGCCGGCTGCGCCGGTCGAGCATCTCGGCCTCGGCCCGCTCCACGTCGTAGGGGTCCGCAGGGCCGCGGCGTCGCGCCGGCCGGGCGGTGCGGGCCTGCGGCCGGGCCTCGCGCCACTCCTCGTCGTACTCGTCGTACTCCCCGGAGGCGCCCCCGTGACCCTCGGGACGGTCCTCCGCGGGCTCGTAGGCGGGCTCGACGATGCCGAGCCTGGCGCCGAGGGCGCGCAGCCGCTGCGGGATCGCGTTGACCGGGGTGGCGGTGACGACGAGCAGTCCGAAGAGGGTGAGCAGGACCAGCATGGGGACGGCGAGGACCTCGCCCATCATGAAGACGAGCGGCTGGGAGGCGGCCCAGCCGATGAGGCCGCCGGCGTCCTGCATGGCATCGCTGCCGTCGCCGCGGCCGGGTGAACCGCAGGCGATGTGGACCTGGCCGAGGACGCCGATGACGAGGGCGGAGAGGCCGATGCTGATCCGGCCGTTGGCCTCGGGCTTCTCCGGGAAGAGGATGAGGCGCACGCCGATCGCGCCGAGGAGCAGCGGGACGAGCAGGTCGAGCCGGCCGAAGGAACCGGTGACCAGCATCTCGACGAGGTCGCCGACGGGGCCTCGGAGGTTGGACCAGGTGCCCGCGGCGACGATCAGCGCGAGGCCGAGGAGCAGCAGCGCGAGCCCGTCCTTGCGGTGGGCCGGGTCGAGGCCCTTGGCGCCGCGCCCTATCCCCCGGAACATCGCCCCCACGGCGTGCGCGAGGCCGAGCCAGGCGCCGCGTGCGAGCCGGTAGATGCCCCCGGTGGGGGACGGCGCGGGCCGGGGAGCCGGCTTCTTCGCCGCGGTCTTGCGCGCGGGCGCCTTCTTGGCGGGCGCGGCCTTCTTGGCCGGCGCCTTCTTGGCGGGCGGTTTGGCGGGGGACTTCGCGGGTGCCGCTTTCTTCGCGGCGCCCGTCGTACGGCCGGCGCGCGGCTTTGCGGTGCCCGCCGTGCCCTGGGAACCCTTGCCGGACGTACGTGAAGCCATGGTGCCGAGGTTACCGGTGTGAAGACCGGCTGTCCGCCTCACCCGTTCGTGTCGCTCCGGCCGTGGCCCGAAGCTGACGCCGCATCACGCGGCACGTCGGGCGTCGGACGGCTCGGTGACGGTACGTCAGCTCTGGGCCGGCAGCGTCGGCGCGGCGCCGGTGCCCGGCTCCAGCGCGTCCAGCGCCCGGCGCAACCCGGTGAGCTTGCGCTCCAGATGCGCGGCGGTGGCGACCGCGGCCGCGTCGGCGGAGTCGTCGTCGAGCTGCTTGGACAGCGCCTCCGCCTGCTCCTCGACGGCCGCGAGACGGGCCGAGAGCTCGGCGAGCAGACCGGCGGCCTCCTTGCCCTGACCGCCCTCGCCGCCGCCCTCCAACTGCAGCCGCAGCAGTGCGGCCTGCTCGCGCAGCTTGCAGTTCTTCATGTACAGCTCGACGAAGACCGAGACCTTGGCGCGCAGCACCCACGGGTCGAACGGCTTCGAGATGTAGTCGACCGCCCCGGCCGCGTACCCACGGAACGTGTGGTGGGGGCCGTGGTTGATGGCGGTGAGGAAGATGATCGGGATGTCCCGGGTCCGCTCCCGCCGCTTGATGTGCGCCGCGGTCTCGAAGCCGTCCATACCCGGCATCTGGACGTCGAGCAGGATGACCGCGAAGTCGTCCGTCAACAGCGCCTTGAGCGCTTCCTCCCCGGACGATGCCCGCACCAGCGTCTGATCGAGCGCGGAGAGAATGGCCTCCAGCGCCAGCAGATTCTCCGGCCGGTCATCGACCAGGAGGATCTTGGCCTTCTGCACCATGCCCCGTCCTCCTCGCCCCGGCAACGTCTCTCCCCGGCTCCCGGAACCGGGGGAAGCACCGGGCGCCGCCCCAGAAGACGACTCCCTAGCGCCGTCCGTCCTTGTGCCGGTCATCGTAGCCGCACCCCGCCCGTCGCCACACCCTGTCACCGCGATGTCACTGTGCACGTACCGGAAACGCGGTGGGAGACCAGAAGGTTCCCCGTATCCCGGCCTCTCACACCCCCCTGGCGACAGTCCGTCAGGGAAGGCCGTGGACCCCGCCGCGAGCCCGCGGTGCGGAGGCGTCCCCACCGCGCCGACCCCGTGGTCCGGAGGCGTCCCCACCGCGCCGACCCCGTGGTCCGGAGGCGTCCCCACCGCGCC
Organism: Streptomyces sp. NPDC029956; assembly: GCF_055574655.1. NCBI lineage: Bacteria > Bacillati > Actinomycetota > Actinomycetes > Kitasatosporales > Streptomycetaceae > Streptomyces > Streptomyces sp. NPDC029956. Next base: position 8,745 of record NZ_JBVHZJ010000045.1, on the reverse strand, counting down.
GACCCCGTGGTCCGGAGGCGTCCCCACCGCGCCGAGCCCGCGGTCCGGAGGGGTTCCCCCACACCACGGGCCCCGCCCGGAGTCACTCGCCCCGCATCCACTGCTCCATCACGGACAGCAGGTGATCGGGGTCGACCGGCTTGGTCACATAGTCCGAGGCTCCGGACTCGATCGCCTTCTCCCGGTCGCCCTTCATCGCCTTCGCCGTCAGCGCGATGATCGGCAGCCCCGCGAACTGCGGCATGCGCCGGATCGCCGTCGTCGTCGCGTATCCGTCCATCTCCGGCATCATGATGTCCATCAGGACGATCGTCACATCGTCGTGCTGCTCCAGGACTTCGATGCCCTCCCGCCCGTTCTCCGCGTACAGCACCGCGAGTCCGTGCTGCTCGAGGACGCTGGTGAGCGCGAAGACGTTACGGATGTCGTCGTCGACGATGAGCACCTTCTCGCCGGAGAAGCCGAAGGTACGGCGCGGCTCGGCCTCCGCCTCCTGCTCCGCCCGGTCGGCGGCGATCTGCTGCCCTGACTGCCCCGGCACCGCCGTCCGCGCCCCGGTCGCCTCCGCGGCCGCCTTCCGCCGGTGCCGGAACAGCGCGCCCGCCCCGGACCGCGCCTCCGTCCGTACGGGCGCGGGCGGGAAGTGCGGGAACGCGTGGACGGCCCCGGCGGCCCCCTCCTCGGCGCCCTGCTGCGGGTCGTCCGACGCTCCCTGCCCGTAGCCGGCCGGCAGCTCCGTCGGGCTCAGCGGCAGATAGAGCGTGAACGTCGAACCGCGGCCCGGCTCGCTCGCCGCGAAGATCTCGCCGCCGAGCAGCCGCGCGATCTCCCGGCTGATCGAGAGCCCCAGACCCGTACCGCCGTACTTCCGGCTGGTCGTGCCGTCGGCCTGCTTGAACGCCTCGAAGATGACCCGCATCTTGCTCGCGGCGATCCCGATCCCGGTGTCCGTGACGGAGAAGGCGATCAGATCGGCCTCCGGATCGCGCAGCGAACCGGCCTCCAGGAGCTGCTCGCGAATCGACTGCGGCACATCGATCCCGGCCGGCCGGATCACCAGCTCGACCGCCCCCGTGTCGGTGAACTTCACCGCGTTGGAGAGGAGGTTGCGGAGCACCTGGAGCAGCCGCTGCTCGTCGGTGTGGAGGGTGGCCGGCAGCTCGGGCGAGACCCGCACCGAGAAGTCGAGCCCCTTCTCCGCCGTGAGCGGCCGGAAGGTCGCCTCCACGTAGTCGACGAGCTGGACGAGCGCGATCCGGGTCGGCGAGACGTCCATCTTGCCCGCCTCGACCTTCGACAGGTCGAGGATGTCGTTGATCAGCTGGAGCAGATCGGAACCGGCACCGTGGATGGTCTCCGCGAACTCGACCTGCTTCGGCGTCAGGTTCGTCTCGGCGTTGTCCGCGAGCAACTTGGCAAGGATCAGCAGCGAGTTGAGCGGGGTGCGCAGCTCGTGGGACATGTTCGCCAGGAACTCGGACTTGTAGCGCATGGAGACGGCGAGCTGCTCGGCCCGCTCCTCCAGGACCTGCCGGGCCTCCTCGATCTCGGTGTTCTTCACCTCGATGTCGCGGTTCTGCCGGGCCAGCAGCTCGGCCTTCTCCTCCAGCTCCAGGTTGGAGCCCTGCAGCTCCTTCTGCCGGTGCTCCAGCTCCGCCGAACGCTCCTTGAGCTGCTCGGTGAGCTCCTGCGACTGCTGGAGCAGCACCTCGGTCTTGGTGTTGACACTGATCGTGTTGACCGTGGTGGCGATCAGCTCGGCGAGCTGGTTGAGGAAGTCCCGCTGGATCTGCGTGAACGGCTGGAAGGAGGCCAGCTCGATCACCCCGAGGACCTTGCCCTCGAAGAGCACCGGAAGCACGATCACATGCGCCGGCGCGGCCTCCCCGAGCCCGGAGGAGATCTTCAGATAGCCGGGCGGAACGTTGACCTGGATGGTCCGCTTCTCCTCGGCCGCCGTCCCGATGAGCGTCTCGCCGGGGCGGAACGAGGTCGGCATGGACCCGGCGGAGTAGCCGTAACTCCCGCGCATCCGAAGCTCGTACGAGCCCTCTCCCTCACCGACGAGTTCGGCGTCGCTGTGGGCGGAGCCGGTCGGCATCGCCACGAAGAAGGCACCGTGCTGGGCCGAGACCACCGGCGTCAGCTCGCTCATGATGAGCGAGGCGACGTCGTCCAGGTCCCGTCGGCCCTGCATGAGGCCGGAGATCCGTGCCAGGTTGCCCTTCAGCCAGTCCTGCTCCTCGTTGGCGAGGGTGGTGTCGCGCAGGTTGGCGATCATGGTGTTGATGTTCTCCTGGAGGGCCTGGATCTCGCCCGCCGCGTCGACACCGTCGATCTTGAGGTTCAGGTCGCCCCGGGTCACCGCCGTGGCGACGGCGGCGATCGCCCGCACCTGCCGGGTCAGGTTCCCGGCCATCTCGTTCACGGACTCCGTCAGGTCCCGCCACGTGCCGTCCACATCACGCACCCTGGCCTGACCGCCGAGCTGCCCGTCCGTACCCACCTCGCGGGCCACCCGCGTGACCTCCTCGGCGAAGTTCGACAGCTGGTCGACCATCGTGTTGATGGTGCTCTTCAGCTCCTGGATCTCGCCGCGCGCGTCGATGTCGATCTTCTTGGTGAGGTCGCCCTTGGCGATGGCCGTGGTGACGGCCGCGATCTGGCGCACCTGACCGGTGAGGTTGGAGGCCATCGAGTTCACCGACTCGGTCAGGTCCTTCCAGGTGCCCGAGACACCCGGCACCCGGGCCTGGCCGCCCAGCTCGCCCTCCGTACCCACCTCGCGGGCCACCCGCGTGACCTCGTCCGCGAACGACGACAGGGTCGTCACCATGGTGTTGACGGTGTCGGCGAGTTCGGCGACCTCGCCGCGCGCCTCGACCGTCACCTTCTTCGTCAGATCGCCGTTGGCGACCGCCGCCGAGACCCGCGAGATGTTCCGCACCTGACTGGTCAGGTTGTTGGCCATCAGGTTGACGTTGTCGCTCAGGTCCTTCCAGGTGCCGGTGACACCCCGGACCCGCGCCTGACCGCCCAGGATGCCCTCCGTACCCACCTCGCGGGCCACCCGCGTGACCTCGTCCGCGAAGTTCGACAGCTGGTCGACCATCGTGTTGACGGTCGTCACCAGCTCCAGGATCTCGCCCCGGGCGTCGACGGTGATCTTCTTCGACAGGTCTCCCTTGGCGACCGCCGTCGTGACCTCGGCGATGTTCCGCACCTGGATGGTGAGGTTGTTCGCCATGAAGTTCACGGACTGGGTGAGGTCCTTCCAGGTGCCCGAGACGCCCTGCACCTCGGCCTGACCGCCCAGGATGCCCTCGGTGCCCACCTCGCGGGCCACCCGCGTCACCTGCTCGGCGAAGTTCGAGAGCTGGTCCACCATCGTGTTGAGGGTGTTCTTCAGCTCCAGGATCTCGCCGCGCGCGTCCACGTCGATCTTCTGCGACAGGTCACCGCGCGCCACCGCGGTGGCGACCTGCGCGATGTTGCGGACCTGGGTGGTCAGGTTCCCGGCCATGCCGTTCACCGAGTCCGTCAGGTCACGCCACACACCTGCCACACCCGGCACCTGCGCCTGCCCGCCGAGCCGCCCGTCGGTACCCACCTCGCGGGCCACCCGGGTCACCTGGTCGGCGAACGCGGAGAGCTGGTCGACCATCGTGTTGATGGTGTTCTTGAGCTCCAGGATCTCGCCGCGCGCGTCCACGTCGATCTTCTGCGACAGGTCACCGCGGGCAACGGCCGTCGTCACCTGCGCGATCTGCCGCACCTGCGAGGTCAGGTTGCCGGCCATGAAGTTCACCGAGTCGGTGAGCTCCCGCCAGCGCCCCGACACGCCGTCCACCCGCGCCTGACCGCCCAGCCGGCCCTCGGTGCCCACGTCCCGCGCCATCCGCGTCACCTGGTCCGCGAACGACGACAGCTGCGACACCATCGTGTTGACGGTGTTCTTCAGCTCCAGCATCTCGCCGGCCACGTCCACGGTGACCTTCTGCGACAGGTCGCCGTTGGCGACCGCCGTCGTCACCTGCGCGATGTCACGCACCTGACCGGTCAGGTTCCGGAAGGCCGTGTTCACCGAGTCGGTGAGGTCCTTCCACGTGCCCGCCGCGCCCTTCACCTCGGCCTGGCCACCGAGCAGACCCTCGACACCGACCTCGCGGGCCACCCGGGTCACCTCGGAACCGAAGGCCGACAGCTGGTCCACCATCGTGTTGACGGTGTTCTTCAGCTCCAGCATCTCGCCGGCCACGTCCACGGTGACCTTCTGCGACAGGTCGCCGTTGGCGACCGCCGTCGTCACCTGCGCGATGTCACGCACCTGCGTGGTGATGTTCCGGAAGACGGTGTTGACCGAGTCGGTGAGGTCCTTCCAGGTCCCCGCCGCCCCCGGCACCTGCGCCTGACCACCGAGCAGGCCCTCGGCGCCGACCTCGCCCGACACCCGGGTCACCTCGTCGGCGAAGATCCGCAGCGTCTTCGTCATCTGGTTGATGGTGTCCGCCAGCTGCGCGATCTCACCGCGCGCCGACACCCGCACCTTCTGCGACAGATCGCCGTTCGCGACCGCCGTGGTGACCTCGGCGATGCCCCGCACCTGGTTGGTCAGGTTGCCCGCCATCGTGTTGACGGAGTCCGTGAGGTCCTTCCACACACCGGCGACCCCGGCCACCTCGGCCTGACCGCCGAGCTCGCCCTCCGTTCCCACCTCGCGGGCGACCCGGGTCACCTCGGAGGAGAACGACGACAGCTGGTCCACCATCCGGTTGACCGTGTTCTTCAGCTCGAGCATCTCGCCGGCCACGTTCGCCGTGACCTTCTGTGACAGATCACCGTCCGCGACCGCCGTCGTCACCAGCGCGATGTCACGCACCTGGGCCGTCAGCCGGTTCGCCATCGTGTTGACCGAGTCCGTGAGGTCCTTCCACGAACCGGACACCCCCCGCACCTGCGCCTGCCCGCCCAGCTTGCCGTCCGTACCCACCTCGACGGCCACCCTGGTCACCTCGGAGGCGAACACCGACAGCTGGTCGACGAGGTTGTTCGCGGTACGGGCGACCTTGAGGAACTCCCCGCGCAGCGGCCGGACCGCCCCGTCGGCACCCTCCGAACGCAGGTCCATCCGCTGGTCCAGATCACCCTCGGCCACCGCCGAGAGCACCCGACCCACCTCGGACACCGGCCGGGCAAGATCGTCGACGAGCGCGTTCGCGGCCTCGATCGCCGCCGCCCACGCCCCCTCGCCGGCCCCCGCCTCGAGACGCTCGGACAGCTTGCCCTCGCGCCCCACCACCCGGCGGACCCGCGACAGCTCCCCCGTCACATGCATCTGCCGGTCCGCGACCTCGTTGAACACCGCGGAGATCTCCGCCATGACCCCGTCGCCGGACACCGTGAGCCGCCTGCGGAGGTTTCCGTCCCGCATGGACACCAGCGCGGCCAGCAGCCGCTCCAGCGCCGCCGCGTCCACCTGGACCGTCCCCCCACGGGAACGCCCGCCCCTCGCGCGCGTACCGCTGCCTCCGCCGCGTCGCGCCGCCGTGCCAGGTTCCACCGTGTCCCTCCCGAAAGGGGTCGACCGTACCGCTCCGGCTTTCGCCGGTAGCCTGCCCAGTGTTTCACCGCCACCGAACCAGGCGATAACAGTTCGGCAGCTTCGCACATCCGTCCCTACCCCCTGGGGACGGTTTCAGCGATGACCGGCATCCGCTCGGACGGTGAAGGTAAGTAACCTGGCTTCCGACTGTCCAACCGCCCCGGTCCGCCCGGCGGGGGCGGTGTGGCGCGCGTACGACCACCGGGCAGCGGGAGGGACAGACCGAGCATGGCAGAGCCGGGCGTCGAGACGCGTACGAGGAGTGCTGTGATCACCGCGCGGGCGACTGCCAGCTTCGAGCCCGTCGGGCGGTCCGTCGCGGCCGCCCGCGCCTTCGTCCGGGACACCCTCCAGGGCTGGGGCCACCCCGAACTCGTCGACGACGCCGTCGTGCTCACCAGCGAGCTCGTCACCAACGCCGTCATCCACGCCGGCACCTCCGCCGAGGTCCTCTGCCTCCGCTCCGACGACAGCATCCGCGTCGAGGTCGCCGACCGCTACCCCGAGCGCGAGATCCCCGTCCAGAGCGGCCGCACCCTCGGCAGCCCCGACCGCGAGAACGGCCGCGGCCTGCTGCTCTGCGCCGCCCTCGCCCACCGCTGGGGCGTCGACTACACCCCCACCCGCAAGCACGTCTGGTTCCACCTCGACCTCGCCCAGCGCCCGGTCGGCACCCGCTCCGCGGGCCCCGTCCTCCCCGACGCGCTCCTCCCGGTCACCGACAGCCGCGCCCGCGTCGCCGTCGTCCAGATCGACCGCGGCGGTGCCATCGCCGCCTGGAACGAGGACGCCGGGGAACTCTTCGGATACGCCTCCGAGCAGGTGACCGGCAAACCCCTGGGCGACCTCGCGGCCTGGCCCCACACCCCCGGCATCGGCACCGGCCTCGCCGAGGCACTCCGCCTCTCCCGCTGGGAGGGCAGCTACGGCATCCGCTGCGCCGACGGCCGCGTCATCCCCGTCTACGCCGCCCACCTCCGCGTCCGCGACGCCGAGGGCGACCCCTCCACCGTCTGCCTCCTGGTGCGCGAGCACGAGCGGGCGATCCTCCAGACCCCGCAGCGCCCCGCCGCCGAGCCGGGCTCCGAGAGCCGCACCGCGGACCCCTTCGAGGTCTTCATCGGCTCCCCGGCCCCCGACGACCTCGACGGCCTGCTCCAGCGCACGGTCGAACGCGCCCGCGACATGCTCGACGGCGACGCCGCCTTCCTGCTCCTCGCCACCGACGACGAGACGGAACTCGAGGTACGGGCGACCACCGGCCTCCCGGCCGCCCGCCAGCGCTTCGCCCGCGTCCCCGTGGAGACCGGCGCCAGCCGGTACGGCTCCGCCCGCATGCCCGCCGTGCACGAGGACCTGGCCGCCGTCCCCGGCGCCGTCCCGCTCCTCGAGGGCACCGGCATGCGCTCGGTCGTCACCGTGCCCCTGAAGGTCGAGGGCCGGCTCACCGGCTCCCTCGGCGTGGCCGCCGAGACCGCGAACCGCTACTCCAACGAAGAGGCCCTCCGCCTCCAGTTCGCCGCCGACCGCATCGCCCTGGCCGTCGAATCCGCCCGCCTCGGCGAGTTGGAACGCCTCCGCCGCGGCTCCCTCAGCTTCCTCGTCGAGGCCTCCGACCTCCTGGCGGGCACGCTCGACCGGGACCAGACCCTGGCCCTGATGGCCCAGATGACGGTCCCGACCCTCGCGACCTGGTGTGCGGTCTACACGATCGCCGACCAGTCCTCGGACCCGTACCTCTCGTACGTGCTCCACGAGGACGAGGACCGCATCGACGGCCTCAAGGAGCTGCTCTCCTCGATCTCCCCGCCCGACCCGGTGCCGACCCCCGGCGCCCGCGTCTGGACCGCACCGGGCGACGCCGCCCACCGTGCGGCCCTCACCGCCTCGGTCCGCGCCCTCGACCACCCCACGAGCCCGCTCTCCTCCGGCATCGACACCACCCTGGCCACCGCGAGCGCGGTCGCCGGCGAGACGGTCGTCCTGCCGCTGGTCGCCCGCAACCGGGTCATCGGCATGCTGACCCTGGGCCGGCCCTCGGAGGACCACTTCCGCCAGGAGATCCTGGAGCTCGCCGAGGACCTCTCGCGCCGGGCCGCCCTGGCCCTGGACAACGCCCGCCTGTACTCGGAGCGCGTGGCGATCAGCCAGTCCCTCCAGCGCAGTCTCCTTCCGCCCGGCCTCCCCGAGATTCCGGGTGTCGAGGTCGACGTCATCTACCGCGCGGCCGGCGAGGGCAACGAGGTCGGTGGCGACTTCTACGACCTCTTCCCGATCCGCGACGGCGCCTACGGCTTCGCCATCGGCGACGTCTGCGGTACGGGCCCCGAGGCGGCCGCCGTCACCGGCCTGGCCCGCCACGCTCTCCGTCTGCTGGCCCGTGAGGGCTTCGGCGGTCCGGCCGTCCTGGAGCGCCTGAACGCGGCGATCCTCGACGAGGGCGCCCGCAGCCGCTTCCTCACGCTCCTGTACGGCGAGATGCGCCCTCAGGAGGACGGCTCCGCGATCCTCAAGGTCGTCTGCGCCGGCCACCCGCTCCCCCTGCGCCTCCGCCCGGACGGCACGGTGACGTCCGCGGCCGAGCCCCAGCCGCTCCTGGGTGTGATGGAAGACCTCGAGCTGTACGAGGAGACCATCACGCTCGACCCGGGCGACGTCCTCCTCTGCGTGACGGACGGCGTGACGGAACGCCGCGAGGGCACCCGCATGCTGGGCGACGACGGCCTCGCCGAAGTCCTCAAGACCTGCACGGGCCTGACGGCCGGTGCGGTCGCCTCCCGAGTGCTCCGCGCGGTGGAACGCTTCGCCCAGGCCCCGGCCTCCGACGACATGGCCATCCTGGCCATGCGACTCCGCGAGCCGGACGACCGCTGACGCTGCCGGCGATCCCCGCACGGGGATCGCCGGCAGGTCCGTCCCACCCCGGGAACGAAAAAAGGCCCCCGCCACAAGGCGGGGGCCTTCTTACTCTGAGCCCTTTAACGGAATCGAACCGTTGACCTTCTCCTTACCATGGAGACGCTCTACCGACTGAGCTAAAAGGGCGGGTGTTCGGCGGCGTCCTACTCTCCCACAGGGTCCCCCCTGCAGTACCATCGGCGCTGAAAGGCTTAGCTTCCGGGTTCGGAATGTAACCGGGCGTT
>NZ_JBVHZJ010000044.1:2734-68996 GCF_055574655.1 Streptomyces sp. NPDC029956 | reverse complement strand
TCGCAGCCGTGCCCCGCTCCCTCACCGCGGTGAGGGAGCGGGGCACGGCTGCGACATCAGGACATCAGGGGCGGGCGGGGCTCGTCGGCCCGACGCGGGCCCTGAGCGGCGTCCTCGCGGATGACCTCGCCCTGGACGACCTTGCCGTCCGGGCGGTGGATGCGAGCCTGCTGGAAGGCGTCCTGGAGGCTGCCGGGCGGCGCGGCGGCCATCCGGCGCTCGGCGGCCCTGTCCGCGTACCGCCCGAGGAGCGAGCGGACCGGCGGGATCAGCAGGAAGAGACCGAGAACGTCCGAGATCAGCCCGGGGATCATCAGGAGCAGACCACCGAGCATCAGGAAGCCATTGCGATCCTCCGCGCCGGTCCGCTCGGGCGCCGACGGCACGCCGCCCGTCTGCGCGGCGGCCTGGGCCTGCTGGAAGGTCGAGCTGAGGTTGCGGAAGGCACGGCGGCCCGCCCGCTTGACGACGGCGGCACCGAGCACGATGCCGCCGACGAGCAGGGCGAAGACGGTCAGTCCGCCCGCCACGTCCGCCACCACCGTGAGAAGCCAGATCTCGAGGACCAGCCAGGCGGCGACGGCGAGCGGAAGGAAGGTACGCGCGCGTGAGCGCTTCGGGGCGAGGGGAGGCGTTGCGCCGGTCGTCATGGACCCCAGTGTGCCTGGCGCCCCGCCGGAACGTCGTAAAGGAAGGATCAGTACGGGACGCCCCGGCAGGGGATCAGGAGGCCTTGCGGCCGAGCATCCTGCCGACCTTCTCCGCCCGCGCCGACACACCCCAGCCGGTGACCCGCCAGAGCGCCTCGACCACGATGTTCCGGCTCATCTTCGAGTCGCCGATCTCGCGCTCCACGAAGGTGATCGGGACCTCGACGACATGGAAGCCGGCGGCGACGGCGCGGCGGGCCAGGTCGACCTGGAAGCAGTAGCCGGCCGAGGCCACGTCCTCCAGGCCCAGGCCCTCCAGGGTCTCCTTGCGGAAGGCCCGGTAGCCGCCGGTGACGTCGCGGATCGGCACGTCGAGCATCACGCGCGAGTAGAGGCTGCCGCCCCGGGAGATGTACTCACGGGACTTCGGCCAGTTCACGATGCGGCCGCCCGGCACCCAGCGGGAGCCGAGGACGAGGTCCGCGCCCTTGAGGGCGGTGAGCAGCCGCGGGAGCTCCTCGGGCTGGTGGGAGCCGTCGGCGTCCATCTCGACGAGGACGCCGTACCCGTGCTCGATGCCCCACCGGAAGCCGGCGAGGTAGGCGGCGCCGAGCCCCTCCTTGCCCTTGCGGTGCAGGACGTGCACATGGTCGTCATCGGACGCGATCTCGTCCGCGAACTTGCCCGTACCGTCAGGGCTGTTGTCGTCGGCGACGAGGATGTGCGCCTCGGGTACGGCTTCCCGCACCCGCGCGACGATCGGCTTGATGTTCTCCGCCTCGTTGTAGGTCGGAATGATCACCAAGGCCTTGCCGAGCGGGCCGTAACGCCTCTGGCCACCGTCGTTCACTACTGCCCCTTCGGATACATACACAGGCCCCCACCATAGCGAGGTCCCCGGAGTGCTCCGGCGCGGCGGGTCGACTGCGAGGGGCGGGGCGGTGGCCCGGCGGGGCAGGACCCACAGGTGAGGCGGTGGCCCGGCGGAGCCGTCCGCGCAGCCGAGGTGGTGGCCCGGCGGGGCCGTACACGCGTCTGACGTGCGGTGCGGGGCCCGTCGTCCTTCGGTCCGACCCGGGCTCCGCTGGCGGCGGATCGACCGAAAGCCGTTGTCTACTGAACGTCCGGGCCCCACCCGGGTCGCACCCTCCGCCGGAGAAACCTTCCCTCGCGGCCGAGGCGCGGGCGGCGTTCGGCGCGTGCGTGGAGATGCTGTCCGGTCGGATGTCCATTGGTGGACGCGGAGAACCTACCCGCCCCCGACCGTCGACTGTCAACACCCGCTTGACCTGCGGAGACTCCCCAAAAGCCCAGGCCGGAGGGGAAGATCCGCAGGTCGGGGACAAGCGTGCGGAAGGGGTGTCCCAGGTGGGACATATCCCTACATCACTCGTTCGGCCGTACGAACACCGGCTGCCCGTGCACGACCGTCCGCAGGCAGACGGGGAGGTCGACTCCGGGGGACAGATCGGGCAGACCGGGCGTTCCGGAGCGCGGGTCGGTGGACCAGCGGGCCACCCGGTCGTCGGGGGCCTGGACGACGAGCTCCTCGGTGCGCCAGACCGCGTAGTCGGCCGGTGCGCCCGGGACCAGCGTCCCCGCGTCGTCCCGGCCCACGGCCCGCCAGCCGCCCCGGGTGTGGGCGGTGAAGGCGGCCCGGGCGGAGATCCGGTGCTCGGGGGTGCGGTGGAACGCGGCGGCCCGGACGGTGCCCCAGGGGTCGAGCGGGGTCACCGGGCTGTCCGAGCCGAAGGCCAGCGGCACACCGGCGCGCAGCAGCGCCGCGTACGGATTGAGGGTGCGGGCCCGCTCGGCGCCGAGCCGGTCGGCGTACATGCCCTCCTCGCCGCCCCAGAGCGCGTCGAAGGCGGGCTGGACGGAGGCGGTGAGGCCGAGCTCGGCGAAGGCGGCGACGGTCTCGGGAGTGAGCATCTCGACATGCTCCACGCGGTGCCGGGCCGCCCGGATCCTCGCGAGGCCGAGCTTCTCGGCCGCGGCCCTGACCCCCTCGACGACGGCGGTCACGGCGGCGTCCCCGATGGCGTGGAAGCCGGCCTGGAGGCCCGCCTCGGTGCAGGCCACGACGTGGAGGGCGATGGTGGCCGCGTCCAGGTGGGCGGCCCCCGTGTGGCCGGCGTCGGCGTGATCGGCGTACGGCTCGTGCAGGCAGGCCGTGTGGGAGCCGAGGGAGCCGTCGGCGAACAGGTCGCCGGCCGCGCCGAGGGCGCCGAGGGCGCGGGCCCGCTCGACGTCGAGGTCCGCCCAGTAGCCGACGATCCGGGGGCCGGCCTCGTCGCGGGCCAGGTCCAGGAGGCCGGTGAAGTCGTCCTCGGAGGAGATGCGGGGGCCACCGCACTCGTGCAGGGTGCCGATGCCGAGGGAGGCGGCCCGGCTCCTGGCCGCGCGCTGCGCCTCGGTGCGCTGGCGCGCGGAGACGGCCCCGAAGGCGGCGGCCCGCACGGCATGGTGGGCGTCGCCGGTGAGCGGCTGCTGTCCGTCGTGGAAGCCGTCCAGGCCGCGGACGCCGGGGACGAGGTCCAGGAGGGCGGTGGTGACGACGGCCGAGTGGACGTCGATACGGGTGAGGTAGAGCGGGCGGCCGCCGGTGAGCCCGTCGAGTTCGGCCCGGGTGAGCGGGCGGCGCTCGGGCCAGCGGGAGGCGTCCCAGCCGTGGCCGATGAGGATGCGGTCCTCGGGGCGGGCGGCGGCGTGGGCGCGGATCAGCTCCGCTGCGTCGGCGAGCGAGGCGGCGGCGGACAGGTCGAGCCCGGTGAGGGCGAACCCGGTGGCGGTGGTGTGGACATGTGCGTCGACGAACGCCGGGGTGACGAGTGCGCCCTCCAGGTCGACCACCTCGTCCACGCCGGTGGCGAAGGCGTCGGCCGCGCCCTCGGAGCCCACCCAGGCGACGTGCCCGCGCTCCACCACCATGGCGGTGGCGAAGGGGTCGGCGGGGCTGTGGACTTCTCCACCGCGCAGCAGGACGGTGCGGTGTTCGGCGGGAGACGCAGGAGGCATGGACTCACTCATGCGACCAGGCTAGGACCTGCCGGGACCCGGTTTGTCCGGCAGGTCCCCCTTGAGTGCCCCACGCGCGCGTCGGATCGGCCTCCCTCGGGCGTCGTACGACCCTACGCGCGCGTCGTACGACCCTGCGCGCGCGTCGTACGGCCCCCGCATCGCGCGGCCTTGCCGGTCAGATGCGCGGCGGGCGCGCCTCGTACGGGGTGGAGAGGACGACGGTGGTGCGGCTGGAGACGCCGGCCTGGGAGCGGATGCGGCTGAGCAGGTGCTCCAGCTCCAGCGGCGTGGCGACCCGGACCTTGAGGATGTAGTTCTCGTCACCGGCGACGCTGTGGCACGCCTCGATCTCCGGGATGTCGGCGAGCCGGTCGGGGGTGTCGTCGGGGGCGCTGGGGTCGAAGGGTTTGACCGAGATGAAGGCGGTCAGCGGCAGGCCGACGGCCTCCGGGTCCACGACGGCCGCGTAGCCGCGGATGACTCCGCGCTGCTCCAGACGACGGACGCGCTGATGCACCGCCGACGTGGACAGGCCCGTGGCCTTGCCCAGGTCGGTGTAGCTCATGCGCCCGTCCTTGACGAGCAACTCGACGATCTGACGATCCAGCTCCTCCATGCGGTGACCCTATTGCTCCCGCGGACGAGCGGCACCGTCGGGGTCGACCGCAATCGGGCGGTATGGGTCATCACGGGGCACCTGCGGCGGGCATGTGACGAACGCCACAGGTTTGCGTCCGGCCTCGGGTACTGCCACACGATTATGCGGACGGCCGCATGGGAAGTGCTTGCTGTGGTCGAGGCCGTACAGATCCGGCCGACCCACCCGAGGGGGAGATTCTCCATGCAGGAGCCTGTTGATTCGGTCGACACGTCCGAAGAGCTCGACGCGTACGACACCTTTGAGATGTTCCGGGTCGTCTGCCCGGAGTGCGTGCAGCCGATCGCGCTGCTCGCGGACGAGGACTCGCTGCCGGAGCACGCGCTCTGCCCGACGCCGTGGAACCCCTTCGTCCTGACGGTCTGCTCGGGCACCGGACTGTCGGCGACCGAGGCCGGCCCGGCCGACGACACCCTGGAGGTCCAGGAGCAGGACACCGCCCTGCTCCTGACGCTCCCCCAGGGTCTCGACTGGCGCACGCAGCCGTTCTCGCACGTCGGCGGACCGGGCTCGCGCCCGATCCGGGTGCCGCAGATGCGGCGCGCGGCCTAGGTCGTCTCTTCCGGACGGGGCCTTCGGGCCCCTCCGCTCACCAGTAGCTTCCCCGCACCATCGCCGCCAGAGTGGCGTGGTGCAGGATCAGGCCGTCGGGGTCCGCGGGTATCTCGACCTCGCCGAAGTGAGCCTGCCGGTACGCGATCCTGAGCATCACGATCGCGTGCCGCAGCGCCGCGTAGAGGGTGTGGAACTCCATGTCGCGCGGGACGTGTCCGGTCAGTTCCGCGTAGCGCCGTTCGACCGCGTCGCGTCGAAGGAACCCGGGCAGCCCGGGCTGGCCGAAGCCGACGGTCAGGTCCTGGAAGAAGCGGTGCAGGTAGACCGCCCAGCCGAGGTCGACCTCGCGCGGGACACAGGCCGCCATCTCCCAGTCGAGCACGGCGGCGGGGGCGAATCCGTCGTAGACGATGTTCCCGATGCGCGCGTCTCCCCAGCCGAGGACGGCCGGCCCCTCGTCGGCCGGCCAGTGCGCCTCCAGCCAGTCGAAGGCCGACTCGATGAGCGGCGAGGGCGCGAGCCCGTCCACCACCCAGGCGTAGTAGGCGCGTTGGGCGTCGACATGACGGCGCAGCGGCGTCCCGGGACCGTCCGCCAGCAGGAACTCGGCCTCCTTCGCCGGGAACTGGTCGTGCAGCCGGGCGAGCACGGACACGGACTCGGCTTCCAGCAGGTCGCGTTCGTCGTCTGTGGCGGAGTGCAGCCAGTTCCCCTCGTACGTGTAGGGCATGACGTCCGGCGGGACCCGGCCCTCGGCGCGGGCCATCACGAAGAAGGGCGCGCCGAGCGGCCCGGGGTCCTCTTCCAGCCACAGCACGCGCGGTACGGGGATGTCGGTGTGCTCGCCGACCAGCCGCATGACCCGGTGCTGACGGGCCATGTCGTAGACGGGGAAGACGGTGTACGCCGCGGGGTCGGCGGCCAGCCGGAGGGCGCAGCCGCGTACCGGGGCCTCGGGGTGATCCAGGTCGAAGAGGAGGGTCTCGCTCGACATGCCGTTGGACCCGGGCACGGCGAGCCCGGAGACACGGGCGCCGGGCAGATGCCGGTCCAGCCATGCGGTGAGCCGGCGCCCGAGCTCCTCGGGGTCGCGGGTGGTGGTGCGGGGGCGGGGCGCAGAGGTCAAGGAGAGCTCCTCGGAGGGCCGTTGACGTGGAAGGTTCCTCAGCGGGCCGTCGACGTGCGGTCGGCGAAGCCGCTGGGGTCGTGGCGGCCGAACGAGCCGTGCTCGAAGATGCCGTAGCCGGTGTGGCCGTCGAGGGTGAAGCGGGCGGCGTGGTCGGTGACGCCGTACGCCGCCATGGGGTGGGCCGCCGGATCGGTGAGGTCGTAGACGCGCCGGTCGGTCCAGCCGCGGCCCTGCCACGTGCCGTGCTGCCAGTCGGTGGCGGGCGGGTAGCCGGCGCCGACGGCGAGCGGGGAGGAGGCGAGGATGTCGACGCCGATCTCCAGGGGCTTCCCTGTCGGGTCGGCGAGGTGGACGGTGGCCCGTTCCGGGTGGCGGGTGCCCGTGCGGTAGGTGATCTCGGTGCGGGGCCAGCCGAGTTGGGTGTCGCGGTGGCCGTTGCGGACGAGCAGGGCCTCGTTGAGGGTGCGGTAGCCGTCGGCGTCCTCCTGGGCGATCACCATGAGGAAGCGGTCCTCGAAGCGCATGGGTATCCAGAGCCAGTGGAAGCCCTCGGGTCGGAACTCGGCGCCGCGGCCGGGCTCCTCGCCGGGGATCGGGCGGACTCCCCAGCTGCGGTCGCGGGTGCCGGTCCACTCCCCCGGGGTGACCGCGAACTCCTCGCCACCTGCGCTGATCGTGCCCGCGCAGTGGCCTGCCTGGACGAAGCGGCGGCCTTCCAGGGTGAGGCGGCCGCCATGGCGCTGGGTGTGGTGGGGTTCCCAGACGGCGGGGAAGTCGCCGGTCCAGTTCAGGTCGTACGACAGGCCCTCGGGGTCGTCCGGATCGGCCGCACAGCGCAGGGAGAGGCGCTTGAGCGGCTCGTCGACGGTGATGGTGAAGGGGCCGACGGAGAGGTTCATCCGGTCGTCGCCGAGCGCGTCGGAGGCCCGGACGGCGTGCAGCCGGTCGCCGACGCGGAGCGTGGCGTAGGCGTCGACGACCCCGGTGTTCGGATAGACCCCGAGACCGGCGATGAGCAGGGCGCGGCCGGTGTGGTCGAAGACATGGAAGATGCACCGGTCGTAGGCGTTGCGGTCGCCGCTGACGTGGTGCTTCATCGAGAGCGGGGCCTGGTGCACGGGGTATTCGTCGAGTGCGACGGGCCGGTCGTCGACGTGCCGGTGCACGGACATGGCTGACCTCCTGGTCGGCGTGCGCGCGTCTTCCGCGGGAAAAGCTGACGGTACGTCAGGTTCCTGGTGTGAGGCCAGAGCCGTGCACCGGGTGCCGAGCGCCGGTGGCGGTTGCCGGTGCCCTGCGCGGAGCACCGGGCGCCGGTGCCGTGTGCCGGTGCCGGGTACCGGGTACCGGACGAACTGCCTCTCGAATCCCCTCGGCGGTGACCGCAGCCGCCGGGACGCGTTGGTCCGGGCATGACCACGCTGTACACGACCCCCAGCGGAATCGGTCGGCACCGACAGGCCGAGCCGCGCCTTGAAGAATCGGTTCCTCAAGCACCGTCGGCGCCCGCTCCGACGGCCGCGCCCGCGCATCCTCCTGCGCCGGTCCCCGTACCCGCCCCCGTACCGGCGCAGGCGCCCGCGCCGACCCACCTCCCCGCGGACCCTCCCATCTACAAGGCCGTGCTCTCCCTCTGGGCGAGCCAGGGCCGCACCCTTCCGGGGCATCGCGACCAGGAGTGGGCGCGGCTGGTCTCGGGCCCCGTCTGGGCGGACCGCACGGTACGGGTCAGCGGGACGCTGGTCCGGCCGGGCGACGGGCGGTGACCACCCGCCGGAGCTGACTGACGGGAACGGACGCGGACACACGGTGCGGCCGGCTGGATCCGGCCTGCCCGGCGTGCGGCCCCGGCCTGCCCGGCGTGCGGCCCCGGCCTGCCCGGCGTGCACTCCGCATGCCCGGCGCGCGATCCCGCCTGCCCTACCTGAGCTCTGCCCGCCCAGCGAGCGAACCAGCGCACGAACCGGCCCGCCCCGCGTCGGCTCTGCCCGCCCGACGCGCGCGAACAGGCCCGCCCAAGCGCCTAAGGGCGCGTCACGCGGTAGCGGAGGTACACGACCTTGGAACCGACCCTGCGGGTGTCGACGAGTTCGAGTCCCACCTGACGCTCGTCCCGGGCGAAGAACGGGATGCCTCCGCCGACCAGCACCGGGTGGACCATGACCTGGTACTCGTCGATCAGGTCCAGCGCGGCCGCCTCGGCGGCGAGCGCCGCGCCGCCGATCGCGATGTCGCCCTCCCCCGGCTCGGCGCGCAACCGTTCGATCTCCTCCGCCAACCCCCCGGTGGCCAGGCGGGCATGCCCCTGCACCTCCGACAGCGTCCGGGAGAACACCACCTTCGGGAGCGGATTCCAGAGCGCGATCCACTCGCGCTCCGCGTCGTCGAGCGACGCGTCCTGCTCGGCGGTCTCCCAGTACAGCATCGTCTCGTACAGCCGTCGCCCCAGCAGATGGACGCCGACGCCTCGGATCTCGTCGATCCAGAAGCGGAAGACCTCCTCGTCGGGGCCCGTCCAGTCGAAGCCGCCGTCAGGCCCGACGATGTAGCCGTCGAGCGAGACGCCCATCGAGTACGTCACGCGTCGCATCAGAAGTCCTCCTCGGGAACGGGAGCCCGCGCGGAGATCGTCGCGAAGGCGGCTCCGGCTGCCCTGCTACTTTCCACCCTTCAGCAGCGCTCGGCTGATCACCACACGCTGGATCTGGTTCGTGCCCTCGACGATCTGGAGCATCTTCGCCTCCCGCAGATACCGCTCCACGGGGAAGTCCGCCGTGTACCCGTACCCGCCGAGCACCTGCACCGCGTCCGTCGTGATCTGCATGGCGGAGTCCGAACAGAACAGCTTGGCCATCGCCGCGCAGCGTCCGAAGGCCCGGCCTTCGTCCCGGAGCCGTGCCGCCTCCAGATAGAGCGCCCGGCCCGCCTCGACCCGGGTCGCCATGTCCGCGAGGAGGAAGCGGAGCCCCTGGAAGTCGGCGATCGGCCGGCCGAACTGGCGGCGTTCCATGGCGTACGCCACGGCCACGTCCAGGGCCGCCTGGCCGAGCCCGACCGCGCAGGCGGCGATGCCCAGCCGCCCCGAGTCCAGGGCGTCGAGCGCGATGGCGAAGCCCTGCCCCTCCGCGCCGAGGCGCCGCGCGTCGGGGACCCGTACCCCGTCGAAGTGGAGCTGTGCCGTGGGCGAGCCCTTCATGCCCATCTTCCGTTCGGGCGGGGCCGCGCTCAGCCCGGGCGCGTCCCCCGGCACCAGGAAGGCGGTGATGCCCCGCGCTCCCTCGTCGCCGGTCCGGACCATGACCGTGCAGAAGTCGGCGATCCCGCCGTGGGTGATCCACGCCTTGGTGCCGTCGATCAGCCAGTCGTCGCCGTCCCGGACCGCCCGGGTGCGGAGCGCGGCCGCGTCCGATCCGGCGGAGGGCTCGGAGAGGCAGTACGCGCCGAGGAGGCCTCCGCCGAGCATCGCGGGCAGATGGGCAGCACGCTGCTCGTCGGTTCCGTAGCGGGCGAGCGCGTGACAGGAGAGGCTGTGGACGCTGACGCCGAGCCCGACGGTGAGCCGGGCGGCGGCCAGCTCCTCCAGGACCTGGAGGTAGACCTCGTACGGCTGACCGCCCCCGCCGTGTTCCGGGTCGTAGGGCAGTCCGAGCAGCCCGGAGCGGGACAACAGGGTGAACAGCTCGCGGGGGAAGTGCCCGGCGGCCTCCTCCTCGGCGGCGCGCGGGGCGATCTCCCGCCGGGCGATGTCCCGCGTCAGGGCGAGCAGCTCGCGGGCCTCGTCGGTGGGCAGCCGGCGTTCCACGCCGTCCGGGGTGCTGTCGGCCATGGCCGGGCGCTCCTCCCTGCCGGGCGCGGGCACGGGCACGGGTGTGCGGGGCTCGCGCGGGGTCGCGGGGAGTATGCCCGTTCGAGGCATCGGGATCACCCGGCGACCGGGGGATCACACGGACGCCGAGGGCGAGCACGGTCGCCGGGAGGGCCGAGCGGAACGCGCACGCCGGGCAGGCGATCCGCCGGCTCGGGGCCGGCGGTCCGCCGACGTCACATGAGGCCGGCCCGCGTGACGAACACGGCCAGCAGGACGACCAGGGTCCAGCCGAGGACGTGCTCGAGGAACTTGGGGCCCCGGTCGTCCTTCGGACCGCCCGTCCGGGCGCGGAGGAGGATTCGGGTGGCGGCGGCGGAGGCGGAGGTCATGGCGACCACCTTGCGGTACGGGGGCGGCCCCGGGGTAGAGACGTCGGTCACGTCCCCTGGGATCCCGCCACCGCGACGGACGCCGCCGAGGACCGCGAGTGCCGTGCGCTGCGCGGGCGAGGGCAGGTCGGGGACCCGGAGGCAGGCGGCCCCTCCTGTGCCGGAGACCACGTTCTCAGAGGTCCTCACGCAGAGCGCCGCCGCGCGTCGTGCCGGTGGGGCTCGACGGCCGGCCTCACGTCCGCGGTGCCGTATGCCGCCTGCGGTGGAGGACGCCGGCCGCCAGGGCGCCGACCAGCGCGGGAACCATCAGGACGGCGAGGGTCGGGTTGACGTACGGGGGGATGAGGATGGTGTAGTCGTGGCCGTTCGACGCCTCGCAGACGAGCCGCAGCGGGAGGAAGTCCCCTCGGCGGCCGACCAGCCTCGGCACCTCTTCGGGCCGCTGCCGCTCACACTCCTCCGCCAACTCCTGGTCCTCCAGGAAGAGGATGTGGAGGATTCCCCACAGGTAGACGGCGGTTCCCGCGGCGACGGCCGCGAGAGCCACGTCCCGCCCTGCCGCGGCGGGCGTGCGCCCCAGCCCGGCTCGCCGTGTGAACCGCGAGCCGAGGTACGCCGTCAGGGCCGCCAGCACGAGCGGCCCGACGAGAAGAACGACGAGCAACATGCCGGGGTCATGCCCCACCCAGGGATCGGACGCGCTGGTCATGTCCCGTCAGGCCTCACGGTCAGAACGATGGCACTTCTCTCAGCGACATACGACACCCCCAGGGCGGCAGGCGGCTCGATCTCCCTGCCGACGCCCCGCACGACGTGCGTCGACACACGGGGCGCTCCGTGTTTCACAACAGTCCCAGCGAGGTTCACCACAGTCCGAGCGAGGTTCACCACAGTCCGAGCGAGGTCAGTACGCGGCGCTGGGTCGGTGCCGGCTTGACCGGCCAGAAGATGTAGCAGACCCCTCCCGTGCCGGAGACCACCTTCCCGCTCGCGTTGTACCGCTTCGTACGCAGCCAGATGTTCTCCCACTCGCGCCGCAGGTACACCCGGCGGACGGCCTCGTTGTCGGGCGAGGCGGGGTCGTTCGCGATGATGTCGCCGTCCGCCGTGAAGCCGATGACCGTCATGAGGTGGCCGGAGGTTCCGTACCCCGCCCCGGTCAGTTCCTCCTTGAGGAAGGACTGGGACGTTATGGCCGGGATGCCGGCCCGGATCAGAGTCTCCAGTTCGGTGAGCGAGCTCAGCCGGGTGACCACGGCGTTCATGTCGGGGTAGGTGGCCGCGTAGGCGGCGTTGAAGGGCCAGTTGCCGCAGCCTTCGTACTGGTGGTCGAAGGTGAAGCGGGCCGCGTGGCAGACCTGGGGGTCGGCGAAGGCCGGGTTCACCCAGGCCAGCTCCTCGGCCGACGGCCGACGCCCCCAGTACTCGACGATCATCTGGGAGGAGGTCGGGCTGCACCACGCCTCGCCGCCGTTGTCGTACTCGGGGTACTGCCCGACGTGGGTGTTCTGCGAGTAGCGCGGCACGTCCAGCTCGCGGGCGGGGCCCGGCGCGGAGGCCGGGACGGTGAAGCGGTCCGGGATGTCCGAGGCCATCGCGCCGAGCCGCCGGACCGTGGGCGTGAGCCCGCTGCCCGGGGTGCGGTACAGCGTCAGACGCAGGCGGTACGAGGCCAGCCGCAGCCCGCTCGTCGCGTCGTCGATCGCGAAGGTGTCGGTCCAGACGGTGCTCCTGCCGTCGGTCTGGTCGTCGACCGAGGTCCGTCGAATGTCGCCGTCCCCGGACGCCCAGCGGCCCAGGACGTACCAGGGGGTGGCGGTGGCGTCGGTGTACGTGCCGGACAGCTCGACCTGGAGCCAGGTGCCGGGCGGGGTGTGGGCGTTCCAGGAGGCGATGACCTCGCTGGCGGGCACGGCCGGGGTGTGCACCGGCGAGGTCCAGCTCGCGTACTCCCAGGCGGAGGTCCGCCCGGTGTGCGGGTCGGTGTAGTCGGTGCGGCCGACCGGGGTGGCGAGCACCAGGCCCGGGCCGTGTCCGGCCACCGCCTTCGTACCGGCCGCGCTGCCACATCTCCAGTCCGTGTACGAGGACCAGAAGCGGTTGTCGACGAGGCCGGGCACGGGGGCGTGGCCCCGCCCCGCTCCCTCGCCGGAGTCCGGAGCCGCGCCCGCGGCCGCGGGCGGGCGGTCGGCGGCTCGGTCGGGGACGGCGGCCACGGCAGGAGCGGCCGTGGCGGCCGTTCCGGCGGCCGCGAGGGCCGCTGCGAGAACGGTTCTGCGCGGGGTGGAGCTGGTCATGAACGGTGACCCCCAGTCGAGAACGGTGGGCGTACGAACCTGTGGACGAGCCGGACGAGCGGGCGCGCGGACGGGCCGCGCGCGCCCCACTATCGCGGCTTCCGCCGCGCCTCCGCCAGCACTTCGCCTCGCGTCGCCGCACCAATATTGGTCTCCACCACTGACGGCGGCACCTCCCTGACCTGCGGCGGTCCCCCGCTCCCCTACCCTGGGCCCATGAACGACCTCGATCGCGCGGCCCACGCGCTGCTCCGGCTGCCACCCTCCTGCGGGCCGGTCCGGCTGATCGCGGTCGACGGCCACGCGGGCTCCGGCAAGTCCACGCTCGCCGCCCGCCTCTCCTCCGCCCTGGGCGACGCCCCCGTCCTTCACCTCGACGACCTCGCCACGCACGAGGAGCTCTTCGAGTGGACCGAGCGGCTGCGGGATCAGGTCCTCGATCCCCTCGCGCGCGGCGAGAGCGCGTCGTACCGCCCGTACGACTGGAACCTCCGTCGCTTCGGCGAGGCGCGCGAGCTCCCGCCGGCCCCGGTCGTCCTCGTCGAGGGGGTCGGCGCGGGCCGGGCGGCGGTGCGGCCGTTCCTCGCGTGGCTGCTGTGGATGGAGCGCGGTCCCGAGGAGTCGTGGGCGCGGGGCCGCCATCGGGACGGCCCGGACCAGGCCGCTTTCTGGGACGGCTGGACCGTGGCGGAGACTCGCCATTTCGCCGGGGACCCTTCCCGGGCCTTCGCCGACACCCTGGTACGAGAGTGCCACGAGGGGTACGGCTGGCTCCCCGGGCCGGGTGTGACAGCGGGCGCGGACCAGATCATCACGTACCGTGACGGCTTCATGTCCGTGAACTGAGGGGCCGAAAGTCCGCTTCCGCAAGTGCCTCAACTCCGCTTGACCCAAGGGGCGTACAGGTCTTACGTTCTGAATGTGCGGCTTTTCGGAGCCGCCGCGGACGCGAAGCCCCCGGTTGTTCCCCCGTGATCGGGGGCTTCGTTCTGCCCCTGACGGCCCTCCCGAGGGCCCTTCGCGGCCCCTGACGCTCACCCAGGGTGACCGCTTCCGGATCATGCGCTTCTCCTTAAGTGCGCACCCCCTGCGCAGGTACGATGCCCCCAGGTGCGGTCAAATCCCGTCCATGCGAAGACGGTTGTGGGGGACCCGATGGACATCGGCACGCAGGGCGCGCAGGCCCCGGCCGAGCTCGCCTGGCTGCGCGGAATCGACGCCTACACGATGGGCGCGTATCCGCAGGCGGAGGACGAGTTCCGGACGGCGGTAAGGATCGACCCCGGGATGGCGGACGCCTGGCTCGGGCTGCACGCGCTCCGGGTGGACACCACGACCGCGCTGCTGCGCATGTACCGCAACCGCGACCGCTTCGGAGAGCAGCGGACCCGGTACCGGCGCACTCTCAACTCCTGGTACTGGCTGGGCTGGTGGGTGCAGCCGGTGCTGGAGAGCCCGCGCGACCTGCTGCTCGCGCACGCCTCCCACTGGCTCGACGGACGCCACGTACCGGAGCTGGACCGGGCCCTCGCGGGGCTCCCCCCGGTCGACACCGACCGTCAGGTCCGCTTCCTGCACGCCTGCCGGGCCTATCTCGTCAAGGACTGGGACCAGCTCGTCCGGCACACCGAGACCCTCGTCGACGACCCGCTGCTCGGCATCGAAGCCGGGCTCTTCGGCGGCATGGCCCGGGTGCGCCTGGAGATGTACGGGCAGGCCGAGCCGCTGCTGTCCGCCTCGCTGATGCGCTGCCGCAGCGAGCAGCCCCAGCGCAAGGAGCTGCGGTACTGGTTGGCCCGCGCCCACGAGGGGACCGGGCGCAGCGCCGCCGCGCTGCCCCTCTACCGGGCCGTGCACCGGATCGACCCGACCTTCATGGACACGGCCGCCCGGCTCGCGGCGATCGCCGAGTACGACGGTTTCGAGGGGTACGACGGCGTCGACGACCCGGCCGGGCTCGCGACGGTCGCCCTGGGCACCGCAGGCGGCGGTCTCGGCCAGGACGTCGTGGACACCGCGCCGGGCGCCGAGCCCGACCCGGCCGGCCCGCTGGGCGACGGGGTGCGGCTCGCGCCCGATCCCGTACCGCCGACGGCACCGGTCACACCGCCGGAGACCGTACGCCAGAAGGCTCCGCTGCCGTCCCAGCCGGTGCCGCCGCGATTCCCGGCGGGTCCCACCGATCCTGTGCGGCTCGCGGAGGCACTCGCCGAACTGGAGGGCATGGTCGGCCTGGAACCGGTGAAGCGGCAGGTCAAGGCGTTGTCGGCGCAGCTGGAGATGGCGCGGCTCCGCGCGGATCAAGGTCTTCCCGTCCAGCCGCCCAAGCGTCACTTCGTCTTCTCCGGCCCCTCGGGCACCGGGAAGACCACCGTCGCCCGGATCCTCGGCCGGGTGTTCTACGCCCTCGGGCTGCTCGGCGGCGACCACCTCGTGGAGGCGCAACGGGCCGATCTGGTGGGCGAGTTCCTGGGGCAGACCGCGGTCAAGGCCAACGAGCTGATCGACTCGGCCGTCGGCGGGGTGCTCTTCGTGGACGAGGCGTACGCCCTCTCCAACACCGGCTACAGCAAGGGCGACGCCTACGGCGACGAGGCCCTCCAGGTGCTCCTCAAGCGCGCCGAGGACAACCGCGACCACCTCGTGGTCATCCTGGCCGGCTACCCGGAGGGCATGGACCGGCTGCTCAACACCAACCCCGGCCTCTCCTCCCGGTTCACCACCCGGGTGGACTTCCCCTCGTACCGGCCGCTGGAACTCACCGCCATCGGCGAGGTCCTCGCGGCGGCCAACGGCGACGGCTGGGACGACGAGGCCCGGGAGGAACTGCGCTCGATCAGCGGGCACGTCGTCGAGCAGGGCTGGATCGACGAGCTGGGCAACGGCCGTTTCCTGCGGACCCTGTACGAGAAGTCCTGCGCCTACCGCGACCTGCGGCTCTCCGGCTACGCCAGCACCCCGACCCGGGATGATCTGGCGACCCTCCGGCTCGCCGACCTGATGCAGGCGTACGGCGAGGTCCTGTCGGGCCGCGGCCCGGTGGACCGCGGGCCTCAGCAGGAGCCACCGGGCTACTAGAAGGCGTGTCTCCGCCGGAGGGGCGAGGTGACGTGACGACCGACGGGGCGGGCCCCGGAGGGCCCGCCCCGCTGTGCGCACGGCTCCTACGCGGTGGGCACCCGGTCCGCCACGACCCGGTGTGCGGGGTCGCGGACCTCGCCCACCAGCATCTCCAGGACGTCCTCCAGGGCGACCAGTCCGAGCACCCGGCCCGAGCCGTCCGCGACCTGCGCCAGATGGGTCGCGGCGCGGCGCATCACGGTGAGGGCGTCGTCGAGGGGCAGTTCGGCGCGGAGCGTGGCCATCGGCCGCCAGAGCCGCTGGGGCACCGCCCGCTCCCGTTCGTCCAGGTCGAGGACGTCCTTCACGTGCACGAAGCCCATGAAGGTGGTGCCCGCGTCGGCGCGGACCGGGAAGCGTGAGTACCCGGTGCGTACGGTCAGCTCCTCGATCTCGCGCGGGGTGACCGTCGGCGGGACCGTGATCAGGGAGGACGGTGCGATGAGGACGTCCGTCACCGGGCGGGTGCCCAGTTCGAGGGCGTCCTCCAGGCGCTCCTGCTCGGCCGGGTCGAGCAGTCCGGCCTGCCCGGCGTCCTCGACGAGGCGGCCGAGCTGGACGCTGGTGAAGACCGCCTCCACCTCGTCCTTCGGCTCGACCTTGAACGCCCGCAGGACCAGCCGGGCGCAGGCGCCGAGCGCGGCCGTCACGGGCCGGCAGAGCCGGGCGAAGCCGACCAGGCCGGGGGCGAGCCAGAGCGCGGTCCGTTCGGGCGCGGCCATCGCCAGGTTCTTCGGGACCATCTCGCCGATGACGAGGTGGAGGAAGACGACCGCGGCGAGGGCTATGACGTAGCCGAGCGGGTGGATGAGCCCCTCCGGGACCCCCACCGTGTGGAAGACGGGTTCCAGCAGGTGGGCCACGGTGGGCTCGGCGACGGCGCCGAGCGTCAACGAGCAGATGGTGATGCCGAACTGCGCGGCCGCCATCATCTGCGGCAGGTTCTCCAGACCGTGCAGGACCTGCTTGGCACGGGCGCCGCCGAGCGGCTCGATCTGGCTGCGGCGGACGGAGACGAGCGCGAACTCGGCCCCGACGAAGAAGCCGTTGGCCAGGACGAGGAGAACGGCGAAGAGGAGTTGCAGGGTGCTCATCGGACGGCCTCCGCCGGGACGGGAGCCTGACCGGAGGCCTGGGCCGGAGCCTGGGCGGACGCCCGAGCCTGAGCGGACGCCGGAGCCGATGCCTGGGCCGGATCCGGAGCCGCCGAGGCCGCGACCGGGTCACGGTCGGGGAAGGGGGCGAAGGTGGCCGCAGTCGGGTCCGGGTCAAGGGCGGTACGGACGATCCGCACCCGCTCGGCACGGTACCGGTCGACCTGGCGCACCGACAGCCGCCAGCCGGGCAGTTCGGCCCGGTCGCCGGGGGCGGGGATGCGCCCCAGGAGATCGGCGACCAGCCCGGCGACGGTCTCGTACGGCCCGTCGGGCACGTCGAGGCCTATCCGGCGCAGGATGTGGACCCGGCAGGAGCCGTCGGCGTCCCAGGCGGGCCGGCCGTCCTCGGCGGGAGCGGAGGCCAGTTCGGGCCGCCCGTCGGCCACCGTGTCGTGCTCGTCGCGGACCTCGCCGACGAGTTCCTCGACGATGTCCTCCAGGGTGACCACGCCGGCCGTGCCGCCGTACTCGTCGACGACCACCGCGATCGGCTGCTCACGGCGCAGCCGCTCCAGAAGCGTCTGGGCGGGCAGCGTCTCGGGCACGAGGAGCGGCGGGACCGCGATCCGGCCGACGGGGGTACGCAGCCGGGCGTGCGGCGAGACGGCGAGCGCGTCCTTGAGGTGGACCATGCCGACGATCTCGTCGATGCGGTCGCGGTAGACGGGGAAGCGCGAGAGGCCCGTGGCCCGGGTGAGGTTGAGGACGTCGGCCGCGGTGGCGTCCCACTGGAGGGCGTTCACCTTCACGCGCGGGGTCATGACCTGCTCGGCGGTGAGGCCGCCGAGGGACAGGGTCCGTACGAAGAGGTCGGCGGTGTCCTGTTCGAGGGCGCCGGCCAGCGCGGAGTGCCGGGCCAGGGAAACCAGTTCGCCGGGGGTGCGGACGGAGTCCAGCTCCTCGGTGGGCTCGACGCCCAGGAGCCGTACGAGCCGGTTCGCGACCCGGTTGAGCAGGGAGATCACCGGCCGGAAGAGGGCGGAGAAGTACCGCTGCGGGGTGGCGACGAAGCGGGCCACCTGGAGCGGCCGGGAGACCGCCCAGTTCTTGGGTACGAGCTCGCCGACCACCATCTGGACGGCGGAGGCGAGCAGCATCCCGATCACCACCGCGATCCCGGAGACGGCCCCGGCGGGCAGTCCGGTGGCGGTGAGCGGTCCCTGCAGCAGTCCGGCGAGCGCGGGCTCGGCGAGCATGCCGACGACGAGGGAGGTGATGGTGATGCCCAGCTGGGTGCCGGAGAGCTGGAAGGACAGCTCGCGCAGGGCGGTGACGACGGTGCGGGCGCGCCGATCGCCGGCGGCCGCGGCCCGCTCGGCCTCGGCGCGCTCGACGGTCACGAGACCGAACTCGGCGGCCACGAAGAAGCCGTTGGCGAGGATCAGGACAAAGGCCGCGATGAGCAGCAGAAGGGAGATGATCATGCCGCCGCCTCCTGGGAGGGGGCGGCGCAGATACTACCGGACGATCCGTCCATTGCTGGAGGGAGTCACTCCTCGGGTCGAAGGGTGGCCCCGCGGGCCACGAGACCGCGGCCCTGCACACGCGAGGCGGTGGTGCCGCTCGGCACCACCGCCTCCAGAGTAGTCACGCGAAGGCCCCGAGGGGCAGGGGGTCGGCCCCGGATGGGGGACGGACGGGGGTCCGCCCGGATCCCCGCACGGGGGCGAGGCACCCGGCCGTCAGGCCGTCCCCTCCGCGCCCGTGCCGTGGCTGTCGGCCAGGGCCCGCAGGGCTCGGGCGTCCCGGATGGCCGACTCCTTGGCGATCCCGGGCTGGATGCCCAGCGCCGGCAGGCTGGTGCCGTCGCTGAGGTCGAGGAAGACCCAGGGGTCGCCGGGGCGCAGGTTGACCTTGAGGATCTCCGCCCAGGCCAGTCGCCGGGTCCGGGTGATGTTGACGACCGTGACGCCCTCGTCGTCGGCGACGACCTTGGGGCGGCTCAGCAGCGCCAGACCTCCGGAGATCAGCGCGGCGGTGAAGAAGAAGCTGGCGCGCTCCCCCGGGCCGAGCCGCTCCAGCATCACCGCGACGATGCTGATGACCGCGAAGATCGCGACGCTCATCGTGAGCATGACGACCCGGGTGCGCCCGGGGCGGAACGTGACCGGGAGGACGGGCGTCTGTGCTGGGGACATCGGTGGTTCCTCGGGGCCTTCGGGGCGGGCGGTCCGTGCCGTCAGAGGCGGCAGGCGTGGATGGCGGTGGTGAGGATGGCGCGGGCACCGATCTCGTACAGATCGTCCATGATCCGCTGCGCCTCCTTGGCGGGGACCATCGCGCGGACGGCGACCCAGCCCTCGTTGTGCAGCGGGGAGACGGTCGGCGACTCCAGGCCCGGGGTGAGGGCGACGGCCTGCTCCAGGTGCTCGGCGCGGCAGTCGTAGTCCATCATCACGTACGAGCGGGCGACGAGGACGCCCTGCAGGCGGCGCATGAACTGCTGGACCTGCGGGTTGTCGTCGGTGGCGCCGTGGCGGCGGATCACGACGGCCTCGGAGGTGAGGATCGGCTCGCCGATGACCTCGAGTCCGGCGTTGCGCAGGCTGGTGCCGGTCTCGACGACGTCCGCGATGATCTGGGCGACGCCCAGCTGGATCGCGGTCTCGACGGCGCCGTCCAGGTGCACGACGGAGGCGTCGATGCCCTGGTCGGCGAGGTGCTTGGCGACGATGCCCTCGTAGGAGGTGGCGATCGTCATGCCGCCGAAGCCCTCGGGGCCGTTCGCGGTGCCCGGGCGGGTGGCGTACCGGAACGTGGAGCGGCCGAAGTTCAGCGCGAGGATCTCCTCGGCGCTGGCGCCGGAGTCCAGGAGCAGGTCACGGCCGGTGATGCCGATGTCCAGCTTCCCGGAGGCGACGTAGATCGCGATGTCCTTCGGGCGCAGGTAGAAGAACTCGACCTCGTTGTCGGGGTCGATGACGACGAGTTCCTTGGACTCCTTGCGCTGGCGGTAGCCGGCCTCATGGAGCATTGCCGACGCAGGTCCGGAGAGGGAACCCTTGTTGGGAACGGCGATGCGCAGCATGGGGTGAGCTTCCTTTGCCTGGGAGTGTTCGGAACGGTGGGACGGGTGTGCTCAGAGGTGGGCGTAGACGTCGTCGAGCGAGATCCCGCGGGCGACCATCATCACCTGGACGTGGTACAGCAGCTGCGAGATCTCCTCGGCGGCGGCTTCCTTGCCCTCGTACTCGGCGGCCATCCAGACCTCGGCGGCCTCTTCGACGACCTTCTTGCCGATGGCATGGACGCCCTTGTCCACCAGTTCCGCGGTGCGGGAGGTGGTCGGGTCGCCGGTCTCGGCCTTGAGCTTGAGCTCGGCGAAGAGCTCTTCGAAGGTTTTACGGGTTCCGTTCGCCATGATGGTTCCTAAGAGTACGGGGTAAGGGTCGCGTACCTAGCGCCAGGGTTCGCTGACCGTGCGCAGCGTGGTCGCGGTGGCGACGGCGGCGGTGACGGCCTCATGGCCCTTGTCCTCGTTGGAGCCTTCGAGGCCGGCCCGGTCGAGGGCCTGCTCCTCGGTGTCGACGGTGAGGACGCCGAATCCGACGGGTACGCCGGTGTCGATCGAGACCTGGGTGAGGCCGTGGGTGACGCCCTGGCACACGTACTCGAAGTGCGGCGTTCCGCCGCGGATGACGACGCCGAGCGCCACGATGGCATCGTAGCCGCGCCCGGCGAGGACCTTCGCCACGACCGGGAGCTCGAAGCTGCCGGGGACGCGGAGGAGGGTCGGCTCCTCGATGCCCAGCTCGCTCAGGGCGCGCAGGGCGCCGTCGACGAGACCGTCCATGATCTTCTCGTGCCACTGCGCCGCGATGACCGCGACCCGGAGGTCGCCGCAGTTCTTCACGCTGAGGACGGGTGCGCCCTTGCCGCTCATGTCTCTCCTTGAACCGTCTGTACGAAGGGTTGCGAAAAGCCGGGTACTACTGGTTACCGCAGGTGGAGGCCGGGGAGCCGTCCAGCCAGGGCAGGTCGTGGCCCATCCGGTCCCGCTTGGTGGTCAGGTACCGGAGGTTGTGCTCGCCGGCCGTGACCGGCATGGGCTCGCGGCCCTCGACCGTGAGGCCGTGCCGGGTCAGGGCGTCGATCTTGTCGGGGTTGTTGGTCATCAGGCGCAGACTGCGCACACCCAGGTCGGTGAGGATCTGCGCGCCGGCCGCGTAGTCGCGGGCGTCGGCGGGGAGTCCGAGCTCCAGGTTGGCGTCGAGGGTGTCGCGGCCGCGCTCCTGGAGCTCGTACGCGCGGAGCTTGGACAGCAGGCCGATGCCGCGGCCCTCGTGGCCCCGGAGGTAGACGACGACGCCCCGTCCGGCCTCGGTGATGCGGTCCATGGAGGCCTGGAGCTGGGGGCCGCAGTCGCAGCGCAGCGAGTGGAAGATGTCGCCGGTCAGGCACTCGGAGTGGACCCGGACCAGGACGTCCTCGCCGTCGCCGACCTCGCCGTGGACGAGGGCGACGTGCTCGACGCCGTCCACGGTGGAGCGGTAGCCGTAGGCGGTGAAGTCGCCGTGCGCGGTGGGGAGCTGGACCTCGGCCTCGCGGCGGACGGTCGGCTCGGCGGAGCGGCGGTAGGCGATCAGGTCCTCGATGGAGATGATCGTGAGGCCGTGCTTGCGGGCGAAGGGGACCAGCTCGGGCAGGCGCAGCATGACGCCGTCCTCGCCGGCGATCTCGACGATCGCGCCGGCCGGGCGGAGGCCCGCGAGGCGGGCGAGGTCGACCGCGGCCTCGGTGTGGCCGTTGCGCGCGAGGACGCCGCCGGACTTGGCGCGGAGCGGGAAGATGTGGCCGGGCCGTACGAAGTCGGAGGGCTCGTGGTTGCCGCTCGCGAGCATCCGCAGGGTGGTGGCGCGGTCGGCGGCGGAGATGCCGGTGGTGACGCCGTGGGCGGGGGCCGCGTCGACGGAGACCGTGAAGGCCGTGCGCATCGACTCGGTGTTGTGCTCGACCATCTGCGGGAGCTGGAGACGCTCCAGTTCGTCGTTCTCCATCGGCGCGCAGATCAGTCCGCGGCACTCGCTCATCATGAAGGCGACGACCTCGGGGGTGGCCTTCTCGGCGGCGATGACGAGGTCGCCCTCGTTCTCGCGGTCCTCGTCGTCGACGACGACCACGGGGCGGCCGGCGGCGATGTCGCGGATGGCCTGCTCGACGGGGTCGAGGGCGAGGTCGGTGGCGTCCCAGAGGGGAAGGGCGGCGCTCATGCGTGGGCTCCTTCCAGAGCGTTGGCGGAGGTCGTGCGCGTCCGGAGCCACCAGTCGCGCATGCCCCAGACGACGAGGGCGAAGTAGATGACGTAGACCAGACCGGAGAAGGCGAGGCCGCTGTTGAAGGCGAGCGGGACGCCGACGAGGTCGACGAGGAGCCAGGCGAACCAGAACTCGACCAGACCGCGGGCCTGGGCGACCATCGCGACGAGGGTGCCGACGAAGATGTACGCGTCGGCCCACGGGCTCCAGGAGAGCGACGGGTAGAGGGTGAACAGGCCGCCGACGGCGAGGGTTCCGACGACCGCGCCGGCGAGGAGCAGTCCGCGCTCCTTCCAGGTGGCGAAGCGGACGGCGATGGAGCCGTCCTGGGCCTGCTGCCTGCCCCGGTTCCACTGCCACCAGCCCCAGGCGGCGACGCCGATGACGAGGAGCTGCTTGCCGACGCCGCCGGAGAGGTGGGCGGAGGCGTAGGCGCCGACGAGGATCAGGCCGGAGAGCAGCTGGGCGGGCCAGGTGAGGATGGAGCGGCGCCAGCCGAGCGCGAGGGCTATGAGTCCGATGGTGTTGCCGATCATGTCGGACCACATGATGTGCTGACCGAAGGCGCTGAAGGCCTCGGAGTTGAGCCAGCTCACTTGTCGCTCTCCTTGGCGTTCGGGCCGAGCAGCCGCTCGACGTACTTGGCGATGACGTCCACTTCGAGGTTGACCGGGTCCCCGGACTGCTTGATGCCGAGCGTGGTCAGGTCGAGGGTGGTGGGGATGAGGCTGATGGTGAACCAGTCGTCGGTGACCTCGACGACGGTGAGGCTGACGCCGTCGACCGTGATCGAGCCCTTCTCGACGACGTACCGGGAGAGGTGGGCGGGCAGGCCGACCTTCACGAGCTCCCAGTGCTCGGACGGGGTGCGCTCCAGGATCGTGCCGGTGCCGTCGACGTGGCCCTGGACGATGTGACCGCCGAGGCGGCCGCCGAGGGCCATGGGCCGCTCCAGGTTGACGCGGGAGCCGACCTCCAGGGCGCCGAGGCTGGACCGCTTGAGGGTCTCGGCCATGACGTCGGCGGTGAACTCGCCGTCGCCGAACTCGACGACCGTGAGACAGACACCGTTGACGGCGATGGAGTCGCCGTGCTGGGCGCCTTCCGTGACCAGGGGGCCGCGCAGGCGGAAGCGGGAGGCGTCCTCCAGCTGCTCGACGGCGGTGACCTCGCCCAGTTCTTCGACGATTCCGGTGAACACGGTCAGGCTCCCTTGACGGTGGCGGTGAGGTGCGGGGTGGCGGTGATGCGGAGGTCGGATCCGATGTGCGCGGTCTCGGTGACATCGAGCCGCAACGCTTCGGCGATGGTGGTGATTCCGGCGTCGGCGAGGGCGTGCGGGCCCGCGCCGAGGAGGACCGGGGCGAGGTAGCCGACGACCTGGTCGACGGCGCCCGCGGCGACGAAGGCGCCCGCGAGAGTGGGGCCGCCTTCGAGGAGGACGGAGCGGACGCCGCGCGCGTGGAGGGCGTCCAGGAGGGCCGGTACGGACAGGCCGCGCTCGGCCCTGGGGAGGCGTACGACGTCGGTGTCGTCGAGGGAGGTCCCGGCGTCCTCGGCGACGGCGATCAGGGTCGGGGCCGCGTCGTCCAGGACCCGGGCGCCGGGCTTCACGGCGGTCGCCTCGGTGTCGACGACGACCCGGAGCGGCTGGACGGCCCCCTCGATGCCGCGGACGGCCAGATGGGGGTCGTCCGCGCGGGCGGTGCCGGAGCCGACCACGACGGCGTCGGACTCGGCGCGCAGCCGGTGGACGTCGGCGCGGGACTCGGCGGAGGTGATCCAGCGGGAGGTGCCGTCGGCGGCGGCGATCCGGCCGTCGAGGGTGGCGGCGTACTTCCAGCGGACGAAGGGGCGGCCGTGGCGTACGGAGGTGAGCCAGGCGATGTTGCCGGCCTCGGCCTCGGCCTCCAGGAGGCCCTGCTCGACCTCGGCCCCGGCGGCGCGCAGGGTGTCGGCACCGCCGGTGGCCTGCGGGTTCGGGTCGCCGACCGCGTACACGACCCGGCTGACGCCGGCCTCGATCAGCGCCTGGGCGCAGGGGCCGGTGCGACCGGTGTGGTTGCAGGGTTCGAGGGTGACGTAGGCGGTTCCGCCGCGGGCGAGGACGCCTGCCTCGCGCAGGGCGTGGACCTCGGCGTGGGGGCCGCCGGCGCGCTGGTGGAAGCCTTCGCCGACCACGTGTCCGGAGGCGTCGGTGATGACGCACCCGACGACCGGGTTGGGGCTGGTGGCGCCGAGACCGCGTGCGGCGAGCTCGACGGCGCGTCGCATGGCGGTGATGTCGGCCTGCTGGGCCACCGGGTCCTCCTGCCTCTTCGGGCACGGACTCCGGGGCCTGTCGATGACGACAGAGAACGGAACGACGCCTCGCGCAGGGTGCGCCGAGGCCGCGTCCTCCGGGTACGCCGATCGACGTCGTCGATACGGCGACCAGCGGAGGTACGGCCGACACACCCCTGACAGGGGTCGCCCGCCGCGCACTGCCTCCCATCCGGACTTTCACCGTCGGTCCAGGAATCTCACCTGGTCAACCGGCCGCTGGCTGCGGACGGGTCGCGGACTATACCGCCGGTTCGGAATTACACCGACCCCGGAGTGCGCTGCTGCTGATACAGGGCCAGTGTGCCACGAGCCGCGGGAAGCGATGTGGCCGAGTTCCTGTGGTCTGGCTCACAGAGTCCCACAGAACTCTTCGATGGTCCAGACCTATTGACGCACTGGTCTAGTCCTCTTAATCTCCGTGTCACCTCCTAGGAACGGCCCGGCGGCGTGCGCACTCCACGGGCCCAACACGACCCACCCCTTTGTTCGTTGTGTTCTGTCGACTCCTCCTACGCCCCGCCGGCGTGGGGGGACCCCCACCCCAGGAGGACCCGATCGTGTTGTCCCCCACCGCGAAAAGAGCCTCGCTGCTCTCCTCCGGCGCGGCCGTCGCCGGGCTGCTGCTCAGCTCGCTCTCCGGCGGCGTCTCGTACGCGGCCGACAACGAGTCCTGTCGCCCCGACGGTCTCTACAAGACCCCCGGCGTCGAGGTCCCGTACTGCTCGGTCTACGACGCCGAGGGCCGCGAGAAGATGGGCGCGGACCACCAGCGCCGGGTCATCGGCTACTTCACCGGCTGGCGCGACGGCAAGAACGGCCAGCCCGCCTACCTGGCCAAGGACATCCCGTGGGAGAAGATCACCCACATCAACTACGCCTTCGGCCACATCGGCGGGGACAACAAGCTCTCCGTCGGCACGGACGGTCCGAACAACGCCGCCACCGGGATGACCTGGCCGGGTGTCGCAGGCGCCGAGATGGACCCCGCGTACGCCTACAAGGGCCACTTCAACCTGCTCAACAAGTTCAAGAAGCAGCACCCGAACGTGAAGACGCTGATCTCGGTCGGCGGCTGGGCCGAGACCGGCGGCTACTTCGCGGACAACGGCGACCGGGTGAACTCCGGCGGCTTCTACTCGATGGCCACCAACGCCGACGGTTCGGTCAACCAGGCCGGGATCGACACCTTCGCCGCCTCGTCCGTCGACTTCATCCGCAAGT
Source organism: Streptomyces sp. NPDC029956 (assembly GCF_055574655.1). Taxonomy (NCBI): domain Bacteria; kingdom Bacillati; phylum Actinomycetota; class Actinomycetes; order Kitasatosporales; family Streptomycetaceae; genus Streptomyces; species Streptomyces sp. NPDC029956. The sequence continues at coordinate 43,408 of NZ_JBVHZJ010000044.1, read as the reverse complement.
ACGGCTTCAACGGCGTCGACATCGACTACGAGTACCCGACGACCATGAAGGACGCCGGAAACCCGCTCGACTGGCAGTTCGCCAACGCGCGCCGCGCCGGCCTCGTGCAGGGCTACGCGGCCCTCATGAAGTCCCTGCGCGAGAAGCTCGACGCGGCGGGCGCCGCCGACGGCAAGCACTACCTGCTGACCGTCGCCGCCCCCTCCTCCGGCTACCTGCTGCGGGGCATGGAGACCTTCCAGATGCAGAAGTATCTGGACTACGTCAACATCATGTCCTACGACCTGCACGGTGCCTGGAACGAGTACGTCGGGCCCAACGCCTCCCTCTTCGACGACGGCAAGGACGGCGAGCTCGCCGCCGCCAACGTCTACGGCTCGGCGCAGTACGGCAACATCGGGTACCTCAACACCGACTGGGCGTACCACTACTTCCGCGGCTCCATGCCGGCCGGCCGCATCAACATCGGCCTGCCCTACTACACCCGCGGCCACAAGAACGTGCAGGGCGGCACCGACGGCCTCTGGGGCAAGGCCTCCGCGACCACCTGTCCGGCCGGAGCCGGTCTGACCAAGTGCGGTGACGGCGCCACCGGCATCGACAACCTCTGGCACGACAAGGACACCAACGGTGTCGAGTCGCCCGCCGGCTCCAACCCGATGTGGCACGCCAAGAACCTCGAGAAGGGGATCGTCGGCGACTACGTCACGCAGTACGGCTTCCCGGCCAACACCACCCTGACCGGCACCTACGCCCGCAAGTACGACTCGACCCTGGTCGCGCCGTGGCTGTGGAACGCGCAGAAGAAGGTCTTCCTCTCCACCGAGGACGAGCAGTCGGTGGCCGCCAAGGCCGACTACGTGGTCAGCAAGGGCATCGGCGGCACGATGGTCTGGGAGATGGCCGGCGACTACGACTGGAACGCCACCAAGGGCCAGTACGAGATCGGCGACACGCTCACCTCGCTGATGTACGACAAGTTCAAGGCGGCCACCCCGTACGGCGCGAAGAAGTCCAACGCGACCCTGCCGACGCAGGCCGTGAAGATCGACGCGCAGTTCACCGAGTTCAAGCTGGGCGACTCGAACTACCCGATCACCCCGAAGATCAAGATCACCAACAACACGGCGGCCACCCTCCCGGGCGGCACGGAGTTCCAGTTCGACTACGGGACCTCGGCCCCGGCCAACGCCTCCGACCAGTCGGGCTTCGGCACGAAGGTGATCAGCAGCGACCACACGGGCAGCAACGTGGGCGGCCTGAAGGGCGACTTCCACCGCGTCTCCCTGAAGCTCCCGGCCTGGCAGTCGCTGGCCCCGGGCGCCACGGTCGACCTGGCGTTCAACTACTACCTGCCGGTGTCCACCCCCTCCAACTGGACGGTGAACATCAACGGCACGACGTACGCCCTCGCCGGTGACCTGGCGCGCGGCACGACGGTGGTGGAGCCGGGCACGACGACCCCGCCGACCACTCCGCCGACGACGCCGCCCACCACCCCGCCGACGACCCCGCCCACGACTCCCCCGACCACGCCTCCGACGACGCCGCCCACCGGCTGCGGCACGGTCCCGGCGTACGTCGCCGGCACGGTCTACAACGCGGGCAACGAGGTCTCCCACAACGGCCGCAAGTACAAGGCCCAGTGGTGGACGCAGAACGAGACGCCGGGCACGACCGGCGACTGGGGTGTCTGGAAGGACCTCGGTCCCTGCTGACGCACCCCCTCCGAAACCCCCGGCGGCGGAAACATCACGGCCCTTGCCGCCGCCGGGCTCCCACAGCGCCGCGCCCCCCCTGTCCGGGGCGCGGCGCGCCCGCATGTGCGGAGGACGCCGGGGGCGGTCAGTCTGGAGACATGAGCACCATCCTGGTGACCGGTGGCACGGGAACCCTCGGCCGGCCCGTCTGTGAGCGGCTGCGCGCGGACGGCCATGACGTACGGGTCCTCAGCAGGCACTCGCCGCCCTACGCGGTCGACCTCAGGCAGGGCGGGCCGCTGCTCGACCGGGCCGTCGACGGGGTCGACGCGATCGTCCACTGCAGCAACATCCTGCGCGGCGACAAGGACGCCGCGCGCATCCTGATCGAGGCGTCCCGGCGCGCCGCGGTGCCCCATCTGCTCTACATCTCGATCATCGGCGTCGACCGGGTGCCGCTCGGCTACTACCGCACCAAGTACGCGGTGGAACGCATGATCCAGAGCTCGGGCATCGGCTGGACGCTGCTGCGCACCACCCAGTTCCACGACCTGATCCTCCAGCTGCTCCAGGGCCTGGCCAAGCCGCCCGTGATGCTGCTGCCCAAGGAGGTGCGGGATCAGCCCCTCGAGGTGACGGAGGCGGCCGCGCGCCTCGCCGAGCTGGCCGCGGGACCGCCTGCGGGCCGGGTGGAGGACATGGGCGGCCCCGAGATCCGGACCTTCGTCGAGCTGGCCCGCTCCTATCTGCGGGCGAGCGGCCGCAATCGCCGTCTCGTCGAGGTGCCGTTGCCGGGCGGGGCCTACCGGGGGCTGCGGCGCGGCGAGCACCTGGCACCGGACCGCGCGGTGGGGCGCGTGACGTTCGACGAGTTCCTGGCACGGCGGTTCGGCGGGGCGGGAGGTCCGGGCGGGGCGGGCGGGCCGAACGGGTCGCCAGGGCCGTCGACGGGCGCCTGACACCCGCCCGAAGCCCTGGCCTGGCCTGGAGGACTGGGCTGGACTGGGCTGGCCTGGGCTGGCCTGGGCTGGGCTGGCCTGGGCTGGACTGGGCTGGCTTGGACTGGCCTGGCCTAGAGTCCCGCCGTCGGCGCCCCGAAGAGCGCGTCCTGCGCCGCGTCCCGGGCCAGGAGCAGGGCGCCGCGCAGCACCGCCGCACCGCCCAGGGCCGTCGCGCGGACCTCCGTACGGAGCGGGGACAGGGCGGCGAGTTCCGCCTCCACGCGCGCGGCGAGCGCGGCGCCGCCCAGGTGTCCGGTCTCCCCGGCGAGGACCACGCAGCCGGGGTCGAGGACCGCGACGACGGCGGCCGCGCCGATGGCGAGGCGGCGGGCCAGGGCGTCAAGGAAGGCGGCGTGGCCCGGAGCGAGCACATCGGCCGGAGCGAGCACCTCTCCCGGAGCGGGTGCATCGGCCGGAGCGAGCACCTCTCCCGGAGCGGGTGCATCGGCCGGCGCGAGCGACTCCCCCGGAGCGGGCGCATCCCCCGGGGCGAGTGCCCGCGGCCCGGCCTGCCTCCCCTGCGTACCGGCCCGAGGCCACCCCCCGGCATCGCCCGGCGCCAGCGCCTCCGCCGCCGTGAGGCCGTGGGCGGCGGCCAGGGACTCGACGGCCGCCGCGCAGGCCAGCTCGTGGAAGCCGCCGTCGCAGCCGGTGGCCGACGGGAGCCCCGAGGTACCGGGAACGGGCAGGAAGCCGATCTCGCCCGCGCCGCCCGAGGCCCCGCGGCGCAGCCGCCCGCCGAGGACGACGGCCGCGCCGACGCCCTGGCCGAGCCAGAGCAGGACGAAGTCCTCGCGGTCGCGGGCCGCGCCCTCCCGCAGTTCGGCGACGGCGGCGAGGTTGGTCTCGTTCTCGACGAGGACGTGCGCGGGCAGCCGTTCCTGGAGGACGCCGACGAGCCGCCGGTGCCAGGCGGGCAGTCCGGAGGAGTCCCGGAGTTCGCCGGTGGCCGGGTCGATGAGGCCGGGGGCGCCGACGGCCACGCTGTGCAGCCGGTCCGCGCCGGCCTCCTTCACGGTCCGCTCCAGGAGCCCGACCGCGTTCTCGACGGCGGGGCCGGTGTCGCTGTCGTCGCCGACGGGCACGGAGGCCTCGGCGAGGGTGGTGCCGAGCAGGTCGGCGACGGTGACGGAGACCGAGCGGGTCCGTACGTCCAGGGCGGCGAGGTGCGCACGGTCGGCGACGAGTCCGTACAGCTTGGCGTTGGGTCCCCGGCGTTCGGCTCCGGACTCCCCGACGACATGGACGAGCCCGGAGCCCTGGAGCCGCTCGACGAGGTCGGCGACGGTGGGCCGGGAGAGTCCGGTGAGGGTCTTGAGCTGAGTGGCCGTCAACGGGCCTTCGTCCTGGAGCAGTCGCAGGGCGAACCGGTCGTTGATGGCTCGTGCGGTGCTCGGGGATGCGGCCATGCGGCGATCCTCTCAGACGCGCCCGGGTGCGGAGGCCGCCCCGCGGTCTATTTATCAGGCAGGGTTCCTGATAGTTTACGGCCGCACCATCCGGCAACGCCACACCACACCCAGGGAGGGCCCATGGCGGCGGAGACCGTCACCAGCACCGAACGCCTGCGGCGGGCACGCTTCGCCGTCGCCGCCGTCTTCTGCGTCCACGGCGCCGTGACCGGCAGTTTCGCCACCCGAATCCCCTGGATCCAGGAGCACGCGGGCGTGAGCGCGGGGCAGCTCGGGCTGGCGCTCGCCTTCCCGGCCCTCGGCGCCTCCGTGGCGATGCCGCTGGCCGGGGCGATCTCCCACCGGTTCGGGGCGCGCACGGCGCTGCGCGGCCTGCTCACCCTCTGGACGCTCTCCCTGACGCTGCCCGCGCTCGCCCCGAACATCTGGGGCCTGTGTGCCGCGCTGTTCGTGTACGGCGCGACCGCCGGCATGTCCGACGTGGCGATGAACGCGCTCGGGGTCGAGACCGAGAACCGGCTCGGCAAGTCCATCATGTCGAGCCTGCACGGCATGTGGAGCGCGGGCGCCCTCATCGGCTCCGCCGCCGGCACCGTCGCCGCCCACCTCGGTGGCGACGCCCGGCTTCACCACCTGATCGCGGCCCTCGTCCTCACCGCGCTCGGTCTGGTCTTCTGCCAGGGCGTCCTGGACGTGCACAGCACGCCGGACGAGGAGGCGCCGCCGCGCTTCTCGCTCCCGCCGAAGTCCGCGCTGATCATCGGCGCGATCGGTTTCTGCGCGGTGTTCGCCGAGGGTGCCAGCCTCGACTGGTCGGCCGTCTACCTCCGGGACGAGCTGGGCAGCTCCGCCGGGCTCGCGGCCGCCTCCACGACCGCCTTCGCGCTGACGATGACCGTCGCGCGCCTGGCCGGCGACCGGGTCGTGGACCGCTTCGGCGCGGTCCGTACGGTACGGGTCGGCGGCGCCGTCGCGACCCTCGGCGGGATCCTGGTCGTCGTCGCCCCGCACGCCGCCGTCGCCATGGCCGGATTCGGTCTCATCGGGCTCGGGGTCGCGGTCGTCGTCCCCCTCGCCTTCGCCGCGGCCGGGCGCAGCGGCCCGAACCCGAGCCAGGCCATCGCGGGCGTCGCCACCATCACGTACACCTCGGGGCTCATCGCCCCCTCGGCGATCGGCGGCATCGCCGACGCGACCTCGCTGGTCTTCTCGTTCGGCCTGGTCACCCTGCTCGCCCTGGGGCTCGTGGTGGGCGCGGGCGTCCTCAGGTCGGGCGGGCGGGAGGCCACGCCGACGAAGCCCGCCCCGGAGAAGACCCCGGGTCCCGTCGGGTAGCCGTCACGGGCCCGGGCGCCCGGGCAGGGACCGGGGCCCGGGCGGACATCCCCGGCCCTCACCGGCCCGGGGCGGCGCATAGCATGTGGCTGATCTTTTGCGGTCACGACACGGCCGCCGGAACCGGAGAACGGGAGCCACCTCATGAACCTCGGCGTGCGCTGGACCTTGCACGGCGACGGGAAGACACCCGCTCCCGGAGCCGTCGTCCGCCCGGACGAACGGCTCTCCTGGCCCCGCACGGCCGGGCTCGGCGCCCAGCACGTGGTCGCCATGTTCGGGGCGTCGTTCGTCGCTCCGGTGCTCATGGGTCTGGACCCGAACCTCGCGATCATGATGTCGGGTGTCGCGACCGCGATCTTCCTCCTCGCGACCCGCGGCACCGTCCCCTCCTACCTGGGCTGCTCGCTCTCGTTCGTCGGCGTCGCCGCCGCCATCCGGGCCTCCGGCGGCACCAGCGCCACCGTGACCGGCGCGGTCCTCGTCGTCGGCGCGGTGCTCTTCCTCGCCGGTCTCGCGGTCAGGAGGTTCGGCGCGCGGATCATCCACGCGGCGATGCCGCCGATCGTGACCGGCGCCGTCGTCATGCTGATCGGCTTCAACCTGGCCCCGGTCACCGCGGCGACGTACTGGCCGCAGGACCAGTGGACGGCCCTGCTCGTGATGCTGTTCACCGGCCTCGCCGTCGTCTGTCTGCGCGGCTTCTGGTCCCGGATCGCGATCTTCCTCGGCCTGGTCTTCGGCTACGCCGTCTCGTGGATCTTCGACCTGGTCTTCGGCAGGATCAACTCGATGTCCGCGAGCGGCCAGGTCACCGACCACTGGCGGCTCGACCTCTCCGGTGTCTCCCGGGCCGACTGGATCGGCCTGCCCTCGTTCCACGGCCCGAGCTTCGAGTGGTCCGCGATCCTGGTCGCGCTGCCCGTCGTGATCGCCCTGATCGCCGAGAACGCCGGCCACGTCAAGGCCGTCGGCGAGATGACCGGGGACGACCTGGACGACAAGCTCGGCACCGCGATCGCCGCCGACGGCGCCGCCTCGATGCTGTCGACGGCCGTGGGCGGCCCGCCGAACACCACGTACTCCGAGAACATCGGCGTCATGGCCGCCACCCGCGTCTACTCGACGGCCGCCTACTGGGCCGCCGCCGGCTTCGCCCTGCTCTTCGGCCTCTGCCCGAAGTTCGGCGCGGTCGTCGCCGCCATCCCCGGTGGTGTCCTCGGCGGCATCACCGTGATCCTCTACGGCATGATCGGCCTGCTCGGCGCCCAGATCTGGATCAACGCCAAGGTCGACCTGCGCAACCCGCTCAACCTGGTCCCGGCCGCCGCGGGCATCATCATCGGCGTCGGCGGGGTGAAGCTGACCTTCACGGACACCTTCGAGCTGGGCGGCATCGCACTCGGCACGATCGTCGTCATCACCGGCTACCACGTGCTGCGGGCCTTCGCGCCGGCCCACCTCAAGCAGCAGGAGCCGCTGCTCGACTCCGGCACCAGCTCGTACGAGGGCAAGGCCGGCGAGAGCACGACCGGTGGGAGCGCGACCGGCGAGAGCACGTCCGGCGACGAGCCGCTGTCGAAGAACTGAGTGATTCGCCCGTTCTGGGTAAGCCGGGCCGGAGGAGTTCCCTCCCGGGCCCGGCGACTGGGAGCCTGCCCGCATGGCGCAGACCCAGCAGATCGGGCAGAGCGAACAGACACAGCGGGTCGGGCGGCAGCCCGGCCCGTTCCTCGCGGTCGACCCCGTGGTGGACCGGATGCGGGCGTTCCGCTCGGCCTGGCATCCGGCCGACGGGGTCGCCGTCTTCAACCGGGTCTATCTCACGGTCACCGAGGAGATCGGCCACGCCATCGAGGCGGGCGGCTTCGCCGACCGGCGTGCCGCCACCACCCTCGACGTGCGGTTCGCCGAGCGGTACCTGACCGCGGTCGACGCGGCGGCGACCGGCCTCCCCTCCCCCGCCTGCTGGCGGCCGCTGTTCCGCTACCGCCGCCATCCCGGCGTACGGCCGCTCCAGTTCGCGCTGGCCGGGATCAACGCCCACATCGGCCACGACCTGGCCCTCGCGGTGGTCGACACCTGCCGGGTCCTGGAGTGCGCGCCCGCCGACCTGGAGGACGAGTTCGACCGGGTCGGCGACGTCCTGGTCCTCCTGGAGGAGCGCATCAGGGAGGAACTGATGCCGGGCCCGGACCTCCTGGAGGTCGCGGACCCGCTGACACATCTGCTCGGCTGCTGGAGCCTCGACCGGGCCCGCGACGGGGCCTGGCTCGCGGCGCGCTCGCTGTGGCAGCTGCGCGGCCTGCCCGAGCTGGCCGAGGAGTTCACGGAACGCCTCGACCGCTCGGTGGGCCTGGTGGGCCGGATGCTCCTCACACCCCTGACCAGGCCCTGAACCGGGGCCCTGCCGCATCCGGCCGGCCCCGCGCCGTACGGCTCAGTCCTCCGGCAGTTCGACCGGGGCGATCTCGTCGTACACGTCGCCCGGACCCGGGTTCGTGGCGTCGGTGCCGCCGCCGAAGTGGTGCATCACGCCCCACACCGCGTTGAGCGCCGTCTGCACCGCGCCCTCGGCCCAGCCGGCCGTCCAGGAGATGTCGTCGCCCGCGAGGAAGATGCCGCGCTTGTCCTCGGGCAGCCGGTCCTGCATGAAGTGGGTGAACAGGCGCCGCTGGTAGCGGTAGTGACCGGGCAGGTTGGCCTTGAAGGCGCCCATGAAGTAGGGCTCGTTCTCCCAGGAGACCGTCACCGGGTTGCCGATGATGTGCTTCCGGATGTCGACCTTCGGGTAGATCTCGCCGAGCGACTTCAGCATGACCTCCATCCGCTCGTTCGCGGACAGCGGCAGCCACTTCAGGCTGTCGTCGCACCAGGTGTACGACAGGCAGATCGTGGCGGGCTTGTCCGGGCCGTCGTCGAGCAGGTACGTGCCGCGGGTCATGCGGTCGGTGAGCGTCATCGACATGACGTCCCGGCCGGTCGGGTTTCCCCCGTCGTCGACGGCCTCGTCCAACCAGAACGGCCGGTCCACCGGCACGAAGAGCTTCGAGGACTCCATGTAGTGGGTGCGCTCGATCGCCGTCCAGTGGTCGATCGGGAAGAGCGAGTCGTCACAGGCGATCTTGGAGAGCAGCATCCAGGACTGGGCGGTGAAGATCGCCGCCTGGAAGGTACGGATGTCGCCGGAGGCGTCGGTGACGGTGATCCGGTTGCCGGCGGTCCGGTTCAGCCGGGTCACGGCCGGCTTGGGGGTGCCCTCGTGCAGGGAGCTGAGCGAGGTGCCCTGCGCCCAGTGGAGGATCTTCTCCGGCTCGCGCTCCCACAGGCGCAGCGGCAGCTGCTGCGAGCCGCCGACGATGCCGCGGTGGTGGTCGTCCGCCTCGGTGTAGACGACGCGGAGGATCTCCAGGATGGAGTTGGGGAAGTCGGTGTCCCAGCCGCCGGTGCCGAAGCCGACCTGGCCGAAGATCTCGCGGTGCCGGAAGGACTTGAAGGACTCCGACTCGCAGAGGAAGCCGTAGAAGGTCTGGTTGTCGAGCTTCTCGACGAGCTTCGACCAGATCTCGCGGATGCGCGGGACGTCGCGCTCGCGCATGGCCTGGTTCATGTCGGAGAAGTCGGCGCCCTCGTCGAGGCAGGCGTTCCACGCGTTCATCACGTCGCGGTAGACCTGCGGGAGGTCGTCGACGGTGGTGGCGTAGTGCGACTCGCCCTTGAGGTCGACGACGGTCGAGGGGGTCGTCTCGGCCAGCGGGTTCGGGAAGGGCGTGGTCTCCAGGCCGACCAGGTCGATGTAGTGCTGGAGCGCGGTCGAGGAGGGCGGGAAGCGCATGGCGCCCATCTCGGCGGTGAGGCCCTCGGTGCCGGTGCCCTCGAAGCCGACGGTGCGCAGCCGGCCGCCGATCTGGTCGGCCTCGTAGACGACGGGCTTGAGGCCCATCTTCATGAGCTCGTAGGCGGCGATGATGCCGGAGAGCCCGCCGCCGATGACGGCGACCTCGGTGCCGTGCTCGGTCGCCGGTATCTGGCCGAGCCCGGCCGGGTGGGCCAGGAAGTCGTCGTAGGCGTACGGGAAGTCCGGACCGAACATGGTGATCGGCGGCTGGCCGTCGCTGTGGGGGACGGCGGTCGTGGGCACCGTGGACGTCATGGGGTACGGACTCCTTGCACGGAAAAAGGGTGAGTCTTGGCGACTGCGCGAGCTGGGGGCGGTGCGGCTCAGACGAGTGAGCCGTAGAGGCCCGGGCGCCGGTCGCGGAGGTAGGGGTTCTCCTCGCGGGAGGCCGCGAGGAAAGCCGGGTCGACGTCACCGAGGACGAGGTCCTCGCCGCGCCCGGCGCGAGCCCGGGCGGTGCCGTCGGGGCCCGCGAGGGTGGAGAGGCCGACGAACTCGAACTCCTTCTCCGGGCCGGTCCGGTTGGCGTACGCGATGTAGAGCTGGTTCTCGAAGGCGCGGACCGGCACCACGGACAGCGGCACGACCTCGGCGGGGTGCATGAGCGCGGTCGGTACGAGGAGGAGGTCCGTACCGGCCAGCGCGTGCGCCCGCACGTTCTCGGGGAACTCGACGTCGTAGCAGATCATCATCCCGACGGTGAGGCCGTCGAGCTCCGTCTGGACGACGGCCCGGTCGCCGGGGGTGAACCACTTCAGCTCGAAGTCTCCGAAGAGGTGGGTCTTCCGGTACTGCGCGAGCGGCACGCCGTCGGCGCCGATGAGCTGCGCGGAGTTGTACAGGACCCCGTGCCGCCCGGTGTCGCGCTCCGGGTAGCCGTAGCCGACGGCCAGGCCGTGGCGCACGGCGATCGCCGCGACGGCGCGGGCGGAGGGGCCGTCGGAGGGCTCGGCCAGGCGCGCGATGTCGGCGCCGATGGCGTACCCGGTGAGGAAGAGCTCGGGGGCGAGCAGCAGTCCCGCTCCGGCGGCGGCGGCGCGGCCGGCGGCCTCGTCGAGGATCTTGAGGTTGGCGGCCACGTCACCGAGTTCGCCGGAGCTCTGGAGCAGGGCGGTGCGCAGCGCGGGCATGCGTGATCCTCGGGGGTCGAAGTACAGGGGGAAGACGTCAAAAACGGTACGGTTTCGCGCTCGGTCGGGACAAGACGGCAGCGTTGCGGACCGACCGTCGAACCGTTGCGCGATCGGCCGATGGGGCGGCGATTCGTTGCGTACGGCTCCGCCCGGGGTCTCGGTCCCGCTCCGCCGCGCGGCGGAGGCGGAACCGTCCTGCGGCTCGACGCCGGGGCGGCGGGCGCCGCGGAAGAGTGGTGGTCGTCCGGAAGACCCCGGACGACCTGCCGAAAGGACCGACGTAGCCATGAACCGTCGTACGAAGATCGTCGCCGTCTCCGCCGCCGTTCTGCTCACCCTGGGGGCGGGGGGCATGGCCGCCGCCTCGGCGGACGACAGCCACCGCCCCGTCGCGGCGCCGGCCGCCGTGAAGGAGGCCGCGGCCCTGACCGGCTCGGCCAAGCTGTACCGCCCGGCCGGGGACGACATCACGTTCACCTTCGACGCGCACCTGGCGGAGAAGAACCGGCAGGATCCGATGAAGGCCACCGGCACGTTCCGCTTCAGCCACTACAAGGGCGACTGGGGCGGCTACGCCAAGGTGAAGGTCGACTGCCTCACCACGGGCGGCAAGGTGGCCGTCGTGTCCGGTGTCGTCGTCGAGACGGATGTGAAGGAGTTCCGGAAGGCGCGGGTGGGCGTCACGGTGCACGACACCCCCGGCGGGGACCGGCTCGGCTACACCTGGATGACCGCCGACCCGCAGAAGGACAAGGTGCAGCCGTGCCTCAGCGGCGCGCCGTTCGAGAAGGTCGAGAAGGGGACGGGCGACTTCGAGGTCGTGCCGTGGGAGTTCGTCTACCCGACCGAATAGACCGCCCCACGGGGGTGGGCGGGCGAAGGGCGGTGCGGGAACCACGGCCCGCACCGCCCCGGCCCACGGACCGTCCCTACGCGGGCGAACCCGAGGAGAAGCGCCGCAGGAGCGGCGACAGCACCAGGACGGACTTGGTGCGTTCCACGAACGGCTCGCCCGCGATCCGCTCCAGGACCCGCTCGAAGTGGCGCATGTCCGAGGCGAAGACCTGGACGACGGCGTCCGCGTCACCGGTGACGGTCGACGCGGACACCACCTCGGGGTACCGCTCCAGGCCTCGCCTGATGTCGTCCGGCGAGGTGTTGTGGCGACAGTAGATCTCGACGAAGCCCTCGGTCTCCCAGCCGAGCGCCGCCGGGTCCACCCGTACGGTGAATCCGGTGATGGCGCCCTCGGCCCTGAGCCGGTCCACGCGCCGCTTCACGGCAGGGGCGGAGAGTCCGACGAGCGAGCCGATGTCGGCGTAGCTGCGGCGGGCGTCTTCCGCGAGGGCGTGGACGATGCGTTCGTCGAGGTCGTTGAGTCGCACTACGGGTGGATCACTTCTCTGCTGAGGTCTCTGCCACGGTCGGCGCGGAGGCCAGTCGGGAGCGGCGCATGCCGTACAGGAAGTAGAACACGAGGCCCGCGGCCATCCAGCAACCGAAGACCACCCAGGTGACCGCGTCCAGGCTGAACATGTTGTACACGCAGAACAGGAAGCCCAGGATCGGGAAGGTCCAGCCGAGCGGCACGCGGAAGGTGCGGTCGATGGTCGGGCGGGTGCGGCGCAGCACGATCACCGCGATGTTGACCAGGGCGAAGGCGAACAGGGTGCCGATGCTGGTGGCGTCGACGAGCTTGCCCAGCGGGATGACCGAGGCGAGGGCGCCGCAGAACAGCGACACGAGGACGGTGTTCACCCGCGGGGTGCCGGTCTTGGCGTTGACCTTGCCGAAGACCTTGGGAACGAGGCCGTCGCGGGACATCGCGAAGAGCACGCGGGTCTGGCCGTAGAGCACGGTGAGCACGACGCTGGCGATCGAGATGACGGCGCCGGCGGCGAGCAGGGTGCCCCAGAACTTCTGGCCGCTGACGTCGTTCATGATCGCGGCGAGCGTGGCCTCGGAGCCGTCGAAGTCCTTCCAGTTCCACGCGCCGACGGCGACGGCCGCGACCAGGACGTAGAGGACCGTGACGATGAGCAGCGAGAGCATGATCGCGCGGGGCAGGTCGCGCTTCGGGTCCTTCGCCTCCTCACCGGCGGTGGAGGCGGCGTCGAAGCCGATGTAGGAGAAGAAGAGGCTGGCTCCGGCGGCGCTGACGCCGGCCATGCCGAGCGGCATGAAGTCGGCGTAGTTGCCGGACTTGAAGCCCATGAAGCCGATGGCGCAGAAGAGCACGAGGGCGGCGATCTTCACGAAGACCATGATCGTGTTGACCACGGCGGACTCGCGGGCGCCGCCGAGCAGGAACACCATGGCGAGCAGCACCACGATCAGGCCGGGCAGGTTGATCACGCCGCCCTCGCCCGGGGCGGAGGAGAGCACGTCGGGGATGGTGACCCCGATCGTTCCGTCGAGCAGCTCGTTGAGGTACTCGCCCCAGCCGACGGCCACGGCGGCGACCGAAACGCCGTACTCCAGGACCAGGCACCAGCCGCAGACCCAGGCGACGAGTTCACCCATCGTTGCGTAAGCGTACGAGTAGGAGGAGCCGGCGACCGGTATGGAGCCGGCCAGCTCGGCGTACGAGAGGGCGGAGAAGAGAGCCGTGAGGCCGGCGATGACGAAGGCGATGGTGACCGCGGGGCCGGCCTTCGGAACGGCGTCGCCGAGGACGACGAAGATGCCGGTGCCGAGCGTGGCACCGATGCTGATCATGGTCAGCTGCCACATGGAGAGCGAGCGGCGGAGGCTGCCACCCTCGCCCTGCCCACCCTCTGCGACCAGCTGTTCCACCGGCTTGCGCCGGGTCAGTGCGCCGAGAGCGGAGGTCTTGCGGGTGGTCGATTCCTCGACCGGTGGGGCTGCGCCATGGTCCAGCACTGCGGAGGCTCCTTATCGCTGCCTGTCGTCGTGACGGGGGACCGCAGCGGTACGCGGGCATGCCGAAAGAGGCCCACGGGGGAGGGGAACCGCCGAGCAGGCGGTCCCCGCCACTCCTGGTACGAGGCATGAGCCTAAGGGGCAGAGGTTCGCACTCGTAATGCAGGGTTGTTGCGCACTGCCGGATGATCATTGCGCGCTTGGGGCGCAGACGGGGAAACATTGTCCTCCCCCGCATGAATCCACACATTGGGGGTGTGAACCGGTCCTCTCCGAGCATTGACTCCTTGTGCCCCATGACCCACGCTGCGAGCGCTCGACGACCCCCCGATCGGAGGTACAGGTGGGCTGGCTCGACCCCACGCCGTTCCTGCGCGGCACGGCCTGGCTGGACGGGAACCGGCCGGTACGCGCCGACCCCGACGACCTGGAACGGCTGCCGTGGGACATCGCCGAGCGGGCCGCGCTGCCCATCGGCGTACGGATGGAGTTCACGGCCGCCCCCGGCACGCGCGCGGTGCTGCTGCGCTACCGGGCGGCCGTCCCCGAGCCCGGCGACCCGCTCGCCGGACTCCGCCACTGCTTCGCGCTCTGGAGCGGTACGCGGCTCGTCGGCGAGGCCTGTGCCGCTCCGGCCCCCGAGGCCACCGTCACGCTCCCGCTGCCCCCGGGCGGCGGCGTCTTCACCGTCCACCTCCCGGAGGGCCAGGCGCCGGTGCCGCTCGCCCTGCGGGCCCTGGGCGGCGCCCTCTCCCCCGCCCCCGTGCAGCCCCGCTGGCTGGTCCACGGCGATTCGATCACCGAGGGCTGGTGGTCGACCCGCCCCGCCCACTCCTGGCCGGCCACGGCGGGACGGCTCCTCGGCCTCGACGCGGTGAACCTCGGGTACGCGGGCGGGGCACGCGGCGAACTCCCGCTCGCCGAACATCTGGCGCGGCTCCCCGGCGAGGTGATCACCCTCGCGTTCGGCACCAACTGCTGGTCGAAGGCGCCCGCGACGGCCGACTGGCTGTACGCCACCGTCCGGGCCTTCGTGGGCCTGGTCCGCCGAGGCCACCCGGACACCCCGCTGCTGATCGTCTCGCCCGTGCTGCGCCCGGCGGCCGAGCACACCCGCAACGCCCTCGGAGCGACCCTCACGGAGCTGCGCAGGGCCATGGAGCGGGCCGGCCGGGATCTGGCGGCCGAGGGCGACACACGGCTCCTGGTCCTGCCGGGACGGCCCCTGCTGGGCCCGGAGCACCTGGCGGACGGACTGCACCCGGACGACCGGGGCCACGCCAGGATCGCGGCGGCGGTCGCCGAGGCCCTCGGCGGCGTCCTGGAGCCTTCGCTCAGGCCCCCGGCGCCGTGAGGTCCCTGACCAGGAAGGTGCAGGGGTCTGCCTCGTCGTGCGGACGTCCGTCCGCGTCCGTCCAGCTCCAGCGGTCCGTGTAGGCGACGACGGGTGCGTAGCCCAGCCGGGCGTACAGCGCCGCCGCCCGCGGGTTGTCGTGCCCCACGCCGATCCCCAGGGCGGTCCCGCCGCGCTCCCTCGCCAGCTCCTCGGCCGCGTGGATCAGCGCCGTACCGATGCCCTGGCCCCGGAGCTCCGCCCGTACGTCGAGGCCGTTGAACTCCGGGCACTCCCCGACCACGGCCCGCACCTCGGGGGCCGCGCAGCCGTCCCAGCGGACCTGGCCGTGACCGACGGGCACCCCGTCCCGCCAGCCGATGAGGTACGTGCCTGTCCCGGCGCCCTGGCGCGCGAAGCGGTCCGCGTGGCGGGTCGGCGCCCCGGGCGCGGGAAGGTGCCGGTCGAGCAGGAACAGGTCGGCGGCGCGGCAGGGCCGGATCTCCGTACGGTGCGCAGGGTCCATGCGGCGACCGTACGGGACGACGACGGGCCCCCGGGAAGGATTTCCCGGGGGCCCGCTCATGTCACGAGGTGACGGGACCAGGTCCCGTCGTCACACAGCCGTCGTCACCCGAAGGGCGGGAGTTCGACGACAGGGCCTAGCTCCAGCTGGCGTGCAGCGGCTTGCCCTCGGCGTAGCCCGCGGCGGACTGGATGCCGATCACGGCCTTCTCCTCGAACTCGGCGAGCGAGCCGGCACCGGCGTAGGTGCAGGAGGAGCGGACGCCCGCGATGATCGAGTCGATCAGGTCCTCGACGCCCGGGCGGGCCGGGTCGAGGAACATGCGCGAGGTGGAGATGCCCTCCTCGAAGAGACCCTTGCGGGCGCGGTCGTAGGCCGACTCCTCGCTCGTGCGGTTCTGCACGGCGCGGGCCGATGCCATGCCGAAGGACTCCTTGTACGGGCGGCCGTCGGCGGTGTGCTGGAGGTCGCCCGGGGACTCGTACGTCCCGGCGAACCAGGAGCCGATCATCACGTTGGACGCGCCCGCGGCGAGCGCCATGGCGACATCGCGCGGGTGCCGGACGCCACCGTCGGCCCAGACGTTCTTGCCGTACTTCTTCGCCTCGGCGGCGCACTCCAGGACGGCGGAGAACTGCGGACGGCCGACGCCGGTCATCATGCGCGTGGTGCACATGGCGCCGGGGCCCACGCCGACCTTGATGATGTCCGCGCCGGCCTCGATGAGGTCGCGCACACCCTCGGCCGCGACGATGTTGCCGGCGACGATCGGGACGTGCGGGTCGAGGGCGCGGACGGCCTTGATCGCGGTGATCATCGACTCCTGGTGGCCGTGCGCCGTGTCGATGACGAGCGTGTCGACGCCCGCGTCGAGGAGCTGCTTGGCCTTGCCGACGAAGTCGCCGTTGATGCCGACGGCGGCGGCGATGCGCAGCTTGCCGTTCGCGTCGACGGCGGGGCTGTACAGCGTCGCGCGCAGCGCGCCCTTGCGGGTCAGGATGCCGACGAGACGGCCGTCCTTGTCCACGGCCGGGGCGTAGCGGCGGTTGGCGTGGTCGAGCGTGTTGAACGCGTCGCGCGGCTCGATGTCGGCGTCGAGGAGCAGCAGGTCCTTCGACATGACCTCGGAGAGCTGCGTGAAGCGGTCCACCCCGGACAGGTCGGCGTCGGTGACGACACCGACGGGACGGCGGTCCTCGTCGACGACGACGGCGGCGTCGTGCGCCCGCTTGGGCAGCAGCGAGAGCGCGTCGGCGACGGTCTGGTGGGGGGCGAGGACGATCGGGGTGTCGAGCACGTGGTGACGGCTCTTGACCCACGAGATCACATCGGTGACGACCTCGATCGGGATGTCCTGCGGGATGACGACCAGTCCGCCCCGGCGGGCGACGGTCTCGGCCATACGGCGGCCGGCGATGGCGGTCATGTTGGCCACGACCAGCGGGATCGTGGTCCCGGTTCCGTCCGGCGAGGAGAGGTCCACCGCCTGGCGGGAACCGACGGCCGAGCGGCTCGGCACCATGAACACATCGTCGTACGTCAGGTCGTAGGGCGGCTTGACGTCATTGAGGAAACGCACGTGCTGACATCCCAGTCGTTCGGATCGGCCCCTAGGCATTTCAGCCAGGGGAAAAAGCACGTAGTTCATTGTCCCACGCCAGTACGAATACCAGCCCCGGGCGATTCATCCGAGGCTTCCGGCAGTGGCTTCGTCGGATCCTCCGAATGCCGCCCCCAGGGCGACGAGGACCATGAGGTGGGTGGGGCGCTGATCGACGGCTGCGGCGAAGACGTCCTGGGCGGTCCGCCACTCGCGCGGGCGCGTCCCGGCGTACTCCCGCCAGCCGGTGACGACGAGGGTGACCGGCCCGGGCAGATCGGTGAGGCAGTCGGCGAGGGCGTCCCAGTTCCGGCCGAACCAGTCGGGCAGGGCGAGGGCGGTGGCGCACCGGTCCATGAGTCCGGCCTTGTCGGTGACGCCGGTCAGATCGAGGACGACCGGATCGTCAATCCTCATCCGTGATCACCTCCCGGAAGCTCTCGTAGTGATCGTCGGTCCAGTAGATCTCGCCGCCCCGCCCGGTGACGATCCGGCGCGCTCCGCGGTCGCGTTCGCCGGGGGTCCGCACGGTGTACTCGCGGTAGTAGCCGCGTGGCTCGCGGGGCAGGATCCGCTCGAAGTTGGAGAAGACGACGCCGTCCCTGGCGTACGGGTAGGGGCCGCCGCGCGCGATGAGGCCGAGCGTCTTGCGCGCCTCGGGAGGCAGGTCGGCGGCCCGCACGGTGGGCAGCCCCGAGGTTCCGGTGGGCGCGGCGGCCTCGGCCGTGGCGCCGGCCGTGGTGCGGGCGCCCGTGACCGGTCCGGCACCGCCGCTCGACGAGGAGCACCCGGCCAGGAGGACGCAGAGGACGAGCGCGAGGAGCACGCGAGAGGGCCGGAGCGACATGTCCCGAACATACCGTTACGGGATGGCTCCGGCCCTCGGCCGACTCGATCAGCTGACGCGGTCCTCGTTCAGACGCCGTCCGGGTCCGTCCGGTCGAGCGCCGGGTGGGTACCCGGGCTGGACTCGGTGAGCAGGTAGTCCGCCGCGGCGCGGTCGGTGACCAGGCTGGTGACGAGGCCGGAGCGGAGCACCGCGCCGATCGCCGCCGCCTTGCGCTGGCCGCCCGCGATGGCGACGACCTCGGGGATCCGGCGCAGCCGGTCCGCCTCGACGGTGATGCAGCGCTCGCCCAGGTCGCGGCCGACCCGGCGCCCCTCGGCGTCGAAGAGGTGCGCGGACATCTCGGCGGCGACGCCGAGCGAGGCGTAGTGGGCACGCTCCTCGTCCGAGAGCATGTCGTGGACGGTCGAGATGCCCGGCTCCCAGGAGCCGATGGAGACGCAGGCGACGGTCACCTTGTCGAAGTACTCGAAGGCCCGCGCGATACCGGTCTGGCTGCGCAGCGCCGCCGCGGTCGCCGGGTCCGGGAGCAGCATGGGCGCGTAGATCGGGTGCGCCTCACCGCCGGAGACCTGGGCGGCGCGGCGGACGGCCTCGACGGAGCCGCGCTCGGCGGTCCCGGCGTCGTACACACCGGTGAGCTGGACGACGGTGCACGGGGGCAGCCGGTCGAGCGCCGCCGCCATGTGGATGGTGGAGCGGCCCCAGGCGAGACCCAGGACGTCGCCCTCGGTCACGAGCTCGCCGAGCAGGTCGGCCGCGACCTCGCCGAGGTTCTCGGGGTCGGGCGACTCGTCCTCGCCCTCCGCCGGGGACTCGACGACGACGGCGTGACGGAGCCCGTAGCGGGCACGGAGCGCGTCGGAGCGCTCGGCGTCCAGCTCGGCCGGTACGCGGATCTCGATGCGTACGAGATCACGCTCCAGGGCGGTCTCCAGGACCCGGGCCACCTTGAAGCGGCTCACGCCGAACTCCTCGGCGATCTGGATCTTGGACTTGCCCTCGAGGTAGAAGCGACGGGCCATGGCCGCCGCCTGCACCAGCTCCGCGGGGCCCATCCGCAGGGCTGACCGTCCCGCCGACATACCCGCCACCGCGATCTCCTCACCTGTTCACGTACCGCTGTTCACGTACCGACGTTCATGTACCGCTGTTCGCGTACCGCTGTCGTTCACACTCTGGACTCGCCGTCCATCCTGTCAGATACGGCGCGCCTTGATCAGTCCTGTCGACGGCCCGACGGACCGCGTTCATCAGCCGGAGGCTCAGTGGCCACACGCCCACGGGGCGGCGGCCGTCGCGACCTCCGCGCGGGCCCGCAACGAGGCGACGGCGGCGGCCGGATCTGCCGCGCCGTAGACCGCGGAACCCGCCACGAAGACATCGGCGCCGGCCTCCGCGCACCGCTCGATCGTGGACTCGGCGACCCCGCCGTCGACCTGGAGCCACAGCTCCAGACCGTGCTTGGAGATCAGCTCACGGGTTCGGCGGATCTTCGGCAGCATGATGTCGAGGAAGGCCTGACCGCCGAAGCCGGGCTCGACGGTCATGATCAGCAGCATGTCGAGCTCGGGGAGCAGGTCCTCGTACGGCTCGATGGGGGTGGCCGGCTTGAGCGCCATGGAGGCGCGCGCGCCCTTGGCCCGGATCTCGCGCGCGAGCCGGACCGGCGCCGCGGCGGCCTCGACGTGGAAGGTCACCGAACCGGCGCCCGCCTCGACGTACTGGGGCGCCCAGCGGTCGGGGTCCTCGATCATCAGATGGCAGTCGAGGGGGGTGTCGGTCGCGCGGGCGAGCGACTCCACGATCGGCACACCCAGGGTCAGGTTGGGCACGAAGTGGTTGTCCATGACATCGACGTGGAGCCAGTCGGCCCCGTCGACGGCCTTCGCCTCATCGGCGAGCCGGGCGAAGTCCGCGGACAGAATGCTGGGGTTGATCTGCGCCATGGACCAAGCCTCCCACGTTCTTGGGCACTTCTTTGCCGCCGAGCGGTTTCGGATGCGGTCCAGACCATTTTCGGTGCGAAGCGACGAGCCGGGACCGGCGCAGACCGGGATATTACGGTCAGGTGATCGAAGGGTCGGAAGACCGCCGGGTCACGCCGTGCGGCGGATGAGCGCCAGATACATGGCGTCCGTACCGTGCAGATGCGGCCAGAGCTGGAGGTCCGGACCGTCACCGAGCGCCGGTACGCCCGGCAGCAGCGGGCGGGCGTCGATCAGCTCGGCGCCGCCGACCTTCTTCAGGACGTCGTCGACGACCACCCGGGTCTCGGCGAGGTGCGGCGAGCAGGTCGCGTACCCCACGACACCGCCGACCCGGACCGCGGCGAGCGCCTCCGTGAGCAGGGCGCGCTGGAGCGGCGCGAAGCCGTCCAGGTCCTCGGGACGACGGCGCCAGCGGGCCTCGGGGCGACGGCGCAGCGCGCCGAGGCCCGAGCAGGGCACATCCATGAGGACCCGGTCGAAGGAGCCGGGGCGCCACGGCGGCCGGGTGCCGTCGGCGGCGATCACCTGGTACGGGCCGGGGTTCCCGGCGAGGGCGCGCTCGACGAGGCGCGCGCGGTGCGGCTGCTTCTCGGAGGCGAGCAGGGCGGCGCCCCGCTCGGAGGCGAGGGCCGCCAGGAGGGCGGCCTTGCCGCCGGGCCCCGCGCAGCCGTCGAGCCAGCGGGCGTCGGGGCCGTCGAGCGGCGCATCGGCGAGGGCGATCGCGACGAGCTGACTGCCCTCGTCCTGGACGCCGGCCCGGCCGTCCTTGACCGCCTCGATGGCACCGGGCTCGCCGCCCTCGGCCATCCGCACGGCGTACGGCGACCAGCGGCCCGGCAGGGTCTCGGTGGCCTCGGCGAGCTCGTCGGTGGTGGACCGGCCGGGACGGGCGACGAGGGTGACCTCGGGGCGCTCGTTGTCGGCCTCCAGGAGGTCCTCGATCCCGGCACGGCCGCCGCCGAGGGAGTCCCAGAGCGCCGAGACGACCCAGCGGGGGTGCGAGTGGACGACGGCGAGGTGGTCCTCGGGGTCCGCGTCGTACGGCGGGGCGACCTGAGCCACCCAGGCGTCGAGATCCTGCTGCGAGATCTTCCGCAGCACGGCGTTCACGAACTTGGCCCGCCCGTCGCCGAGCACGACCCGCGCCAGCTCGACGCTGGCGGAGACGGCGGCGTGGGTGGGGATCCGGGTGCCGAGCAGCTGGTGGGCACCGAGCGCGAGCACATCGAGCACGGGCGGGTCGACCTCGCGCAGCGGCCGGTCGATGCAGGCGGCGATGATCGCGTCGTACGTGCCCTGGCGGCGCAGCGTCCCGTAGACCAGCTCGGTCGCGAGCGCCGCGTCCCTGCCGTCGAAGTCCCCGCCCTCGCGGGCCTTCTTGAGCAGCGGCGGCAGCACCAGGTTCGCGTAGGCGTCCCGCTCGTCCACCGCCCTCAGCGCCTCGAAGGCGAGCATCCGGACGGGGTCCTTCTGGGGCCGCCGGTAGGGCTTGTGGGGACGGCGACGTGCCTGCTCGCTCAAAGGTGCTCCGCGTGACGAAATGAAGAGGTCGAACCCCCCAAGCCTACGTCCGCCGCGCCGCCGCCCGCTCCCGGGCCCTGGGGACCCCTGCCCCCGCCGCCCCACGGGCCCCCGGAGGCCTCAGACGCCCAGGACCTCGCCCGGCGCGATGCGCACGCCGCGCGCCCAGTCGGCGGCCTTCATCGGCTTCTTGCCCTGGGGCTGCACCCAGAGGAGCTCGACGGCGTACGAGCCGGTGCCCGCGTACACGTTGTTCTTGCCCGCGGCGAGCTGCCCCGGGGCCAGGTCGGTGCGGTCGGGCAGCGGGGTGACCTGGATCAGCTTGAGGCGCTCGCCCCGGAAGACCGTCCAGGCGCCGGGGGCCGGGGTGCAGCCGCGGACCACGCGGTCCACCCGCAGCGCGGGGGCGGCGAAGTCGACGTGGGCGTCCTCGACCTGGATCTTCGGAGCGAGGGTGATCCCCTCGACCGGCTGCGGGACGGCCTGGAGCGCGCCGTCCTCGATGCCGTCCATGGTGGCGGCCAGCAGCCCGGCGCCCGCGAACGCGAGCCGGGTGAGCAGGTCACCGCTGGTGTCGGTCGGCCGGATGTCCTCGGTGACGACGCCGTAGACCGGCCCGGAGTCCAGCCCCTCCTCGATCAGGAAGGTGGACGCGCCCGTCACCTCGTCGCCCGCCATCAGCGAGTGCTGCACGGGGGCCGCGCCCCGCCAGGCCGGCAGCAGCGAGAAGTGCAGGTTGACCCAGCCGCGGGTGGGGATGTCGAGAGCGACCTTGGGCAGCAGCGCGCCGTAGGCGACGACCGGGCAGCAGTCCGGGGCGATCTCCCGCAGCCGGGCGAGGAAGCCCTCGTCACGGGGCCTGGTCGGCTTCAGGACCTCGATCCCGGCCTCCTCGGCCCGCTGGGCCACCGGGCTGGCGACGAGCCGCCTGCCCCGCCCCGCCGGGGCGTCCGGCCGGGTGACGACGGCGGCCACCTCGTGCCGGCCGGAGGCGAGCAGGGCGTCCAGGGCGGGAACGGCGACCTCGGGGGTGCCTGCGAAGACGAGCTTCATGAGTGTCGACTGCCTGTCTCTCCGGGGGCTTTACGGGCAGCGCACCAGTCTAGGGCGCCCGCGGCTCCGCGGCGCCGGGACCCCGACGCCCCTGACGGAGGGGGCGTACGGAAGGGCGAGCGCCCCGCGCATATGCGTGTACGCCCCCGCAGCGTGACCCAACCCCCGGTGGCGCGTTGGTCAAGAGAGATTGACCGAATCGGGTCGCCGTTCCCCCCTGCGGCCCTTCCCCTTACATGCCGGTTCGAGAGGCTTTCACATGGCCGACCACGCAACCCACGACGCCCAGGCTCGGGCGAGTCTGCACCTGCTGGTGCGGGACATCGAGCGGGTCCGGCGGCAGGTGGACGCACTGCGCACGCTCACGGCCCAGCTGGGCAATGTCTACCGCCCTCGCCGCTCCGGCCCTTCCACGGGCTTCGTCGTCTACGGGCGGGCCCCCGCCCCCACCGTCCGTCTCGCCCAGGAGCTGCGGGACAGTGTCGAGACCCTGGTGACCGCCGCGGTCGACTTCGACCGCTCGCTCGGGTTCTCCTGGGACGCCGTGGGCTCCGCGCTCGGAGTCACCAAGCAGGCCGTCCACCGCCGTTACGGTGCCCGGCGCGCACCCCAGCCGGGCGTCGGGATCGACCAGGATCCGATCGTGGAGCCGAGCGCGACCCGCGCGCTCCCCTCGGTGCCCGCGGCCCGGTCGATGCCCCCGCAGCCGACCTCGGGCAGCGCCTCCCTCCGCGAGGAGCCGCGCACGTCGGCCTTCCCCGGCCCCCGCAACGGCTGACCCGCGAGCGCCGTACGGCCGCCCGTCCCCATGGGGGCGGGCGGCCGCCCCGTGTCCGGGGCGCAAGCCGAGCCGTGTCCGGGGCGCAAGGCGCTCCCGTGTCCGGGCCGGAAGGCCGAGCCGTGTCCGGGCGTTCGCCCGACGGACCCGACGCCCGGTCGTCAGGGTTCGCCCGGCGGCCGGCCGTCAGCCGATGTCCGGCGGGTCCACCCGGATCCGCACCGGGTCCCCGCCGCCCCGCGTCATCCGGGCCGCCCTGGCCTGCTTGAGCGCGGTCGCCAGGGCCGCGCCGCTGCCCGGCGGGACCCGGACCAGGGCGCGCTCCCACTGCTCGCCCGGCGGCGGGTCGCCCGGTCTCCGGGGGCCCCCGGGGCGGACCACCGGCAACGGCACCGGGCCGAGCACCTCGGCGTCGGCGGGCAGCCCCGCCGCGGCCAGCAGTCCCGCGACCGCCTCCGGCGGACCTGTGACCGCCGCCATCCGGGAGACCGGCGGGAAGCCGAGCTCGGCCCGTTCGGCCAGCTCGCGCTGGGCGTGCCCGACGGGGTCCCAGCGGACCAGCGCCTGGACGGGCCGGAGCGTCGGCTCGGCGACCACGACCACGGTGCCGCCGTCGGGCTGCCCCCGGACGAGCGAGGCCGCGTCGATCCAGCGCCGCAGGGCCTCCTCGCCCGCCCGCAGATCGGGTCGGCCGAGCATGGCCCAGCCGTCGAGGAGCAGCGCGGCCGCGTAGCCGCCCTCGGCGACCGGCTCGGCGCCGGGGGTGCAGACGACGAGCGCGGGGCGCCCCGGCACGGTGTCCAGGATGTGGTCCCGTCCCGAGGTCCTGACCGGCACCGCGGGGAACGCCCGGCCGAGTTCCTCCGCCGTCCGGCGCGCGCCGACGACCTGGGCCCGCAGCCGGGTGGAGCCGCACTCCACGCAGTGCCAGTCGGAGGCCCCGCGCCCGCACCAGCCGCAGTGCAGCTCCTGCTGCTCGGGAGCCTCCAGGGGCCCGGCGCAGTGGCGGCAGCGGGCGGGCGTCCGGCACCGCTCGCAGGCGAGCCTCGGTACGTACCCCCGACGGGGCACCTGGACCAGGACGGGTCCTGTCTTGAGCCCTTCGCGTACGGTCTGCCAGGCCAGGGAGGGCAGTCGGGCGGCGCGCGCCGCCTCGTCGCGGGCCAGTTCGCCGTCGCCCACGGTCCTGATCAGCGGGGCGGCCCTGCGGACCTGCTCGCGTCCGGCGAACAGGGCCTTGGCCCAGCCGGACTCGACGAGCTGGGCGGCCTCGACGGTGCAGCCGGTGCTGCCGAGGAGGAAGGCGCAGCGGTCGTGGGCGGCGCGGAGCAGCAGGACGTCGCGCGCGTGCGGCTGCGGGGCGTGCGGCTCGCTGTGGCTGCCGTCGCCGTCGTCCCAGATGACGACGAGACCGAGGTCGCGGACGGGGGCGAACATCGCGGCCCGGGTGCCGACGACCGCCCGTACCGCGCCGCGCCGTACGGCGAGCCACTGCGCGTACCGCTTCTCGGGGCCCGCCTCTGCCGTGAGCAGGGCGTGCCGCCCCTCCCCCAGGACGGTGGTGAGCGCCTCGTCGACCCGACCCGCCGCACGGCCGTCGGGTACGACGACGAGGGCGCCCCGGCCGGAGGCCAGGGTGGCGCCGACGGCGCGGGCGATCTCCTCGGCCCAGTGCGGTCCCGGGAGCGCGTTCCAGACGGCGCGGGGGGTCCCGCCGCGCGCGAGGGAGTCGAGGAACGCGGGCCCCCGCTCGTACCGCGACCAGCTGCCCGGTTCCGGAGCGGCGGGCGGCGGCAGCGGCTCCGGCGAAGGGCGCCCCTCGGCGCGGGCGCTGCGCGGCGGCACGGCGAGCTGGAGCACGTCGGCGAGGCTTCCGGCGTACCGGTCGGCGACGGCCCGGGCGAGTCCGAGCAGCTCGGGGCCGAGGACCGGTTCCGGGGAGACGACGTCGGCGAGTGCGGCCAGCGGTCCCGAGTAGTCGGAGGTGGCCCGGCGCTCGACGAGGAAGCCGTCGATGAGCCGTCCGCCCTCCCGGCGTCCGTTCTTGACCTGGTGCGCCCCCGCGCCGAACCGCACCCGCACCCGCACCCCGGGCCGGGCGGCCTCGTCCAGTTCCTCGGGGACGGCGTAGTCGAAGAACTGGTCGAGATGGAGCGACCCCTTGTTCACGACGACCCGCGCGACGGGCAGCTCCTTGGCCAGCGCGGCCCCGCGCCAGGTGCGCGGCTTGGCGCGCGGCACCTTCGCCTGCCGCACGGTCTCCCGAATGAGCGCGAGCTGCTCGGGTTCAGCGGTCTCGTCGGGATTCTCTTTCTCGCTGCTCACAGCCCCATACCTACCAGACGGCGCCGACAGTCGGGCATGCCGAAGCCCGGCACCCCGAGGGGGTACCGGGCTTCGGTCGTGCGGGTCGGGGAGACCTACAGGCCGGCGGCCTGCTTCAGGGCGTCCACGCGGTCCGTGCGCTCCCAGGTGAAGTCCGGCAGCTCTCGGCCGAAGTGGCCGTACGCGGCGGTCTGGGAGTAGATCGGGCGGAGCAGGTCGAGGTCACGGATGATCGCGGCCGGGCGGAGGTCGAAGACCTCGGCGATGGCGTTCTCGATCTTCTCGTTGTCGACGGTGTTGGTGCCGAAGGTCTCGACGAAGAGACCGACGGGCTCGGCCTTGCCGATCGCGTAGGCGACCTGGACCTCGCAGCGCGCGGCGAGGCCGGCGGCGACGACGTTCTTGGCGACCCAGCGCATGGCGTAGGCGGCCGAGCGGTCGACCTTGGACGGGTCCTTGCCGGAGAAGGCGCCGCCACCGTGGCGGGCCATGCCGCCGTAGGTGTCGATGATGATCTTGCGTCCGGTGAGGCCGGCGTCGCCCATGGGGCCGCCGATCTCGAAGCGGCCGGTCGGGTTCACCAGGAGGCGGTAGCCGTCCGTGTCGAGCTTGATGCCGTCCTCGACGAGCTGCTTGAGCACGTGCTCGACGACGAACTCGCGGATGTCGGGCGCGAGCAGCGACTCCAGGTCGATGTCGGACGCGTGCTGCGAGGAGACGACGACCGTGTCGAGGCGGACGGCCTTGTCGCCGTCGTACTCGATGGTGACCTGGGTCTTGCCGTCGGGGCGCAGGTACGGGATGGTGCCGTTCTTGCGGACCTCGGTCAGCCGGCGGGAGAGCCGGTGCGCGATGTGGATCGGCAGCGGCATCAGCTCGGGGGTCTCGTCCGACGCGTAGCCGAACATCAGGCCCTGGTCGCCGGCGCCCTGCTTGTCCAGCTCGTCCTCATCGCCCTCGACCCGCTGCTCGTAGGCGGTGTCCACGCCCTGGGCGATGTCCGGGGACTGAGACCCGATGGACACCGACACGCCGCAGGAGGCGCCGTCGAAGCCCTTCTTCGAGGAGTCGTAACCGATCTCGAGGATCTTGTTCCGGACGAGGGTCGGGATGTCCGCCCACGCCTTGGTGGTCACCTCACCGGCGACGTGCACGAGGCCGGTGGTGATCAGCGTCTCGACGGCGACGCGCGAGGTGGGGTCCTCTCGCAGCAGTGCGTCGAGGATGGTGTCGCTGATCTGGTCAGCGATCTTGTCGGGGTGTCCCTCGGTGACGGACTCCGAGGTGAACAGACGACGGGACACAACGCTCCCTGGGGTTGCAGCGGCTGCTGGCTCTTCGTTGACGGACCGGCAGGGGGCTGCGCCCCAAGACGTTCCGCGGACAGTCTATCGGTCGTGGTCGCGGGATGGACCAGGTGTCTCGCCTGGCGAATGCCCTGAGCGGGTGAATCCGGCCGCTTCGCGCCGGGTGAACCCCCTGATGGGGCGTACATCACACGCGTCCGGCTGGATTCCCGGTCCTCGTGGGGCCGGATGCGTCAGGTCGTGGCGCGCAGCCGCGGCAGGACCAGGTCCCAGACCGTCTCGGCGAGCGCTTCCTTCGGACCGTACGGTACGGGGGTCTCGGCGCCGTCCGAGGCGAGCACGACGGCCTCGTTCTCCTCGGAGCCGAAGGTCTTTCGCTCCCCCACCTCGTTGACGACGAGGAGGTCGCAGCCCTTGCGGCGGAGCTTCTCGCGGCCGTTGGCGAGGACGTCGTCGGTCTCGGCGGCGAAGCCGACGACCACCTGCCCCGGCAGCGCACGGTCGGCGGAGAGCTCGGCGAGGATGTCGGGGTTGCGGACGAGTTCGACGGTGGGCGCTCCGCCGTCGTCCTTCTTCTTGATCTTCCCGGTGGCGTAGACGGCCGGGCGGAAGTCGGCCACCGCGGCCGCCATGACCACGGCGTCCGCGTCGGCGACGGCCTTGAGCACGGCCTCGCGGAGCTGGAGGGCGGTGCCGACGTGGACGACGTCGACGCCGGCCGGGTCGGGGATGCCGGTGTTGGCCTCGACGAGGGTGACCCTTGCCCCGCGGGCGGCGGCGGCCCGCGCGAGCGCGTACCCCTGCTTCCCGGAAGAACGGTTGCCCAGGTAGCGGACGGGGTCGAGGGGCTCCCGCGTGCCGCCGGCGCTGACCACGACGTGCCGTCCCGCGAGGTCGGGGGCCGCGGTGCCGCGGGCGAGGATCCTCCGGCAGATCTCGAAGATCTCCGCCGGGTCGGGCAGTCGGCCCTTGCCGGTGTCGACGCCGGTGAGGCGGCCGACGGCCGGCTCGATGACGACGGCGCCACGGCGGCGCAGCGTCGCCACGTTCTCCTGGGTCGCCGGGTGCTCCCACATCTCGGTGTGCATGGCGGGGGCGAAGACGACGGGACAGCGCGCGGTGAGCAGGGTGTTGGTGAGCAGGTCGTCCGCGAGGCCGTGGGCGGCCTTGGCGAGCATGTCGGCAGTGGCGGGGGCGACCACGACGAGGTCGGCGGCCTGGCCGATCCGGACGTGCGGCACCTCGTGGACGCTCTCCCACACCTCGGTCGAGACGGGGTTGCCGGAGAGCGCGGACCAGGTGGCCGCGCCGACGAAGTGGAGGGCGGAGTCGGTGGGGACGACGCGGACGTCGTGGCCCGACTCGGTGAGCCGCCGGAGCAGCTCGCAGGCCTTGTAGGCGGCGATGCCGCCGCTGACCCCCAGAACGACCTTCGGCTTGGTCACCACTGCCACTCCCCGCACTCGGATGCCTACGACTCCATGAGACACCACAGGCCCGGCGGATGTTCCGCCGGGCCTGTGGTGAATGAACGTGACGTGCTTACGTCGCCGGGCCCTCGATGGCCTCGGACGTCAGCAGACCCGCGTTGATCTCGCGCAGGGCGATCGAGAGCGGCTTCTCGTGGACGTGGGTGTCGACCAGCGGACCCACGTACTCCAGCAGGCCCTCGCCGAGCTGGGAGTAGTACGCATTGATCTGACGCGCGCGCTTGGCCGCGTAGATCACGAGGCTGTACTTCGAGTCCGTGGCCTCGAGCAGCTCGTCGATCGGCGGGTTGATGATGCCCTCGGGCGCGGTGATGGAAGAGGACACGCTCTACCTTCCGAAGATGGAAAAAGGATCGGACAGCCGTTGGGTGTCCGGGGGAACAAATGGATCATTCCCCAGAAGTCAACAGCATCAACGTTAGCAGCTCACGCGCAACGTCCTCGACGGAGGTGTTGACGAGCGTGGTGTCGAACTCCGACTCGGCGGCCAGCTCGACCTTCGCGGCGGCGAGACGGCGCTCGATGACCTCGGGCGACTCGGTGCCGCGGCCGGTGAGGCGGCGGACCAGTTCCTCCCAGCTCGGCGGGGCCAGGAAGACCAGCTGGGACTCTGCCATCGAGTCCTTCACCTGGCGGGCGCCCTGGAGATCGATCTCCAGGAGCACGGGCTCGCCGGCGTCGAGGCGGTCGAGGACCGCGCGACGCGGGGTGCCGTACCGGTTGCCCGCGAACTCGGCCCATTCGAGGAGCTCACCGTTGGCGATCAGCTTGTCGAACTCGTCGTCCGTCACGAAGAAGTAGTGGACGCCGTGCTTCTCGCCGGGGCGGGGCTTCCGTGTCGTCGCCGACACCGAGAGCCAGACCTCGGGGTGGACCTTGCGCATATGAGCGACGACCGTGCTCTTGCCGACCCCTGAGGGGCCGGAGAGCACGGTCAGCCGCGGACGTGCCTCTGCTGCCATGCAGCGATTATTCCAGCTTCACCGGGGTGCCCGGGACGCGTGTCCCGGATCGGTGGCCGGACCGGTCGCCGGATCAGGCGCCGGTGCTGCCGAACTCGCGCTCCAGGGAGGCGATCTGGTTGGAACCGAGACCGCGCACTCGGCGGCTCTCGGAGATGCCGAGCCGCTCCATGATCTGCTTGGCGCGGACCTTGCCCACGCCGGGCAGGGACTCGAGCAGCGCGGAGACCTTCATCTTGCCGATGACGTCGTTCTCCTGGCCGGTCTTGATGACCTCGTGGAGGGAGGCGCCGGAGTGCTTGAGTCGATTCTTGACCTCGGCCCGCTCCCGGCGAGCCGCGGCGGCCTTCTCGAGCGCGGCTGCGCGCTGTTCAGGGGTAAGGGGCGGAAGAGCCACGCCTACGTCACCTCGGATGTCGATCTGTCGGATACGGACCGGTGAGGAACCTCGCGCCCCACACCAGTGGAGCAACGCTCAACGGAGTGGTCGTTGAACGCCTGCTCTGCCCCGGAGACTAGCGGCCGAGGCCGCTCCAGTCAGCGAGAACGAAGGAAAAGTCCTGGTCAGCATCGACCGACCGGGACTTTTCCGGCAAAACGACCCGGTTTTGAGCCAAGATTTCGTCAAGTAGTGAGACGGCCCGGCGGGACAGGTCGTCCCACCGGGCCGAAACAGTGCCGACATCCGGGTCGATCCGCTCCGACCTGCGGAGAGACCGTGGAGCTCGTCAGCCGCCGACGGCCGCGCGGATCTCGTCCGCGTACCGGTGCGCCGAGTCCCGCAGGGCGGCCGCGTCGGGTCCGTTCCGCAGGACCCCGCGGCTGACGTTCGGGACGACGTTGCCGACGGCCGCGCCGAAGACGGCCGGGAGGTCGGCCGGGGTCGCGCCCTGGGCGCCGATGCCGGGGGCGAGGAGCGGGCCGTTGATGTCCAGGTCGAACGAGGACAGATCCCCGAGGGTGGCACCGACGACCGCGCCGAAGGAGCCCATCGGGGTCTCCCCCGCGTTCTCCGCGGCGAGGTGGCCCAGCATGGTGGCGCCGATCGTGCGGCCGTCCTCACGGACGGCCCGCTGGACCTCCGCGCCCTCCGGGTTGGACGTCAGGGCCAGGACGAAGAGACCGGCGCCGGACTCGCGGGCCAGGTCGACGGCCGGCTTGAGGGAGCCGTAGCCGAGGTACGGGGAGACCGTGAGCGCGTCGGAGAAGAGCGGGGAGTCCTTGCGCAGGTAGGTCTCGGCGTACGCGGCCATGGTCGAGCCGATGTCACCGCGCTTGGCGTCCATGACGACCAGACCGCCCGCCGCCCGCAGATCGGCGACGGCGCGCTCCAGGACGGCGACACCGCGCGAGCCGAAGCGCTCGAAGAAGGCGGACTGCGGCTTGAAGACGGCCACGGTGTCCGCGAGTGCCTCGACGACGGTGAAGGTGAACCGCTCCAGACCGGCGATGTCGTCGGTCAGGCCCCAGGAGCCGAGCAGGGCGGCGTGCGGGTCGATGCCGACGCAGAGCGGGCCGCGCTCGTCCATGGCGGAGCGCAGGCGGGTGCCGAAGGAGAGGGTCACGGGGTGGCCTTTCGGGAGTCGGCGCCGACGGCCTCGGCGAGGGTGGCGTACGGGGAGGCCGCGAGGCGCGCGGCGAGGCCCTTGTGGATCGCGCGGGCGTAGAACGGGCCCTCGTAGATGAAGGCGCTGTAGCC
Source organism: Streptomyces sp. NPDC029956 (assembly GCF_055574655.1). NCBI lineage: Bacteria > Bacillati > Actinomycetota > Actinomycetes > Kitasatosporales > Streptomycetaceae > Streptomyces > Streptomyces sp. NPDC029956. Next base: position 12,614 of record NZ_JBVHZJ010000044.1, on the reverse strand, counting down.
CTGGATCAGGGTGGCGCCGGCGAGGATGCGCTGCCAGGCGTCCTCGGCGTTCTCGATGCCGCCGACGCCCACGAGGACCAGCCGGTCGCCCACGCGCGCGTGGAGGCGCCTGAGGACCGCGAGGGACCGCTCCTTGACGGGCGCGCCGGACAGCCCGCCGGTCTCCTTGATCAGCGCGGGGTCGGACAGCAGACCGAGGCCCTCGCGCGCGATGGTGGTGTTGGTGGCGATGATGCCGTCGAGGCCGAGCTCCAGGGCCAGGTCGGCGACCGCGTCGACGTCCTCGTCGGCCAGGTCGGGGGCGATCTTGACCAGGAGCGGGACCCGGCGGTCGGTGACCGTGCGGTCGGCGGCCTCCCGTACGGCGGTGAGGAGCGGCCGCAGGGACTCGGTGGCCTGGAGATTGCGCAGGCCGGGGGTGTTCGGCGAGGAGACGTTCACGACGAGGTAGTCGGCGTGCGCGGCGAGACGCTCGGTGGACTTCACGTAGTCGGCGGCGGCCTCGGCCTCGGGGACGACCTTGGTCTTGCCGATGTTGACGCCGACGACGGTCCTGAAGACCGGCACGCGCGCGTGGAGGCGTTCGGCGACGGCGGCGGAGCCCTCGTTGTTGAAGCCCATGCGGTTGATGAGCGCGCGGTCCGGGACCAGCCGGAAGAGGCGCTTCTTCGGGTTGCCGGGCTGGGCCTCGCCGGTGACGGTGCCGATCTCGACGTGGTCGAAGCCGAGCATCGACATGCCGTCGATGGCGACGGCGTTCTTGTCGAAGCCGGCGGCGAGCCCGAAGGGGCCGTGCATCCGCAGGCCGAGGGCCTCGGTGCGCAGCTCCTTGTACCGGGGCGCGAGGACGGCGGCGACGAAGGTCCGCAGGACGGGGACGCGGGCGGCGAGGCGGATCCAGCGGAAGGCCAGGTGGTGGGCCTCCTCGGGGTCCATGCGCTTGAAGACGAGGTTGAAGAAGAACTTGTACATGTGGGTGTCCTCAGCAAGAGGGGGACACCGTTTCCGGTGTCCCCCTCGTGGGTTGCTAGTCGCGGGCCGCGGTCAGGTGTTCCGCGTGTTCCTGGAGCGAGCGGACCCCGACATCGCCCCGGTTGAGCGCGTCGATGCCCTGGACGGCCGCGGCGAGCGCCTGGACCGTGGTGAGGCACGGGACGCTGCGCGCCACCGCGGCCGTACGGATCTCGTAGCCGTCGAGGCGGCCGCCGGTGCCGTACGGGGTGTTGACGATCAGGTCGACCTGGCCGTCGTGGATGAGCTGGACGATGGTCTTCTCGCCGTTCGGGCCCGCGCCCTCGCTCAGCTTGCGCACGATCGTGGCGTTGATGCCGTTGCGCTTGAGGACCTCGGCGGTGCCGGAGGTGGCGAGCAGCTCGAAGCCGTGGGCGACCAGCTCGCGCGCCGGGAAGATCATCGAGCGCTTGTCGCGGTTGGCGACCGAGATGAACGCGCGGCCGCTGGTGGGCAGCGGGCCGTAGGCGCCGGCCTGCGACTTGGCGTACGCCGTGCCGAAGACCGCGTCGATGCCCATGACCTCGCCGGTGGAGCGCATCTCCGGGCCGAGGACCGTGTCGACGCCGCGGCCGTGCACGTCGCGGAAGCGCGACCACGGCATGACGGCCTCCTTGACGGAGATCGGCGCGTCGAGCGGCAGGGTGCCGCCGTCGCCGGTCCTCGGGAGCAGGCCCTCGGCGCGCAGCTCGGCGATGGTGGCGCCGAGCGAGATGCGGGCGGCGGCCTTGGCGAGCGGGACGGCGGTCGCCTTCGAGGTGAAGGGGACGGTCCGGGAGGCCCGCGGGTTCGCCTCGAGGACGTAGAGGATGTCGCCGGCCATGGCGAACTGGATGTTGATCAGGCCGCGCACGCCGACGCCCTTGGCGATGGCCTCGGTGGAGGCGCGCAGGCGCTTGATGTCGAAGCCGCCGAGGGTGATCGGGGGCAGGGCGCAGGCCGAGTCGCCGGAGTGGATGCCGGCTTCCTCGATGTGCTCCATGACGCCGCCGAGGTAGAGCTCGTGGCCGTCGTAGAGGGCGTCGACGTCGATCTCGATGGCGTCGTCGAGGAAGCGGTCGACCAGGACCGGCCGGGTGGGGCTGATCTCGGTGGACTCGGCGATGTACGACTCCAGGCGGGTCTCGTCGTACACGATCTCCATGCCGCGGCCGCCGAGCACGTACGAGGGGCGTACGAGGACGGGGTAGCCGATCTCGTCGGCGATGGCCTTGGCGCCGGCGAAGGTGGTCGCGGTGCCGTGCTTGGGGGCCGGGAGGCCCGCCTCGGCGAGGACCTGGCCGAAGGCGCCGCGGTCCTCGGCGGCGTGGATGGCCTCCGGGGAGGTGCCGACGACGGGCACGCCGTTGTCCTTGAGCGCCTGCGAGAGGCCCAGCGGGGTCTGGCCGCCGAGCTGGACGACGACACCGGCGACGGGGCCGGCGAGGGTCTCGGCGTGGACGATCTCCAGCACGTCCTCGAGCGTCAGCGGCTCGAAGTACAGACGGTCGGAGGTGTCGTAGTCCGTGGAGACGGTCTCCGGGTTGCAGTTGACCATCACGGTCTCGTAGCCGGCGTCGCTCAGGGCGAAGGAGGCGTGGACGCAGGAGTAGTCGAACTCGATGCCCTGGCCGATGCGGTTCGGGCCCGAGCCCAGGATGATCACCGCGGGCTTGGTGCGGGGCGCGACCTCGGTCTCCTCGTCGTACGAGGAGTAGAAGTACGGGGTCTTGGCGGCGAACTCGGCGGCGCAGGTGTCGACCGTCTTGTAGACCGGGCGGACGCCGAGGGCGTGCCGGACCTCGCGGACGACGTCCTCGCGCAGACCGCGGATCTCGGCGATCTGGGCGTCGGAGAAGCCGTGGCGCTTGGCCTCGGCGAGGATCTCCGGGTTGAGCTTGTCGGCGGCGGCCAGCTCGTCGGCGATCTCCTTGATCAGGAAGAGCTGGTCGACGAACCACGGGTCGATCTTCGTGGCGTCGAAGACCTCCTCCGGGGTGGCTCCGGCACGGATGGCCTGCATGACGGTGTTGATGCGGCCGTCGGTCGGGCGGACCGCGTCGCGGAGCAGTTCGGCCTTGTCGCCGGGCTCGCCGACGAAGGTGAACTGCGAGCCCTTCTTCTCCAGGGAGCGCAGGGCCTTCTGGAGGGCCTCGGTGAAGTTGCGGCCGATCGCCATGGCCTCGCCGACCGACTTCATGGTCGTGGTGAGGGTGGAGTCGGCCTGCGGGAACTTCTCGAAGGCGAAGCGCGGGGCCTTGACGACGACGTAGTCGAGCGTGGGCTCGAAGGACGCCGGGGTCTTCTCCGTGATGTCGTTCGGGATCTCGTCCAGCGTGTAGCCGACGGCGAGCCGGGCCGCGATCTTGGCGATCGGGAAGCCGGTCGCCTTCGAGGCGAGCGCCGAGGAGCGGGAGACGCGCGGGTTCATCTCGATGACGATGATCCGGCCGTCGACCGGGTCGATCGCGAACTGGATGTTGCAGCCGCCGGTGTCGACGCCGACCTCGCGGATGATCGCGATGCCGATGTCGCGCAGCCGCTGGTACTCGCGGTCGGTGAGGGTCATCGCCGGGGCGACGGTGATCGAGTCACCGGTGTGGACGCCCATCGGGTCGAAGTTCTCGATGGAGCAGACGACCACGACGTTGTCGTTCTTGTCGCGCATCAGCTCCAGCTCGTACTCCTTCCAGCCGAGGATGGACTCCTCCAGGAGCACCTCGGTGGTCGGGGAGAGCGTGAGTCCCTGGCCGGCGATGCGGCGCAGCTCTTCCTCGTCGTGGGCGAAGCCGGAGCCGGCGCCGCCCATGGTGAAGGAGGGGCGGACGACGACGGGGTAGCCGCCGAGGGTGTCGACGCCCTTGATGACGTCGTCCATCGTGTGGCAGATGACCGAGCGGGCGGACTCGCCGTAGCCGATCTTGGCCTTGACGGCCTCGACGACGCCCTTGAAGAGGTCGCGGTCCTCGCCCTTGTTGATCGCCTCGACGTTGGCGCCGATGAGCTCCACGCCGTACTTCTCCAGGACGCCCTGCTCGTGCATGGAGATCGCGGTGTTGAGCGCGGTCTGGCCGCCGAGGGTGGGCAGGAGGGCGTCGGGGCGCTCCTTGGCGATGATCTTCTCGACGAACTCGGGGGTGATCGGCTCGACGTACGTGGCGTCGGCGATCTCCGGGTCGGTCATGATCGTGGCCGGGTTGGAGTTGACCAGGATCACCCGCAGGCCCTCGGCCTTGAGGATGCGGCAGGCCTGGGTGCCGGAGTAGTCGAACTCGGCGGCCTGGCCGATGACGATCGGGCCGGAGCCGATGACCAGGACGGACTGGATATCGGTGCGCTTAGGCACGCTCGGCCTCCATCAGGGATACGAAACGGTCGAAGAGGTACGCGGCGTCGTGCGGGCCCGCGGCCGCCTCGGGGTGGTACTGGACGGAGAAGGCCGGCTGGTCGAGCAGCTGGAGGCCTTCCACGACGTCGTCGTTCAGGCAGACGTGCGAGACCTCGGCACGCCCGAAGGGGGTCTCGGAGACCTTGTCGAGGGGCGCGTCGACGGCGAAGCCGTGGTTGTGCGCGGTGATCTCGACCTTGCCGGTCGTACGGTCCTGGACCGGCTGGTTGATGCCCCGGTGGCCGTACTTCAGCTTGTAGGTGCCGAAGCCGAGCGCGCGGCCGAGGATCTGGTTGCCGAAGCAGATGCCGAACAGCGGCGTCTTCCGCTCCAGGACGGCCTGCATGAGGGCGACGGGGCCGTCCGCGGTGGCCGGGTCGCCCGGGCCGTTGGAGAAGAACACACCGTCCGGGGCGACCGCGTACACGTCCTCGACGGTCGCGGTGGCGGGCAGCACGTGGACCTCGATGCCACGCTCGGCCATGCGGCGCGGGGTCATGCCCTTGATGCCGAGGTCGATCGCGGCGACGGTGAACTTCTTGGTGCCGATCGCGGGGACGACGTACGTCTCCTGGGTGGCGACCTCGGCGGAGAGGTTCGCGCCCTTCATCTGGGGCTGCTCCTGCACCCGGGCGAGGAGGGCCTCGTCGCGGATGCCGGACCAGGCGTCGCCGGAGAAGATGCCGACGCGCATGGCGCCGCGCTCGCGCAGGTGGCGGGTGAGGGCGCGGGTGTCGATGCCGGAGATGCCGACGACGCCCTGGCGCTCCAGCTCCTCGTCCAGCGAGCGCCGGGCGCGCCAGTTGGAGGAGACGCGGGCGGGGTCGCGGACGACGTAGCCGGAGACCCAGATGCGGCCGGACTCGGGGTCCTCGTCGTTGACGCCCGTGTTGCCCACGTGCGGGGCGGTCATGACGACGACCTGGCGGTGGTACGACGGGTCGGTGAGGGTCTCCTGGTAGCCGGTCATGCCGGTGGAGAACACGGCCTCGCCGAAGGTCTCCCCCACGGCCCCGTAGGCGCGGCCGCGGAAGATGCGGCCGTCCTCCAGGACGAGTACGGCGGGAACCTTGCTGGTTCCCCGGGTGGAGGTCGTCATCGTGCGATGCCTTCCGTCGTGGTGGTCATGGAGTTGATGGCCTCGACCCAGGCGGTGTGCTCGGCCGCCCGGTCGGACCGGAAGCCGGAGTCGAGCAGCTGGTCGCCGTGCGCCCAGGTGATGATCAGCAGGCCGCCCTCGGCGAGGACCTTGCCCGCGATGCCCTTGTCGAGGCGGGCCTCGCGCAGGGCCTCGGCCGGGACGAAGAAGTCGTTCGCGCCGGGGCGCACGACCGCGAGCCCGGCGTCGGTGAGCGTGAGCTCGACGCGGCTGCGGGTGCCGAGACCGTGGGCCACGATCCGGTCGAGCCACTGCCCGGCGGTCGTGGAGCCGTGGTAGCGGCCGCCGAGAGTCAGTTTCGCCGTACCGGCCTGCTCCGGCACGGTGAGGAGCTCGGGGAGGTCCGACTGGAGGCTGCCGCGCCACTTCCAGCCCTGGCGCATCAGCCAGTACACGAAGGCGATGAAGAGCAGCAGTCCGGCGACCCAGCCGAGCCGTCCGGCCCAGTCGGTCACCTCCGCCGACTTCTGATCGGCAGCCTCTGCGGCGATTGCGATGAGTGGTGTCACGCCAGCTTCCCGTCCACGACCGTTGCCCGGCCCCGCAGGAAGGTGTGGGTGACGCGTCCCGGCAGCTCACGGCCCTCGTAGGGGGTGTTTCGGCTGCGGGAGGCGAAGTCCGCGGGGTCCACGACACCACGGTAAGCCGGATCGACCAGCGTCAGGTTCGCGGGCTCACCAGCCGAGACGGGTCGTCCGTGGCCCGTGGCCCGCCCGATGCGGGCGGGCGCGAAGGACATCCGGTCGGCGACGCCGGCCCAGTCGAGCAGGCCGGTCTCGACCATCGTCTGCTGGACGACGGAGAGCGCGGTCTCCAGGCCGACCATGCCCATGGCGGCCGCGGCCCACTCGCAGTCCTTGTCCTCGTGGGGGTGCGGGGCGTGGTCGGTGGCGACGATGTCGATCGTGCCGTCGGCCAGCGCCTCGCGGAGCGCGAGGACGTCCTTCTCGGTGCGCAGCGGCGGGTTGACCTTGTAGACCGGGTTGTAGCTCCGGACCATCTCGTCGGTGAGGAGGAGGTGGTGCGGGGTGACCTCGGCGGTGACGTCGATGCCGCGGGACTTGGCCCAGCGGACGATCTCGACGGAGCCGGCGGTGGAGAGGTGGCAGATGTGGACGCGGGAGCCGACGTGCTCGGCGAGGAGGACGTCGCGGGCGATGATCGACTCCTCGGCGACGGCGGGCCAGCCGCCGAGACCGAGCTCGGCCGAGACGATGCCCTCGTTCATCTGGGCGCCCTCGGTGAGGCGGGGCTCCTGGGCGTGCTGGGCGACGACGCCGTCGAAGGCCTTCACGTACTCCAGGGCGCGGCGCATGATCACGGCGTCGTCGACGCACTTGCCGTCGTCGGAGAAGACGGTGACGCCGGCGGCGGAGTCGTGCATGGCGCCGAGCTCGGCGAGCTTCCTGCCCTCCAGGCCGACGGTGACGGCGCCGATGGGCTGCACGTCGCAGTAGCCGGACTCCTTGCCGAGCCGGTAGACCTGCTCGACGACACCGGCGGTGTCGGCGACCGGGTGGGTGTTGGCCATGGCGAAGACGGCGGTGAAACCGCCGGAGGCGGCGGCGCGGGTGCCGGTGAGGACGGTCTCGGAGTCCTCGCGGCCGGGCTCGCGCAGGTGGGTGTGGAGGTCGACGAGGCCGGGCAGCAGGATCTGGCCCTGGGCCTCGATCACGGTGGCGCCCTCGGCGGACAGACCGGTGCCCACCTCGGCGACGGTCTCGCCGTCGATCAGCACGTCCTGGACGGCACCGCCCAGCACCTGCGCACCGCGGATCAGAGTCTTGCTCATGGTTACTTGTTCTCCGAATCGATGGTGTGCGCGGAGCGCTCGTCAGAAGGGTGGTGGTGGGCGGCGGGAGGGCGGGTGTGGGTGACGGCGGAGTCGTTGCCGCCCAGAAGCAGGTAGAGGACCGCCATCCGGACGGAGACGCCGTTGGCGACCTGCTCGACGACCGTGCAGCGGTCGGAGTCGGCCACCTCGGCGGTGATCTCCATGCCGCGGACCATGGGGCCGGGGTGCATGACGATGGCGTGCTCGGGCATCTTCGCCATCCGCTCGCCGTCGAGCCCGTACCGGCGCGAGTACTCGCGCTCGGTGGGGAAGAAGGCGGCGTTCATCCGCTCGCGCTGCACACGCAGCATCATGACCGCGTCGGACTTCGGCAGCACGCGGTCGAGGTCGTACGAGATCTCGCAGGGCCAGGTCTCGACGCCGACGGGGACCAGGGTGGGCGGGGCCACCAGGGTGACCTCGGCGCCGAGGGTGTGCAGCAGGTCGACGTTGGAGCGGGCGACCCGGCTGTGCAGGACGTCGCCGACGAGCGTGATCCGCTTGCCCTCGAGGTCGCGGCCGAGACCGGCGTCCCGGCCGACCAGGCGGCGGCGCATGGTGAAGGCGTCCAGGAGGGCCTGGGTGGGGTGCTGGTGGGTGCCGTCGCCGGCGTTGACGACGGGGGCGTCGATCCAGCCGGAGGTGGCGAGGCGGTACGGGGCTCCGGAGGCGCCGTGGCGGATGACGACCGCGTCGACGCCCATGGCCTCCAGGGTCTGCGCGGTGTCCTTGAGGGACTCGCCCTTGGAGACGCTGGAGCCCTTGGCCGCGAAGTTGATGACGTCGGCGGAGAGGCGCTTCTCGGCGGCCTCGAAGGAGATCCGGGTCCGGGTGGAGTCCTCGAAGAACAGGTTGCAGATGGTCCGGCCGCGCAGGGTCGGCAGCTTCCGGATGGGCCGGTCGGCCACCCGGGCCATCTCCTCGGCGGTGTCGAGGATCAGGACGGCGTCGTCGCGGGTGAGGTCGGCGGCCGAGATGAGGTGACGCATCATCGGTGTGTCTCTCCGTGGTGGGGAGGTGTGAGGGCATGCGGGGGCGCAGGGGGGTGCCCCGGCCCCGCGGGGGAATGCCGGTCCGGCTAGGCGGTGGGCCTGGCGCCGAGCAGGACGGTGTCGCGACCGTCCTCCTCGGCGAGCTGGACCTTGACCGTCTCCCGCAGCGACGTGGGGAGGTTCTTGCCGACGTAGTCGGCTCGGATCGGAAGCTCGCGGTGGCCGCGGTCGACGAGGACGGCGAGCTGGACCGCACGGGGGCGGCCGATGTCGCCGAGGGCGTCAAGGGCGGCGCGGATGGTGCGGCCGGAGAAGAGCACGTCGTCGACGAGGACGACCAGGCGGCCGTCGATGCCGTCACCGGGGATCTCGGTGCGGCCGAGGGCGCGGGCCGGCTTCATCCGCAGGTCGTCCCGGTACATGGTGATGTCCAGGGAGCCGACGGGGATCTTGGTGCCGGTGATCGATTCGAGCTTCTCGGCGAGCCGGCGGGCGAGGAACACACCGCGGGTGGGAATGCCGAGGAGAACCACGTCGTCCGCGCCCTTGGCACGCTCGACGATCTCGTGTGCGATGCGGGTGAGGACCCGCGCGATGTCCGGGGCCTCGAGAACGGGCCGCGCGTCGTCGCCGTACTTCTGCTGGGTGTCCATGAAGAAACGGACCTCCTTCTCCGCCTCACGGGACGGCTCTTAAAGGACGTCGGATTTGCGACGTCAACGATACCAGGGGCGGACGGAGGCATCCCTCGCACCCCCGGCGCCGCTCCGGTCACCGTCCCCCGGGAGGGGGCGGTACGGACCATTCGGCTTGACGGGAAAGAGTAACGCTGCGTAACCTCACAGTGAGTTACCAGCCGCGCGGCGCAGCCGCATGTCGTCACAGCGTCCGGGAGCGTTATGTCCAGCGAATACGCAAAGCAGCTCGGGGCCAAACTCCGTGCCATCCGCACCCAGCAGGGTCTCTCGCTCCACGGGGTGGAGGAGAAGTCCCAGGGCCGCTGGAAGGCCGTGGTGGTCGGTTCGTACGAGCGCGGCGACCGCGCGGTGACCGTGCAGCGTCTTGCCGAGCTGGCCGACTTCTACGGGGTTCCGGTGCAGGAGCTCCTGCCGGGCACCACGCCGGGCGGGGCCGCCGAGCCGCCGCCGAAGCTCGTCCTCGACCTGGAGCGCCTGGCGCACGTCCCCCAGGAGAAGGCCGGCCCGCTCCAGCGCTACGCGGCGACGATCCAGTCGCAGCGCGGCGACTACAACGGCAAGGTGCTGTCGATCCGTCAGGACGACCTGCGCACCCTCGCCGTCATCTACGACCAGTCCCCCTCGGTCCTCACCGAGCAGCTCATCAGCTGGGGCGTCCTCGACGCGGACGCGCGCCGCGCGGTCGCCCACGAGGAGAACTGACCCCTTCCGGGGACTCAGCAGAAACGTACCGCCGGGGGCGGGGGGGGGGGGGGGGGGGGGGGGGGGGGGGTGCGGGGGGGGGGGGGGGGGGGGTCGGGGTGGCACCGCGCCTCGCAT
>NZ_JBVHZJ010000044.1:0-2724 GCF_055574655.1 Streptomyces sp. NPDC029956 | reverse complement strand
CGGGGGGGGGGGGGGGGGCGCCCACCCCCCCCCCCCCCCCCCCCCCCCCCCCCCCCCCCCCCCCCCCACACCCCCCCCCCCCCCCCCCCCCCCCCCCCCCCCCCCCCCCCCCCCCCCCCCCCCCCCCCCCCCCCCCCCCCCCGGCCCCGCTGCTTTTCACCCTCGTGAACCCCGGTGCCTCCCGCCGTCGCGACCCCGCCGCTTTCGCCGTCGCGACCCCCGCCGCCCCCGACGTCGCGACCCCGCCGTTTCGCCCTCGCGAACAAGGGGCCGGGGATACGCCGAAGGGGCCCGCAGCACGAGTGCTGCGGGCCCCTTCGACTGCCGGTGACGTCAGACAGGCCCCGAGGGCTCAGACGTCCGCGTCCCGGCGCAGACGCGGCTTCAAGTCCTTGAAGCGCGCCAGCAGACCGTTGACGAAGGTCGGGGACTCGTCCGTGGAGAACTCCTTGGCGAGCTGCACCGCCTCGTCGATGGCGACCGCGTCCGGCGTGCCGTCCTCCCAGATCAGCTCGTACGCACCGAGGCGCACGATGTTCCGGTCGGCGACCGGCATCCGGTCGAGGTCCCAGTCCACCGCGTAGGTCGCGATGAGCTCGTCGATCCGAGCCACGTGGGACGCGTAGCCCTCGACCAGCTGCATGGTGAAGTCGTTCACCGGCGGCTGGCGGTCGTCCGACCGCGCGTGCCGGACCTGGTCCGCGAGAACCTCCTGGACGGAGGCACCACGCTGGTCCGCCTCGAAGAGGATCTGGAAGGCGCGCTTGCGGGCCTTGCTCCGAGCGGCCACGGTTACTTGTTCACCCGGCCGAGGTAGTCGCTGGTGCGGGTGTCGACCTTGACCTTCTCGCCGGTGGTGATGAAGAGCGGGACCTGGATCTCGTGGCCGGTCTCCAGCGTGGCGGGCTTGGTGCCGCCGGTGGAGCGGTCGCCCTGGACGCCCGGGTCGGTGTGCTTGATGACCAGCTCGACGGCGGCCGGGAGCTCGACGTAGAGCACCTCGCCCTCGTGCTGCGCGACCGAGGCGGTGAAGCCCTCGATCAGGAAGTTGGCGGCGTCGCCGACCGACTTGCGGTCGACCATCAGCTGGTCGTAGGTCTCCTCGTCCATGAAGACGAAGTAATCGCCGTCCATGTAGGAGAACTGCATGTCGCGGCGGTCGATGGTGGCCGTCTCGACCTTGGTGCCGGCGTTGAACGTCTTGTCGACGACCTTGCCGGAGAGCACGCTCTTGAGCTTGGTGCGCACGAAGGCCGGGCCCTTGCCGGGCTTGACGTGCTGGAACTCGACGACGGACCAGAGCTGGCCCCCGTCGAGCTTGAGCACCATGCCGTTCTTGAGGTCGTTCGTGGAAGCCACGGTTGCGGAATCTCCTGGACTGACGTGGGACCGCGGAGACGTACGCGCGCCCTACAGCGCGAGCAGCTCCTTGGTCGTGATGGTGAGTAGCTCGGGTCCGCCGTCCGCCTCCTGGCGCACGACGAGCGTGTCATCGATCCGGACCCCGCCCCGGCCCGGGAGGTGAACCCCCGGTTCGACGGTGACCGGCACACAAGCGTCCAGTTTACCCATGGCCGAGGGTGAGAGCTGCGGGTCCTCGTCGATTTCGAGCCCCACCCCGTGCCCGGTGAGGGGTACGGCGGCCTCTCCGTGCCCCGCCGAGTCCAGAATCTGGCGGGCCGCCCGGTCCACGTCCCGGTACTCGGCGCCCGGTGCAAGAGACTCCCGCCCGGCCCGCTGAGCGGCGAAGACGAGCTCGTACAGCTCGATCTGCCAGTCCGCCGGCGTCGTCCCGATGACGAAGGTGCGGCCGATCTCGCAGCGGTAGCCGCGATAGTCGGCGCCCAGGCAGACGGAGAGGAAATCACCCTCCTCGACCCGGCGGTCGGAGGGCCGGTGGCCCCGGCGACCGGAGTGCGGGCCGGTCCCCACCGAGGTCGGGAAGGCCGCCCCGTCGGCGCCGTGGTCGACGAGCCGCCGCTCCAGCTCCAGGGCGAGGTGCCGCTCGGTCCGCCCCACCAGGATCGACTCCAGGAGCTCGCCGAGCGCCTGGTCGGCGATCTCGGCGGCGATCCGGAGACAGGCGATCTCGTCCTCGTCCTTGACGATCCTCAGCTGCTCCACGGCGCACGCGAGGTCGGCGAGCCGCAGGCCGGGCGCGACGGTGCCCATGGCCCGGTGCCGGGCCACGGTCAGATCGTGCTCCTCGACCGCCAGCGCGTCGGCGCCCGCCCGGCGCGCGAGGTCGACCGCGGCGACGGCCGGATCTCCGCCGCCCGCGGGCAGGACCTGCCGGCGGAGGAGTTCGTCGAGCCGCCCGTCGGCCGGTTCGCCGGTGGGCGCGACCGGGCAGAGCAGCACGTCCGTGTCGGGCTCGGGCCCGACGAGGAGGACCGCCCCCGGGGGCGAACCGCCCGCGAGATAGCGGACGTTGGCGGGGCGGGAGACCAGGGCCGCCGGGCTGCCCGCGGCCGCGCACCGATCGCGCAGCCGTACACGGCGGTCCGCATACACCTCTGACATGCTCCGAGCCTACGAGCAGCGCGGCGCGGTGGCCTGTTCAGAACGGCCGACCGGGCGGGACCCCCGCCGGGTCGGCCCCGGCGCCCTGGGGGGGGGGGAGGGGCGGGGGGGGGGGGGGGGGGGGGGGTCCCCCCCCCCCCCGCACAGGATCCCAGAGGGGAGGGGGGGGGGGGTGTTAGTTTTAGAGGAACTCTTCGAGCA
>NZ_JBVHZJ010000043.1:0-70692 GCF_055574655.1 Streptomyces sp. NPDC029956 | reverse complement strand
CCCCCCCCCCCCCCCCCCCCCCCCCCCCCCCCCCCCCCCCCCCCCCCCCCCCCCCCCCCCCCCCCCCCCCCCCCCCCCCCCCCCCCCCCCCCCGGCCCACTCGACGCAGCTGACCTCACACCCGACCCCACGTGAGCAGCCTTTCGCGACAACACTTCATGCGGCCCGCCGACATGGCACGCCAGTGCGGCGCCGTGCGTGACCGGGTCCGGCTCCGGTACTCGAGGAGGGCCCACAGCCCCTCGCACCGGACCCGCGGCGCTTCTGGTCCGTGCGGCGAATCTCCGCCGCGATCCTCGCCGCCATCACGCTCGGCGGAACCGGGCTGCTTCTGTACGACGTGGCCGCCGTGCGCGCACGGGCCACACGGCCATGGCGTGGCGCAGCTCGCTCGCCGGCGAGCTCGCCACCCGGCCCCTCGACGACACGTGGGTGATCGCCGGTGCGGCGCTGACCGTGGTGCTCGGACTGTGGCTCATCCTCCTGGCGGCAACGCCCGGCCTGCGGGCCGTACTCCCATGCGGCGCGAACACGCCGACGTACGGGCCGGGCTGGACCGGGAAGCGGCCGCGCTGGTCCTGCGCGCCCGCCGATGCCCTGACCGCACTGTCCGCGCAGGCCCTCGGCAACGCCCGTGCATCCACAGGGTTCGCCTCTCTGCGCACCGAGGCGCGCGGCTGCGCGCCGTCAAGCGCCGGGCCCGGCGGGTGGCATAGGGGGGACAGGAGGAGGGGACGGCAACGGCGGTCTGCGGGCGAGGGCGGGAAGCATCTGCCACGGCTCCGGCAGCTCCGGCGGGATCTGCCGATCCTCCTCCAGCAGGGAAACGGAGGTTGGCGACCCGCGGAGTACACGTGAAGCCAGCCGAGTGACGGGTCCACCACGAAATCGGAGGCACCCTGCCGGCGGTCGTGCCCAGGAGCTGGCTGCGACCGGCGACTGAGTCTCACCTCGGAGCTCTTCGACCAGCTGCGGCGCCCGGGCGGCAGAGCCGCGCGGCAGCGCGCCGCGCACCCACGCAGAGAACGCCTGACCGTCGTGGTGAGCGAGGTGGCACACACCACAGCCGCAGCCTGAGCTGGCGCTTCGTCCAGTCGACGCGACCGCATCAGTGGACGGTGGGACGATGAGAAGACCAACGGCACACGCGCGGGCAGTCAAGCGCGCCCCTCCCCCAGCCAGACAGCAGGCCAGGCCATGACGAAACAGCCGAAGCCATCTCAGCCGAGGCACGGCAAGGGACCGAGTCCCCACGAGGGCACCGAGCAGCACGGCTGGTCCCCCGACGTGGACGAGACCCGACAGCAGGAGAACCCGAGCGCTCATCGGTCCTTCCACCCCGACACGTACGCCCCGTCCAAGGGCCCCGGACGCACAGTCTCCAAGGAAGAGGCCGGGAGTCCTCATGGTGAGCCGGTCAAGAGCCACGGCGAACGGGGTGAGCAGCAGAGCGAGGGCTCAGGAGAGAAGGGCATGCACGATCTCGGCCCCCGCGGCCGCTCCCAGCGGCCCAGCGGAACGAAGGATGCCTCCGCCACGACGGACGTGGACCCACAGGACCCGCCCGGCAAGCGCAGCGCCGGTTAGCACCGCCTCCACACAAACCGAGGGAACGCGGTCCCGGCACACCTCTCTTCCACGGCTAAGGATCCCCTCATGGCCGTTCGAAACCAGTTGATCCACCGCTCGCCACCGGCAGTCTGGACAGTTCTCGCCGATCCGAAGTGCTACGGGGAGTGGGTGGTTGGGCCGTCCGAGTCCACCCCACTCGATCAAGCCTGGCCCGAGGTCGGCTCCCAGCTTCTGTACACCGTGCGACTGGGCCCCTGGTCGACCGAAGGGGTAACGACGGTCCGCCATCAGGAGCCAGGAAGCGAGCTCGAGCTCGAAGCCTCCTTCAAGGCCTTGGGCACGGCGAGGATCTTTCTGCAGCTCAGGCCTTGGGGCGAGGAGACCTTGGTCGTCTGCGACGAGCACCCCCTGCGCGGCGTGGGAGGAGCACTTCACAACCCCGCCGTCGAGGCCCTGCTCCAACTCCGGCACAGGGGAATGCTGGCCCGCTTGGCCAAGACCGCAGAGCAGCGGGACGAAGTCCAGCACGCCTGACGAGCAATGACCGGTGAGGCCCCTCTCAACGCCTATGTGGGCGTTACCTACGAGGGCCGAACCTCAGAGACGGTCTGCGGGGCCCGTCGTCGGGTCGACCGGTTCCCAGAGGGTGACGCGGCACTCGGCCAAGCGTTGGTCACCGATCCGGTCGGCCCAGTGGCGGTCTACGCTGTCCGCGCCGCGCCGGGCGACCTCGGCCGCGGCGACCCCGTCGGGGGTGAGGTCGGCTATCTCAAGACCGACCCGTGCCCCGGGACTGTCGGGCCCGCAGGACACCGATGCGCCTGCTGCTGACCATCGACAGCTCGGAACGGGACGGCGGCAGCGGCAGCTGGAAGCCGCTTGAGGACCGAGACCTGCCCGCCCATGGGGACGCAACCTCCACCGACGTCACCGTGAGCCGCTTCGGCGAACTCAGCCTCTTCGCCTGCCCCACCGATCCCGACCACTCGCACCGCTGGACCAGCCAGTAGACAGCGGGCGCCAGAGTCCACGTGGCGCAGCTTCCGCTCGTCGTCGGGCGGAGTGCCGTCGCCTCTCGCAAGCATCGAGCACTTGTGCCGCCGACACCTCCTGAACGGAGCTCAAGTGGTGTCGCACGGCCATGACTCTCCTCCTGGGCGAGGGTGATGCTGCTCCGGTCCCGCGAGGCCCCTCCTGTCGGCTGCGGCGCCGCCGGGTCCGAGGAGGCCGGTGGCGGGCAGGGGCGTATCGCCGAGTGCCGCGAGGACATGCCGGAAGTAGTGCGTGACGAGCGTGGGCATGAAGGCGCGGGCCTCCTGCGCAACGCGCACCCATGGCGGGGCGTACAGGTGAGCTGAGCGGCGTTCGATACCCCGGACCATAGCCGCCGCGTAGAGGGCCGGGTCCTGGTTGACCGAGGCCGGCCATGGCAGGTGCGCGCGTAGTGTCTGGAAGACCTCTGTCTGGTCGGCGTGGCGGATCAGCGAGGTATCGGCCCAGTTCAGGTAGGCAATGCCGACGTCGACGCCCCTGTGGGTGATCTCGGCCCGCAGGGCGTGTGCGAAGGCTTCGACCCCGGACTTGGAGGCGCAGTACGCGGTGAGGAGCGGGGTGGGTGCCAACGCGGCGAGGGAGGCGACCTGGAGGTAGTAGCCGTGGCTGCGCAGGAGATCGGGGAGGAAGCAGCGGGCGGTGAGGGCACTGCCGACGAGGTTGACTTCGATCACCCGCCGCCAGTCCTCTGGGTCGCAGTCCTGGAGAGCGCCTCCGATGGCGACGCCGGCGTTCGCGACGACCACGGAGGGCGAGCCCAGCGTGTTGCGGACGTCTTCGGCAGTTGCCGCCAGTGCGGCCGCGTCGGTGACGTCGACCGTCCATGGGGCGGCAGGTCCCGGCAGCTCGGTCGCAAGTCGGCCCAACCCTTTCCCTTCCAGGTCGAGCAGGGCCACATGGGCGCCACGCCGCGACAGTGCGTACGCCGTGCTCGCGCCGATGCCCCCGGCAGCGCCGGTGACAACGGCGACCCGGCCTTGCAGGGGGCTCGAGTGCGAGTGGGTGCGGTACCGGCGGGCGCTGGGCCTCATGCCCATGCCTCTGCCCGGCCGCGTCCGTTCCACGCGTGACCGGCACGGCCCCTCGACGCCCAAGGTGATCATCATGTGCGCCTACCCGCGCATCCCATGGTCACCCGCCGCGGGCGTGCCTGGCCCCCGCTTCCCGGAGAGCGCGTCGGGCCGCCTCGTGAGTTCGCGGAGAAAATCACCTACGTGTCGGTTCGAGAGCTTCATCGAGGGCAGCCGCCGAGCGAGAGGCAAGCCCGTGACGAGGGTTCCACTGGGGAGCAACGATGAGGGCACTGACCTGGCACGGCAAGCAGGACGTACGCGTGGACACGGTGCCCGATCCCGTACTCCGAGACCCCGACGACATCGTCGTCGAAGTGACGACCACGGGGCTGTGCGGCTCCGACCTGCACCTCTACCTGATCCTGGGCGCCTTCCTCGACGTCGGCGACATCCTGGGCCACGAGGCCATGGGCATCGTGAAGGAGGTCGGCCCCGCCGTCACCGCCGTGAAGCCGGGCGACCGGGTCGTCATCCCCTTCAACGTCTCCTGCGGAACATGCTTCATGTGCGAACGCGGCCTGCACTCGCAGTGCGAAACCACGCAGGTCCACGAGCACGGCACGGGCGCATCGCTCTTCGGCTACACCAAGCTCTACGGCCAGGTGCCTGGAGGCCAGGCCCAGTACCTCCGGGTCCCGTTCGGCAACACCCTCCCCATCCCGGTACCGCACGGACCGCCCGACGACCGTTTCGTGTACCTCTCCGACGTCCTGCCGACGGCATGGCAGGCCGTCGAGTACGCGGCCGTCCCGCGCGGCGGCAGCGTCGCCGTCCTGGGGCTCGGCCCCATCGGCGACATGAGCTGCCGCATCGCCGCCCATCACGGTGCGAAGACCGTCATCGGCATCGACCTCGTGCCCGAACGTCTGGAGCGGGCCAGGGGCCGAGGTGTGCAGACGCTGGACCTCAAGGAGTCCAAGGGTGGCCTGACGGACGCTGTGCGCGAGCTCACGGGAGGCCGCGGGCCGGACGCGGTCATCGACGCCGTCGGCATGGAAGCGCACGGCAGCCGAATTGCCGGCGCGGCGCAGACGATGACCACACTGCTGCCGGACGCCCTGGCCGCCGGACTGATGAAGGCCGTCGGAGTCGACCGTCTCTCCGCCCTGTACGCGGCCATCGACCTCGTCCGGCGCGGGGGCACCGTATCCGTCTCCGGGGTCTACGGAGGCGCCGCCGACCCGATGCCCCTGCTGACCATGTTCGACAAGCAGCTGCAGGTGCGCATGGGCCAGGCCAACGTTCACCGCTGGGCGAGCGACATCCTCCCGCTCCTCACCGACGAAGACCCGCTGGGCGTCGACGGCTTCGCCACCCACCGGCTGCCGCTGGAACAGGCGCCGGACGCCTACGAGATGTTCCAGAAGAAGCAGGACGGCGCAGTCAAGGTTCTCTTCACACCCTGACGGGCCCAGGACATCGGGCGCGGCCCGACGTTGAACCCGCGGCCCGGTCCGCGGCCGCCTGGGCGACCGGCCTCTGCCGGGAGCTTTGACCCTGCGCTCACCAGTGGCGAACCATTCCCGGTACGCATGACCACGAGCGCGCCTCGCAGCCTCGGTTCGTCTGACACGGCGGCGGAAGCACCGCATGCGGCGGGTCATTCCGGGCAACCGCACCTGTGTGAGGTGAATGGTCATGAGCGCCGACCTGGGAGCCCAGACTGTGGAACCCGGCGCGGCCGGATCGCCTCCCAGGGTATGCGTGGTGCGCTTGTGCGGGGACCTCGACATGCATCACGCGGACGAAGCACGTTCCCTCCTACGAAGAGCGATGACCGAAGCTCCAGCCGGCGCCGAGGTGGTCATCGACCTCCTGTACTCCTCCTTCTGCGATTCCTCCGGCCTCGAAGTGCTCATGACCGTCAGACGGTGGGCCACGGATTCGGGCCGCACCATCCGACTGGGGGCACCCTCACATCAGATGCTCCGGCTCATGGAGATCACCGGGGATGCCGCCTTGTTCGCGATGGGCCCTGCGCCTCAAGACGTCGGGCCCGATGCTGGATGCCCCCCGGACCGTCGACGAAGGCCGGCTGAGTCACTGACTGACTGATCAGGCGATGATGCGGGAGGTTTCGCACGTGATGATCGGTTCCGCAGCCGGATGGCTGTGCTACGGCCTGCCGCACGAACCCACTCCTCACCTCCCTCTTCTACCGGCCGCGGGCACGTGGGCCGTGCGCGGCAGGCATCCAGGGTCCGGACGAAGATGTCCGGGTCGAGGGCTGGGTCGAGGGCTGGGTCGAGGTCTGGCTTTGCGCCGTCGGAAGACCGGCCGGTGGGCGAGGTCGTGCGCGAGCAGGACCACCTGCCCGAACACGAAAGCCAGGAACGCGGCTGCCGGTGGCCTCCGGTGTCAGAGTGTGGTGGGGAACCGGTCCCAGGCACGGTGTCCTGCCAGAGACTTCGTGATCTGCTTGAGAACCGCGCCGGCGGTGCCGCCCAGTAGGATGCCCGGTTCGTCCGCTCCGACGCCGGCAGCCTCAAGGGTCAGAGAGGCATCGCCCCATCCGCCGATCGCCTTGCCGTGGCGGTACGCCTCCGAGACCAGCAGCAGGACGCGGGGGTCCGGACCGCCGGGCTCCGCCGCACCGGCCTTGGCGTCGCGGGCGCCGCGGGCGTCGGCGGCCGCTTCGGGCGTTCCGGCCAGCAGGAGGGCGTCGAACTCGATGGAACGGGCGGCGGCGAAGGTGCGCTGCACGGTGACCGGATTCTTCCCGCGACCGAGGACGCCGCCTGTCGGGGCGATGACCAGGGGAACCATGCCCGCCTTGGACACGGCGTCCCGTACGGAGCGGACGCTCCTCAAATCTGCCGCCGGGTGGGCGACGATACCGATGACCCGTCCGTCGACGGGCCAGGTCCGGCCGAGCTGAGACAGTGCGGGGCTCGGGTCGGGGCGCGTGAGGGGCTCCGTGGGAGCCGGCACGGGGAGTCCGAGTCCGGTGGCGACCTCTTCGCAGAGCCGGGGGTCGATGTTGGCGAGGACGGCTAGGGCGCGTTCCTTGACGGCCTGCTCGTAGCACTTGCTCAGTTCGAAGGTGTAGGCGGCGACGATGTGTTCGCGCTCCACCGGCGTCATGCTGAGCCAGAAGAGCCGCGGCTGGCTGAAGTGGTCGGCGAACGCGGCGGGAGCCTCCCGGGCTTTTCGCGCCGCGGGCAGCTCGATAGGCGCCTCGATGAAGGCGGCGGAGTCGGCTGCCGCGAGGAACGGGCAGCCGCCGTCGAGGCTGTTGGGCCGGTAGGGGGCGGTCCCGGCGTGGACGGCGGTCTGATGCATGCCGTCGCGGAGCATGTCGTTGACGGGAGAGTGCGGCCGATTGATAGGGATCTGAGCGAAGTTCGGGCCGCCCAGCCGGCTGATCTGAGTGTCGAGGTACGAGAACAGCCGTCCCGCGAGCAGCGGGTCGTCGGTGACGTCGATTCCGGGAACGAGATGTCCGGGGTGGAAGGCCACCTGCTCGGTCTCGGCGAAGTAGTTGACCGGATTGGCGTTCAGCGTCATCAGCCCGATGGGCTGAACCGGTGCCAGCTCCTCCGGGACGATCTTGGTGGGATCGAGGAGGTCGATGCCCTCGAAGGTCTGGTCCGGAGTATCGGGGAAGGTCTGGATGCCCAGCTCCCACTGGGGGAAGGCCCCGGCCTCGATAGCGTCTGCCAGATCCCTGCGGTGGAAGTCGGGGTCCATGCCGTTGGTGATCTGCGCCTCCTCCCAGACCAGGGAGTGGACGCCCAACTTGGGCTTCCAGTGGAACTTCGCCAGGATGGTGGCACCGTTGGCGTCGACCAGGCGGAACGTGTGGACGCCGAACCCCTCCATCATCCGGAACGAGCGGGGCAGAGCCCGGTCCGACATGTTCCAGAGCGTGTGGTGGGTGGCCTCGGTATGCAGGGACACGAAGTCCCAGAAGGTGTCATGGGCGCTCTGTGCCTGTGGGATCTCACGGTCGGGGTGCGGTTTCGCGGCATGGACGACGTCGGGGAACTTGATGGCGTCCTGGATGAAGAAGACCGGGATGTTGTTGCCCACCAGGTCGAAGGTGCCTTCCACGGTGTAGAACTTCGTCGCGAAACCACGCGTGTCACGCACCGTGTCCGCCGAACCTCGTGAACCGAGGACGGTGGAGAACCTCACGAACACCGGCGTCTCGACGCCCTTCGCCAGGAACGCCGCCTTGGTGATCTTCGTGGCGGTGCCGTATCCCTGGAAGACCCCGTGGGCGGCGGCGCCGCGTGCGTGCACGACGCGCTCGGGAATGCGTTCGTGATCGAAGTGAGTGATCTTCTCCCGCAGGTGGTGGTCCTGCAGCAGCACCGGTCCCCGTGCGCCTGCCTTCAGGGAGTGGTCGCTGTCGGGGAGACGGGTACCTTGTGCGGACGTGAGGTAGGCGCCTCCCTGAGCCACGGTGGCCTGGGGTGCGCCAGTGGGCTGCCCGGTGGGGCTCACCGTGTCCGGGCCGCTCTGGTCCGGCTTGGGCGGCAGGGGCTCGCGAGGGCGGGTCGGCTCCGCCGCGGCGGGCGGGCGGGGCGTCGGCCGCCCGGGCGGTTGCTCCGACGTGGCCCCCTTCTTCGGCGTGGTCCTGGCCTTCGGGCCCCCGCTGCCCGCGGCCTTCTTCGCCTTCTTCTGCACCATGCCTGACGTCTCCTCCTGGCGGACTCCGCGCCTGCGAGGTCTCTGCCGCGCAGGTCGGCGGGGCCGGAGCGACCCCGCCGCAACCCTCGCCCCGGCGGGTGTCCACGGCATGCCGAATGCGCCCGTTCCGCCTAACAGCCGTCCGCCCCGACGGGACTGGGGGGCCACCATGTGGTCGGGAAAGAGCTGTGCGTGCCTGAGAGCTGAGATCGAGGCTCCTCCGAAGGGGGGCCGATCGTTCGGGTGCAGTCGAGGCCCGGGCGGGAGGACCGCGTAGCGGCGGGTAGGCGTCGTGTATGAACTCACGTGCTCTGGACACCTCGCCCACGGACGGGCGGCCCGCAGCCCTCGACACCGCCTCAGCGTGGTGGCTGAAAACCCTGGACCGGCTCGAGCGGAGCACGGTGGCCGATCCGGCCATCAGGGCGATGCAGCGGGGAATCCGGTCGCTCCCTCTGGGCGACGCACGTGATCTGCTGCGCGGCAGGCCTCTGGGTCACCCGCTGCACCCCGTGTTCGTGCAGGTGCCCGTGGGATGCTGGCTGTCGGTCTCGGTACTCGACCTCGTGCCCGGGGCGCAGAAGGCTTCGACCACCCTGAACGCTGTCGGACTGGCCGGCGTCGCCCCGGCAGCGGTGGCAGGCTGGGTGGACTGGGCGGACCTGCCGCCCGAGCAAGCCCGTGTCGGCGCGGCCCACGCGGTCGCCAACGTGGTTGCGGTGGCCTGCTATTCCGCGTCCCTGACGGCGCGGCTCCGCGGCCGTTCGGCGAAGGGGCGGCTGTGGGCCCTGAGCGGGATGGCTGCTGTAGCCGTCAGCGGTGCGCTGGGCGGACACGTGGCCTACCGACGGGCTGCGGGGGCGCACGCCGCTGTGTGAGGAATCCCCGTCGGGTCGTGGGTTCCGTTATGGCCCTCCCGCTCCCTCGCCGAGCCACGCCCCCCGTCAGGACGAGGGGGGCAAAGGGGTGTGGTCAGGGTGATGGGGTGTACGGCGAATCGTCTTGAGACGAGCCTCCAGAAGGTGGTCCCGTCCGCCGGCCACCTCGTCGACGATGCCGCGTTCGACCGAGGCGAAGGGCTCGTAGTAGGTGGTGTTGTATGCCTCGATGATCTGGAAAGTCCAGTGCCCCGGGATGACGTTGCGGCCCACGATCTCGCGCTCGACCCGGGCAGCCTGCTCCTCATGGCCCGCCTCCCTCAAGAGCCGCACCGCGTCGCCGAGCTCGAAGTCCGCGGTCCCGGTCAGCTGGTGGAAGCCGTAGAGGTGGCCGCGGGCCCGCTCCGTGGTTTCCAACGCCTTCGAAAGCGCGCCCAGGGCGCGCACCGTCTTCTCGCCCAGGCTGTCCGGAACCCGGTGTGCCGGATCCATCTCGTGATCGCTGTCCATGGGGAACGTTCTGCCCGGAGAACGCTTCGCCGAGTGGCCGATTGGGCCAGGCAGCCTAAGGCGGCCCCCGGTTGCAGCCAGGCAGATGACACTCCGAACGAGGGGGCTTCGCGCTGAAGATCCGCCGGACAGGCGGACCCGGACATGGCCGACACCGCCATCGCCCTGCTGAAGCGAACCGAGCTGACCCGGAGTGCGGTCCCACCTCTACCGTCGGCGCACATGCGCCGCCCGCCTCCTGGCCCGGCTGAAGAAAGCCCGGATCAGGCCGCCCCTCGCCCTCGGCACGCGGCCGCGGGACCAGAGGTGCCTGCAGGATGGACAGTCCGCGTGACCCGGTCCTCGTACGGGTCCGCTTCTCCCGGCCGCGCCAGTACCGGCTGAGCATGAGCCCGGTCGAGCGCGAGCACGTCATCGCCGGCGATGACGTGCGGAGCGCTGACGGTTCGAGCCGTACGGTCTCCCGCGACGTCGCTCATCCGGGCATTCGCCGGCGCTTGGTGCGGGACACCAGGCGCCGCCTTGCCTGTCTGGTGCGGCCGGTGATGTGTCGAGGAGGGCAGAGGACGCGTCGGCCGTTCGCCTAGCCGTGGACTGCTCGCGTCGGTAGGCGCCGAGGCCGCTGCGGGTGTGACGGTCTCCCGGGTGAGCGCCACTTCTCTCGCGGGGGACCTGGCGCTCCCCCTGGGACCACAGGGCCAGCATCCCTGCTGATCAACGGCTTGGCTCCGCTGTACCACCAGCAGACGAAGAATCTGCTGGGCGTCAGCGGGCCCGCTGGCGCCCAGACAAGGGATCAGCACTGGTCGCGACAGATGCGGCCGGCGTGGTGGTCGCGTGTGGTCGCACGCTGGACGCGTCAGGTCCTTCTCCACATCCTGGGAGCGATCGGCCAACGTCTCCGGACGGACGCGAGCGGCGTCCGGAGCATGGCGGTCCTTCGGCACCACCTGGCGCGACAGGGAGACACTCGCAGGAATCTTCCTTGCCCGCATGGCCTGTGCGGCGGCAATGTCGATATCGTCCGAGCCGGGAGTCTCAATCGCCGCCTATCAAGGTAGCACTCCCATCTGACACACCATCACGCAAGTCAGCATCAGAACCGACGGAAGCCGCTTCCAGTCGCCACGCAGCGCCAAGATCATCTACCTGGGGAACACCACCTGATCCGCGGAGACGCAAGCCAAAGGCCCTTCCACTAGAATCCCAAGGAGACACCCATGAGGATGCTGCCCCACAGCCACTTGACGAACTCGGCTGCGGCATGAGCAGTGCAGTCCTCGATGGCGATGCCTTCCGGGGACAGCTTGGCCATGCCCTCCAGCTCCTCCTCGCCGACCGTGATGCCGAAGTGCATGACGGACCCGCGAACGGGACCTTCCTCCCCCTCATCGATACGGACGAACGTATCCGTCTCCCGCTCGCGCAGCTTGGCCTCGGTCCCCTCGTAGGTCAGGCCCCAGGTGGAACCCTCGGCCGGGTCGAAGATGTACGTGGTGCGGAGTTCGGCCAGTTCGGACGCATCCACGCTCTCGTTCCCTCATCGTGTGCTGCCGTTTGTCAGGGTACGTATCGCGCATCAGCGCGCTGGCAGGTGAGGTGCTGTTCCCAGCCCTCTTCTAGCACCAAGGCGGCAGCGCTGACTCTCTCCAGTGCCTCGTCGGCCGCTTCGTCGTCGAAGTTCCATGTCGCCGGGTGGCTTCGCCACTGGGAGTCGACGTCGTCGATGAGACGGTGCGCGAACGAGTTGCGGCGCTCCCTCAGCCACGACACGTGATCTTCGAGTTCCTGGCGATCGACGGTGTCCTGCCAGCGCTCGGCGAGCACTCGGGCGAGGAGGTGTACCCATCCTTAGAGACGTCGCCTTCATGTTCCTCAATCTCTGTCTCGGTCATCTGGGCGAACCTCTCGTGTGAACGTGTGGCAACCGTTCAGCCTCTCACTCGGGGGATGAACGGTCTCAGAGTTTCCTGAGCGGACTGACTCGTGATTCGGCGAGGCTGGATCCGGACCGGCCTTGGCGCGTCAGTGCCCTTGACCGAGGTCGTCTCCGCTGATGCCCTTGGGCGGTTGGATGACGAACTCGGGGGGTTTCGTGACGGGGGTTGACCTTGGGACGCTGGGGCGCATGAGTGACACGCCAGCGCCAGTTGGGGAGACGCATCCCCTTCACGGGTGGACGGCTGACGCATGAGGCTTCGGCGCGGGATCTCGATCGCTGTCGTGGCCGCCGGCGGGGTCGTGACGACCATGCTCGTGGGGCTGGTCACGAACGCGGTGTCCGAGTCGGAATGGCCGGGGTGGTTGGGGTGGCTGCAGAGGCATGCCTGGTTCTCGTTCGTGCTGCTCGGGGGGCTGCTCGTGGTGATGACGGTGTTGGCCGCCCTGTCGGATTCACGGACGCCCGTGCGGCAGCCCGAGTCGGCGCCCCAGAACGAGGCCGAACCGCCGGGAGCCGCGCTCGTGTTGCGGGCGCTGCCGCGCGACACCGCGGCGTTCACGGACCGTGGCGCCGAGCTGTCGGCGCTTGTGGGGTCGGTACGGGCGGCGCAGGAGAGTGGTGAGGCGCTGCCGGTGCATGTGATCGACGGGATGCCGGGGGTGGGGAAGACGGCGTTCGCCGTGCACGCCGGGCATGTGCTGGCGGAGCGGTTCCCGGACGGGCAGTTGTTCGTGAACCTCAACGGGCACACGACCGGGCGGAGTCCCGTGCAGGCCGGCGAGGCGCTGGCGTCATTGCTGTCGGCGACCGGGGTGCCTGCGGGGCGGATCCCGGCCGGTGATGATGTGGGGGCGGTCACTGAGGCGAGGGCCGCTATGTGGCGTAGCGGTCTTGCGGGGAAGAAGGCGCTGCTCATCCTCGACAACGCGGCCAGCTACCGGCAGCTGGAGCCGCTGCTTCCTGGGGCGGGCGACTGTCTGGTGCTGGTGACCAGCCGGAAGCGGCTGGCGGCGCAGGAGGAAGTGGTGCTGCCCGTGGAGGCGCTGCCGGCGGATCACGCTGTCGATCTGTTCGTACGGCTCAGTGGGCGGCCGGCGGCGTCGCTCGACCGGGACGTGGTCGCGGAGCTCGTCGGGCTGTGCGGGTATCTGCCGCTGGGGGTGTCCCTGCTCGCCGCGCGGCTGCGGCACCACCCGTCGTGGGGCGCGGAGGATCTCCGCGAGCGCCTGTTGGCCGCGCGGGATCGGCTGGGGGAGCTGCGGGCCGGGGAGCGGGCGGTGGCGGCGACGTTCGAGCTGTCGTACCAGGACATGGAGGAGGAGCACAGGCGCTTCTTCCGCGGCCTGGGCTTCTACCCTGGGACCGACCTTGACGCCTATGTCGGTGCCGCGCTCGGTGGGGTGACCATGGCGGAGGCGCGGCACCAGCTCGACGCGCTGTACGACGCCCACATGATCGACGAACATCCGGGAAGCCGGTACCGGCTTCATGATCTGTTACGTGATTTCGCCCGTGGTCTCGCCGACGAGGGAGACAGCAGTATGGAGCAGACCCAGGCCGTTCAGCGAGTGTGCCTCTACTACCTGGCCGCTCTCGCCGCCGCGAACCGGCACCTCGTCCGAAGAGGCGCGGTCGCACCGACACGGCCCGACGAAGCCGCTTCGGTGGAGACCCCGCGCATGGAGTCCCGTGCGGCGGCCCTCGGCTGGCTGGAGAACGAGCGGGCCAACGTCCTCGCCTGCATTCGGCGCGCGAGCGGTCTCGCCCTGCACGAGCTCGTCATCCGCATGGCCGCCGCCATGGCCCCGTTCCTGCGGCAGGCCGGCCCGTGGGACCAGGCCGTCGGGCTCCATCGGACAGCCGCCGACGCCGCCCGGCATACCGGCGACCGTAAGGCCCGCGCCGGGGCGCTCGCCGAGCTTGGAGTCGTACGGCGCTTCATGGCCGCCTACCCCGAGGCGGTCGAGGCGCTCAACGAGGCGGTGGAGGAGTACGAGGCCGCGGGCGACCGGCGCGGCAAGGCCGACGCGCTGAACCAGGCCGGCATCGTCTGGCTCATGACCGCCGACAACGAGGCTTCCGCACGTGCCCAGACCGAGGCTCTCGCTCTCTACCGCGAGGTGGGCGACCGGCTCGGGCAAGCCAACGCGCTCGCGGATCTCGGCATGGTGCGCCGGCAGACCGGACGGTTCGACGCCGCCGTGGAGGCCCAAAGCGAGGCGCTGTCGATCTACCGGGAGCTCCACGACCGGTACGGGGAGGCGAATTCCCTCAGGGACCTCGGCGTCGTGCACCGACTCACGGGCGAGTACGAGCAGGCGGAGCGCCGACACCGAGAGGCGTACGACATCTACGTGGAGCTCGACGACCGGACCCACCAGGCGTACGCGCTCAACGAGCTGGGCGTCGTGAGGAGGCTGACGGGCGACGTCGTCGGCGCCCGGGAGGCGCACGACCAGGCGCTGGAGCGCTTCACCGAACTCGGGGAGCGGTTCGGACGCGCGAACAGCATCCGCAACCTGGGGGCGCTGGAGCGCGTGTCAGGGAGCGCCACGGAAGCGGTCCGGGTACTGGAGGAGGCTCTGAGCGCGTTCCGCGATCTCGGCAGCCGCGGTGGGGAGGCCGCCTCCCTGAGCGAGCTGGGTGCCGCCCGATGGATGCTCGGCGAGTGGGATGAAGCCATTGAGGCGTTCCGGCGCAGTCTGGACCTCCACCGGGAGCTGGGGGACCGGTGCGGCGAGGCCGAGGTACTGAACCACTGGGGGCCCTTGGTACGCGCCTCAGGGGAGGCGGAAATTGCGCGGGAGTACTTCGAGGAGGCCCTCGTCCTGGCTCGAGACATCCGCTCTCCGCTGGAGGAGGCGCGGGCCCTGGAAGGGATCGGCCGCTGCGACTTGATCACGGCCGGGGTGACGCGGGCCGAAGGCTATCTGCGGAACGCGGCCGCCCTCTACCGGCGGCTTGGAGCCGGCGCGGCGGCGCAGGAGCTCGAAGAGCTGCTCGCCCCACGAGCCGGATAGCCCGGTCGTCACCTGGCCGGAATCCGTATGCCGCCGACGACAACAGCACTGCTACGGTGCCGAGTCGGTCTGTCGCTTCAACCGCCGTCGCACGGTGCCGGTCCGCTATGGGCACCACCACCCCGAGGAGCGTTGAATGTCGTCACGTACGCCTGTGCTCGCGCCGCCCACCTGCCCTGACTCCATCCACGGCAACGCTGTCCTGGAACGGATCGCCGCCCGCGTACAGCAGCGACTCGACGAGGAAAAGTCCGAGGCGGACGGCTTCGCCGAAGGGCCTCACGCGGCGTCTCTCATCTGGCCCTGGTGGTTCTGAGCATCGACTCTCGATGACCTCGCTCGAAGAGACCGCCCCTTTTCGGACCTTCATCCTCAAGGTCGCGAACCGCTGCAACATCGACTGCGACTACTGCTACGTATTCAACTCCAAGGACCAGTCGTGGCGGCACCTGCCCGTCCGGTTCGGCGTGGACGTGGCGAGGGAGGCAGGCTGGCGCATCGGCGAGCACGCCACGGCGCACGGCCTGCCGGCCGTCCATGTCGTCCTGCACGGTGGGGAGCCGATGCTGGCCGGCCGCCGCCACGTGACCGAGCTCATCGACGCCGTACGCGAAGGCGTCCCGGCGGAAGTGAAGGTCCGCTTCGAGCTTCAGACCAATGGAACGCTCCTCACGAAGGCGTGGCTCGACCTGTTCGAGAAGTACGGGGTGGTCGTCGGCGTGAGCCTCGACGGGCCCCCGACCGCTAATGACCGGCACCGACTGACCCACACCGGTCGGTCCAGCTCGGCGGCCGCCGTGCGCGGCATCGAGCTGCTGCGGGAGCGGCCGCACCTCTTCGCTGGTCTCCTCGCAGTCGTGGACCTGGCCAACGACCCTGTCGAAATCCACGACTACCTGGCGTCCTTCGAGCCGCCGGTCATCGACTTCGGTCTACCGCACGCCACCCACGACGACCCGCCGCACCGCGACAACCTCGACGTGCCCGAGTACGGGCTCTGGATGAGCCGGGTGTACGACGCCTGGCTCTCCCGGCCCGAGCACCGGCACAGCATCCGGATGCTGGAGGACATCGTGGCGCTCAGCTCCGGCGTGCGCGGTGCGGTGGAGACACTCGGCCTGGCCCCGCCGACGAGTGTCGTGATCGAGTCCGACGGAACGATGGAAGCCGTGGACACCCTGCGCTCCGTCGAAGAGGGCGCCTCCCGGCTCGAGCTCGACGTCTTCCAGCACTCCTTCGACGAGGCGTCGCGTCACCCGAAGCTCCTGCACCGGGCAGACGGCAGGGCTGCGCTCGCCGAGAAGTGCCAGAGCTGCCCTCTGGTGGAGGTCTGCGGAGGCGGCTACCTCCCGCACCGCTTCAGCGCTGCCCACGGCTATCGGAACCCCTCTGTCTACTGCGCGGACTTGGAGTACCTGATCCGCCATGTCCAGGACTCGCTGCGCGCGAGCGGGTGGGACGCGTACGCGCCGACCGCGCAGTCTCCATGAGACGGCGGGCCGTAGCGCCGCTGAGGCGTCGAGCGTTGGAGCAGGTGAGCGAAGTGAACGACGATCGAGGAGTTGTACATGACGGTGACGATCCGACCTGCCGAGCAGCGGGACGTCCACGCGGTGGCCGAACTGATCGAGGAGATCGAGCGGTTCTACGGATCGACCGAGATCCAGCCCTTCGAGGAGCGGCGCGCGCAGGTGGAGGAGGCGCTGTTCGGCGCCCCGCCGCTGGCCTCCGCCCTCCTGGTCGAGGACGAGGCCGGGGACATCGTGGGGCTCGCCGCATACTCCTTCCTGTGGCCGGCGGCCGGCTCCACTCACTCCCTGTTCCTCAAGGAGCTGTACGTTCGCGACACCCTGCGCCGCCAGGGCATCGGTGCCCAGCTCATGGACGAACTCCGGGCCCTGGCTGCCGCGCGCCCGGGGTGCGGCCGTGTCGAGTGGATGACGGACCGCGACAACCCCGTCGCCCGCGCGTTCTACAAGTCGCTCGGGTTCGCCGAGTTCGATGGGAAGATCGTCTACCGGATCGAGACGACCGGCACGGCGTAAGGGGACGCGGGGCTGTGAAGGAAGAACTCTGCGAACGATGCGAGCTCATCGTGGGACTGGGCTGCTGCTGCCCGGCGAACGGCGCCGCGCCCAGGGCGGAGCGGCCCGCGTCGCCGATTCGGCGGGAATGGCGGGGCTTCCCTGCGGACACCATCCTGATCTCGCCCACGCGGTACGCGCACCTGCCAGGGGCTTGTACTCACCTGGAGGACGAGTACATCAAGGCACCTCGGTGGGGATGGATTCCGGACCCGCCGTCCGGGCTCTGGGACCGGCTGAACGTCACCCATCCGGCGACCGCGACAGCGGGCAACACCGGCCGGCAGGCTGTACAGAGGTGCAGCTCATGCGAGACGGCGGTGTCGTAGCGGCTCCGCCGTGGACGGTCACCGGGTTCGACTCTGTCGCTGATCTTGTAATGGCCCCTGGATCCTGCACGATCACGCTGGGTACGTTGTCGCCATGCTCCCCGAACCGCGAAGCCGTGAAGAGCTGGTCACCTTCCTGCGTGACCTGCACGAAGAGTTCCGTGCCCGTGGCCACGAGTGGGAGAACAACACTCTTGACGACTTCCTCGAAGCACTCGCAGCGTGGGTGAACGACTCCCCAGGTGCGTACCGCCAAGGGGGAGAGCAGATCCCCCTGACGGAGACTGGACCTTCATCGCCCGAGCCCTCCACGCAGCCACCAGCTACGAGTAGAGCGGGGCTCCGCGGCTCTCCAGCGTCGCTCAGGGCCTGGTGGCGATAACCACCTCGGTCCGGATCACCTCGTCGAACCGTCCGGACGGGGCGAAGTCGAGGAGGGCCACGCGCAGGTCCCGCTCGAAGGCGTCCTTCTTCTCGCCGAGTTGGGCGGGGCTGGAGTAGGAGAGGCTGAAGACCCAGCCGATGACCTCGCCCACGGTGCGGGTCAGGGTGTGGTCCCAGCGCGTGGTGTCGACCCGGGAGAACGGGCTGCGGGCAAGGACGTCCTGGTGGCGTTCCTTGGGGTGGGAGTAGGTGCCGGAGCCGGCGCGGCGCTCGGGGCCGAGGTAGCGCGTGCGGACCTCATCAATGACCTGTCGCCAGGGGGCGGGTTCGAGGTCGCCGGGGGCGCCGCCGGAGGCGAGGACGATCGCTCCGCCGGGCTCGATGATCCGGTCGAGGTCCCGGGCGACCCGGTCGCGGTCCATCCAGTGATACGCCGCGCCCATGACGGTGAGGAGAACGGGCCCGATATCCATCGTCGGGAGGGTGGTGGAGTCGCCCTCGCGCCAGGTGATGTTGGTGATACCGCGCTCGGCGGCCAGACGGCGGCCCTCTTCAAACATGCCCTTCTCGGGGTCGACGGCGATGGCCTCGCCGACGAGCGGAGCGAGTTCGAGGGCGATGATGCCGGGGCCGGCACCGAGGTCGAGCACGCGCTGGGTGCCGTTGAGGCCGAAGCGCTTGGCGAGCAGGTTGTAGAGCTCGGGCGCGTAGCGAGGCCGGAAGGCAGCGTAGTACGGCGCGGTGGACGCGAACAGCTCTTCGGGCGTGTAGGAGGGGGTGGAGGAGGTCACGGGTCCAGTCTCTCGCGGGGGTGCGGTCAGGGGCGGGTGATCAGTCAACGAGCCGGGGAGGCGCTCAGGTGCTCCCACCAGTCGGCGACGGGGCGGGCGCCGGAGCCCTCGCGGGCGACGGAGCCATCAGGGTTTCGGTCGCGGGTGCCGAGGAGCTGCCGCTCGACGGCATTCAGGTCCGGCCGGTCGAGAAGCCCGGGGGCGGAGTCGTCGACCGCGTTGAGCCACCGGTAGCCGTACTGCATCATGACGGCCAGCCGGTCGTGTCCGGAGCGGTTGAGGCCGCCGGCGTGCCAGGTGCGGTTCTCGAAGAGCACCACGTCATACGGGCCGATATCCGGAGTGATCGCGCCGGGCGGGTCGATGTCCCCCTCGGGGACGGTGACGGGTCCGGTGCGGCTGTGGCTGCCGGGCACGAACATCGTGAGCCCGGCGTCCGGGCCGGGGTCGGTGAGGAAGTACGCCACCTTGATCGCCAGGCGGGGCGTGTGCTCGACGCCGAGGTCGGCCACGGTGGAGGACATGTCGCGGTGCCATCCGTGCCGAGACGGCACGCGGATGGTGCGCTGCTCGTCGGACAGGGACGGCATGGCGATCAGGTTGCCCGACATCAGGTGGATGTTCGGGCTGAGCAGGCCGACGAGGGTGGGCAGCACGGCCGGGTTGGCGACGAGCGGCAGGAAGGCGTCGTCCAGGGCGACGACGCCGCGGAAGCCGTCCTTGCCGTCGACCGAGCGGTCCCGGCCCACAGTGCGGTCGGTGGCCAGGAGCTGTACGGCGGCCTCGGCCGCGCGGTCGCGGACCTCGGGGGCGAGGGCGCCGCGCAGGATGAGCAGGCCGTCGCGGTCGAAGGTGGCCAGCTGCTCCGGGTTGGGTGCGAGCGGGGTGGTCATCGCGGCTCCTTGAGCATCGAGAACGCCTGGGCCGTGAGCGCGGTGGCGGACATGCCGCAGAGCTCCAGCAGGTCGGCGGACGACAGGGGGCGGCCGGGGTCGAGGTAGCCGACCACCCGGACCCGGGCGGCTTCGCCGCGGGCGGCAAGCAGGGCCCGTACGGCGGGTGCCTGCGTGACGGTGGCCAGCAGTACGGGAACGCCGGCCGGGAACAGGCGGGCGAAGGCGCCGTCGGGCAGCGCGGCGGGCCAGGTGTCGGGTGTGCCGAGGACGGTGAGGTCGTTGATGTGCACGTACTGGATGCGCGTGTCCGGGCGGGCGGCGGCGATCTGGTCGGCGGCGGCGGACAGCTCGCGCGCCGCGACATCGCCGGCGGAAGCCAGGACGAGATCCGGGCCTCCCGGACATGAGCTGCTGAGGTGTGGCCAGATCGCGGCGCCGTTCGTCATCTCCTCGCGGAAAGTATCCGGCGGGAACGTAAGCGTGTGGTGCTTGTCGGCGATCAGGAAGTTCGCCCGGTCGCGTCCGGTGAGCATGGCCGTGAGGGTCGCGGCCGCGCGGGTGGCGTCGGCCGGGGTGTAGACGTGCACGGTGGGGTTCTCGGTCTCCAGCATCGCGGAGACGAGCCCAGGGTTCTGGTGGGTGTAGGTGTTGCGCCAGCCCAGCGAAGTGATCAGGTAGTTGATGTTCGGCAGCCCGCCCATGCCGGACGCGGTCCGCGTGCTGCGGTGCTTGAGATGCTGGACGAGCAGGCTGGTGTTGACCGCGGCGAACGCTTCGTACGTGGCCAGCAGCGCGTCGCGGCCGGTCTCGGTGTAGCCCTGGAGCCAGGCGTGGCACATTTCCTCGTTGAGGATCTCGCTCGCCCATTCCGGCATCCCGCCGTCCCCAGCGTCGGCCAGGCAGAGTCGGTTGGAGGCGGCCTCGTCCGGGCTGAACAGCCGGAACGAGCCAGCGGCGGCGCGCTCGCGGATCACGGCGCTGACCAGCGGCCACGCCTGTTCTCCGCGGACAGTGAGCGGCTCTACCGGTGAGGCGGGGCGGGGCCGGAGCGGCGGGTGTGGCAGGGCCTGCCGTACGAGGTCGGACGGCTGCCCGCGGTCGGTGAACAGTTCGGCCGGCTCGTACGAGGCCAGCCAGGAGGCGAGGGCGTCGAACTCCTCCTGGTTGCGGGCGGGGTCCTTCAGCGGGGTCTTGTGGACGGCCGGGGCTCCGGCGATCTGGCGGCCCGCGACCTGCTCGGGGCCGGTCGCGCCCTTGGGTATGGTCAGGACGATGACCGGCTGCGGCCGGGCGACACCGAGCGGCCGCAGCCTGGCGAACACCTCGGCCAGGACCGTCCGGAAGCCGGCCATGTCGGAGCCGTCGTGGAGGAACGGCTCGTACCCCAGGCCGGTGAAGTACGCGCGCAGCTCGTCCTCGTCGAGCCCGGCCAGCACCGACGGGCCGCCCATCCGCAGGCCGTTGGCCAGCACGACGGGCAGCACCGCGCCGTGCAGCCCGGACCCGAGCAACGCGCGTCGGGCCGTCCACGCCGCAGCGGCGGCGCCGGTCTCCAGCTCCCCGTCGCCGAGCAGCGCGACCACCAGGCGGCGCGGGGCGTCCAGGACCATGCCCTGCGCGACGGCGAGTGCCGGCCCGAGCTGGCCGCCGGTGTAGCGCACGCCGGGGATCAGCGGAGTGATCTCCCCGCCGTAGGCCCGGGTGTGCGGGAAGCCCGAGGCCAGCGCGCGCATGTCGGCCGCCGACCAGCCCGGGCCGTTGCCGGTCAGGGTGAGGGTCTTGGTCAGGTACGCGTGAGCCAGCGCCGACGGCCCGGCGTGCCCGGCGCCGTGGACGACCAGGACCTCGCTGCCCGGGGGCCGTCCGGCGGTGAGCGGCCCCAGGTGCGCGAGCATGAAGTTCACCGGTGGGCACACCCCCCAGTGTCCGCTCGGCGCCTCCTTCACGTCCTCCACTCGGAGCGGCCGGGCGGGAAGCACGTTGTCGTTCAGGTACAGCTGTGCGGCGCACAGGTAGTTCAGCGCCCGCCACGCGGCCGTCACGGCCGCGTCCGGCACACGGGCCACGGCGTGCGCGGCGGCCTGGCTCCAGTCGGGGAAGTCGCCCGGGCCCGTCACGGCGGCGGGCCCGGGGAGCAGGGCGGTCTTGGTCACCGTGCCGCCCCCTTCCGGGCGGCGACCGCGTCCACGGCAGCGGTGACCCGCCCGGCCCGGATCTCCTCCGTGCCGGCCTCGGTGATCAGGTGGAGGATCTGCGCCTGCTCGTGAGCGGGCACCGCGCTCCAGTCCAGCCCGGTCCGCTCCAGGGCAGCGGCCAGGTCCTCAGGCACGCTGCGCGGGGTGCGGTCCCGCACGCCTCGCACCGTCAGCGGCACTCCGGTCACGCCGTCGGTGAGGGCCGCGTACGGCACCGCGGCCTGGCCGCGCAGCGCGTAGGCGACGACGGTCTTGGAGCTGCCGGTGGGGAAGGTGACGCGCAGCTGGGCACCGCGCTGGCCGACCGGCCCCCGACAGGGCAGCAGCAGGAAGTCCCGGCCGCCGATCCGCTCCGGCCGGGCCACGACACGCACGACGTCGGACGCGGCCGGCAGCGGGAGCAGGACCATCGGATCAGACCCCGCCTGGTCGGACTCGGACAGGAGGGGCGGTCGGGTGACGGCGATGATGCCGCCCTGGCCGCCCCCGGCTCGCCGCGCCGCCTTGTGCGTGAACAGCGTCCGGTCCACCGCCGCGAGCAGGGCGTCGGTGAAGGCGTGCTTCCAGCTCCGTTCCCGCTCGGCGGGCAGGTCGTCGGCGGTGACGTACATCAGGGCGAAGGAGACCGTCACCGGCAGTACGGCGCCGAGCCGGTCCCGCAGCACCCCGAGGGCTTGGTGGAACTGGGTGGCGTCGTCCACGACCGCGGCGAGGATCACCTCGTCGCCGCCGAAGGTCGCCGCACATCCGGAGTCGAAGGGCTGCTCGCGGAACCACGCGCGGGTCGTGGCCCCCACGGTCGCCATGACCTCGTTGCCGGCCAGGTGCCCGTAGGAGGTCGGGTTGGTGGAGTTCGTCCGCTCCACGTGGTCCTTCAGCCCGTCGACGTCCCCGATCGCCAGCGCCACCAGCCGTCCCTCGTCCAGGGCGGCGGTCAGGCAGCGCGGGATATGGCTGTGGAAGTCGGGGAACGCGACGAGGCCGGTGACCGCGTCCTCGCGGCTGCCCTCGCACCAGGTGCGCAGCGGCATCTGACTGGGGTCGAACAGCGGCACGGACGAGGTCAGCGGATCGTGGACAGGCGGTGCTGCCGGGTGGGGCGTACGGGACGGCTCCATTAGCCGGCCACCTCCGATGTGATCGTTTCCGCCGCAGCCCGGGCGGGCAGCAGCAGCGGGAGGGTGTTGAGGGAGTGCAGGCGCGGCGTGGACGCGGCTGGCATCTGTGGGCCAGTCATGTGCTGCCGGTCCAACCAGGCCGTGTGCCAGCTGGCCGCCGTGGCCCCGCGTACGTCGGCGCTCATCGAGTCGCCGACGTGCAGCAGTTCCTCCGGCCGCAGCCCGCTGGCGTGCTCGACAGCGGCGAACGCCTCGGGCTCCGGCTTGATCGCGCCGGTGCGCGCCGAGTAGAAGATGCCGTCCAGCAGCTCGCGGAACGCGGGAGGATCCTGCTCGGGCACTGAGGAACCGAGCGCGTTGGTCATGGCGTACAGGGCATAGCCCCTCACCCGCAGCTCGGCGAGCATGTCCGGCACGTCCGGGTACAGCTGCGGCTCCTCAGCCCGGCGCCGGGCCCGCTCCAGCACCTCGGTGAGCGGGCCGGTGAGCCCGGGCCGCCCGAAGTCGGCCGCGATCTCGTGGGCGAGGTCCCACGGGGTGACCAGGCGCCGCTTGGCTCCCTTGCCCATCAGGGCGCGGGCCTCCTCCAAGGAGATGCCGAGGACCTCGGCGACCTGGCCGGTCGTCGCCACCGGCTCCGGGCGCACCAGCGTGCCGCCCAGGTCGAAGCAGACCGCCCGCACCCCGGACCACATCACCCGGCCGTTCACGACCCGATCTCCCACGTCGGGAGCGGCGAGGAGGTGACCGGCAGCGGGGCGAGCCCGGCCCCGGGGCTCGACGGCAGCAGCCCCGCCTCCACGACGGCGGCCTCAGCGAACACCTGCTGCCGCAGCGGCTCCAGCGTCAGATGCCACTCCACCGCCGGAATCTTGTCCCGGCAGCACGCCCCGGCCAGCGCAAGCGCCGCCCACAGCCGGTCGCCGTGCGGGAACGTCGCCATCCCCAGATCGGCGGCGACCTCGGTGGTGTGCAGGGAGCGGGCCAGCCCGCCCGACCAGCCCGGGTCGGTCTGCCACACGTCCACCGACCCGCCCGTCAGCAGCCGCATCTGCTCGTGCTCGTCGACCGCGTGCTCACCGGCCGCCATCGCCACCCCGGCCCCGGCCGCCCGCAGCCGGGCCCAGGCGAAGCCGCCCGACTCCAGCAGCTCCTCGGCGAACGCGACATCCAGGTCGGCCAGCACGGACATCAGGGCCAGCGCCTCGTCCAGCCGGCATCGGCGCAGCCCGTCGACCATGAACCGGCCGTCGCCCGCCGCCTCCCGCAGCGCCCCCAGCACCCGGCCGACGACCCGCGGCCCCTGGCGCAGCAACTCCTTGGTGAGCGGCCACTTCTGCCCCCAGAACCCCTGCTCGGCGATCCACGCCGCCGCTTTCACCGCCTCCGGACGGCTCGGGTCCAGGCCGAGCGCGGACGCGTACACCGGCACCCGCTCCCGTACCGTGCCGCCCAGCAGCTCCGGCACCGACCGGCCCGAGGCCCTCGACGCCAGATCCCAGCACGCCAGCTCAACCGCCGACACGGCCTGACGGGCATGCGCACCCTGCTGGTGCCGACCCGCCCGCGGCCGGTAGACGAGCTTGCGCGGCGCCGCCGCATCGTGCCCGACGAGCACGTCGGCGAGGGTGTCCACGACGAGCCGCGCCACGCCCTCCCCGACGGGCGCGTGCCAGCCCGAGACCCCGTCGCCGACCACCTCGATCGCGAACCGCGTCCGGTGCTCCGGCCACGACGGACCCGCCGGCGCCACCGCCACCGCGGCCACCGCGTCCGACAATCCCTCCGGCAGACCGGCCGGCTGCCCGGCCACCGGCCACACCCGCACCGCCCGCACCACCGTCACGGCCCCGCCGTCCCGCCCGGCCATCAGATCCGCGCCCCGGTCAACTGCTCACCGGCGAACGTGTACGCCCACGGCGAGCGGTAGTTCTGCCACCACTGCGGCCGCAGCCTCGTCTCCGCGAACAGCTCCTCGACCGCGCGGCGCATCGTCAGGTTCCACTCGATCGTCTCCGACCCCGGCGTGCGGTAGACGTCCATGTACGGGTTGTGGGCCTGGTACGTCTGGAACCGCGGGAACGTCGTGGTCACTGGCACCAGCCGCTTCAAGTTCTCCACGGCCTCCTCGATCGGGTCCAGGCCCACGATGTACGTGAAGTCCGTGGTGATGCCCCGCTCCTTCGCCGCCCCGAGCGTGGCGACCATCTGGTCGATCGTCAGCACGGCCTTGGACTGCTTGAGGATGTTCGCCCTGTTGGTGAAGCACTCCACCGTCAGCGTCAGGTGGAACGGGCCGAGCTCGGCGGCCCGGTCCAGGCCCGCCTCGCTGGTGAGGACCGACGACAGGAAGTGCAGCGTGCCCTCGCAGCCGGTGCTGCGCATCGCGGCCCGCACGCCCTCCAGGTGCTCCAGGGCCAGGTGCTCGTAGAGGAAGCAGCCGGTGCACACCGTGACGGTCTCGACCCCCGACAGGTCCGCCATGCCGGAGTTCGCCGCGAGTGTGGCGAAGTAGCCAGGCAGGTCGAGCTCGCGGATCGCCGGGTCCGAGGCCCCCTCCAGGGTGTTCGGACAGAACGTGCACCCCACGCACTGGGAGCGCTGGTTGGAGTTCAGGGTGAGCATCTTGGTGCCGTTGCGCCAGTAGCCCAGCACGGCGTCGTCGTCCTCGATGCCCGTAACCGCGCCGACCCGCTCGCCGTGCAGCCGCAGCTCGCGCTCGTCGATCTCGAACGGCGAGTCCTCGCGGCCCAGGGAGAGGATCAGGTACGACGGGTCGGCCGGCCGCGAGTCCAAGGCCAGCTGGAACCGCATCCGCGGCTTGTCCAGCGGCGAGCGTGCCCCGCAGCTGTTCAGCGCGAGGAGCAGTACGTCCTCACGGTTGATCTTCCGCTCATGGGCCACCTCTTCCAGGTGGCTAACGGATTCGAGCATCGGCTTCCCTCTCTGGTGTCTGGTGTCTGGTGCTGCGATCCCACCCGCCGTGACGGTCGTCATGCCATGACCTCCGGCGTCGCCGTGTGCCGCGCCTGACCGCGGAGGAAGATCTGCAGGAGGAGGCGGCGCTCGTCCTCGGGTACGTCCTCCTGGCCGCCGCCGAGGGCCTCGCGGCCGTGGCAGCACAGGTGCTGGTTGGC
Source organism: Streptomyces sp. NPDC029956 (assembly GCF_055574655.1). Classification (NCBI taxonomy): domain Bacteria; kingdom Bacillati; phylum Actinomycetota; class Actinomycetes; order Kitasatosporales; family Streptomycetaceae; genus Streptomyces; species Streptomyces sp. NPDC029956. The sequence continues at coordinate 45,075 of NZ_JBVHZJ010000043.1, read as the reverse complement.
GATGAGCAGGTCGCCTCGCCCGAGCAGGAACCGGCGCTTCCCGGTGATCAGTTCGCGTTCCAGGGCCCGGGCCGCCTTGATGTACGGGTCGGCGGGATCGGTGTCCGCGAGCATCTTGGCCGTGAACCGGACGAAGCCCTCCGACGGCGGCAGGCCGTCGAGGATCGGGAGCGGCTGCCGCTCATCCCCGACGCCCGTGAGCTCGAAGAACGACCCGTCGACGTACTGGGGGTGGGTCAGCAGCTCGGCGTCTGCATAGCCGAGCCGGTCTACGGCGCGGCGGATCTGCGAGACCAGGCTGTGGCCCTGGCCTCTGGGATCGGGGCGGACGCACAGCTGGGCGATGTAGTCCGACGGGAGGGTGGAGTTCACGACGTCGATGTGCATCGGGTCGATGGCGGGGTTGGTGCCGAGCGGCTGCCACAGCGGCCAGTGGTCGAAGGCCCGCAGCGGCGTCGCGATCAAGGAGAGCAGCGCGGTCACTGCCCGCAGGCCGGCCTCCTCGGACTCAGCCGCGTCGAGCAGCTCGGCCAGCTCTAGGACCGCGAAGCCGTCGCCGTCGGGGGCGCCGAGCAGCTGGTGGCAGGTCGTGGTGAACTCGGCGATGCGGGGCAGGCCAGCCAGCACCCCGTGGTACCGCGCGGCGGTCTCGGGCGAGAGCAGCCCGTCGTTGCCAAGCCGCCACTCGGGGAGGCCGGTGGCCTGCCGGGCAAGGTCGGCGACGAGCTCCTTGGGCAGGGTCACCCGGTACTCGGGCACGGAACGGGAAGTCATGGAGCACTCCTCGTGGGAATCAGCGGGTGGGCTACGGATACGGGAGGTCGGTGCGGGCGACGGCGACCCAGATGATCAGCAGGACCGGCACGAAAAGGACCGCGAACTGGAACCAGCCGAAGCCGTAGCGGCGGAGCAGCCGGACGGGGTGACGAAAGGCCCAGCGCGACCGGGCGAACGGCCGACGGGGGATCGTGGCTCTGGGCGCCGAAATCACCGCGTCTGCGCTTCGATCCGTGTACACGACGACCCGGGTGCCTGGCGAGACTCGCGACGGTGGGTTCTCAAACGACTCGCTCATGCCGCCCGGCCCCCGTTCATCGGGGAGGTCTCCCGCGTGATCGGAAAGACGCACCAGGCGACCGTGCCGTCGTCGGCGAACCCCCAGCTGCCGCCGAGCTCCGCCACGAGCGCGTCCACCAGCCATAGGCCGCGCCCCTGCTCCGCCTCGGCCCTGGCCTGCCGGGGTCTCGGTACCTCGGACGGCGAACCGTCGTCGACCTCCAGCCGGACTTCGTCGCCCACGCGGCGCATGCGCAGGCCCACGGCCTCGCTCGTCCCGTGGACGACCGCGTTGCCGACCAGTTCCGAGATCACCACCTCGGCGGAGTCGACCCGCGCCTGCGGCACCTGGCACAGGGCGCGCAGCCAGGCCGTTCCGATGCGCCGCGCCTGCGAGACCCGCGAGGCGTCGCTGACGAAGGAGACGTCCACGGGCGACGGCGCTATGCGCGCGCTGCTGCCGGCCGTGGGGACGCCACGGCAGCCCGTGAGGCTCGCACTGATGATCGAGGTGGCAACCGAGGACGCCATCGCCCAACCCTTCCGCATGTCCGATCCTGGTGGCGAGACGTGGCCGGGAGGCCGCGCCGTCGCAGTCCCCGAACGATGACGGCGGGCCGACGGACTTTCCTACGGCCCCGATCTCGTCGTTCTGGCCCCCGGTTGGTCCTGCCGTGGTCTTCTGGGACTCGAGTGCGTCCTGCCGGGCCGAAAGGTGGGCAGGTGATCGACAATCGCCGCGTACAGGCGAAGGGGCCTGACGGCGTCCATGCGAAGGGGGCACGGTGGGCGACAGACAGCTGACGGTGTTCGGCGGACTCCTACGGGAACGCGGCTGGGGATACGCGCGGTTCAGCCGCGAGTTCCGGAAGGTCTGCTCCGACCTGCGTCTGGACGACGTCACGCCACAGCGCAAGCAGTACGACCGGTGGCGTACGGGGCAGATCAAGGGCGTGCCGCGCGCCGAAGCGTGCGAGGCACTCGAGGGCATGTTCCCGGGCTGGACGGCCGAGAAGCTGCTCGCCTTAACGGACTCCTCGCCGCTGGTCGCTGCCGACGACGCCACACCGACACGCACCGAGCAAGAACCGGAGCGCGCCGCCGAGGCAGGGGCGAACGTGCTCCTGGAGGAGGACGAGATGAAACGGCGAACCCTGATTCGCGGGCTTGTCGTCGGAACGACCCTCGGCATCACCGAGGCGGCCCTGGAGGTCATGGCCGCCGCACGGCAGCGCATGGACCTCGCGCTCGAATCGTCGGCCGTCGGGCCAGCGACTCTGGAACGCTGGGAGACCACGGCCTTCGAGTACGCGCATGCCTACCAGACGGTGCCACCGCACCGGCTTCTCGCCGATGTCCTCGCCGACTTCACCGAGGTGGAGCGACTGCTGGAACAGCGGCAGCCCATCCGCTACCGCCAACGCCTCTGCCGGGTCGCGGCCCAACTCGCGGCCCTGGCCGGGATCTTCACCTCCGCCCTCGGGGCCCACCGCGAGGCCCGAGGCTGGTTCCACACCGGACGCCTCGCCGCCTCAGAGGCGGGGGACAACCAGCTTGAAGGCGCGCTGACCGTACGCTCGGCCATCGTCTCCCTCTACTACGGCACCCCCGCCTCTGCCCACGAACAGGCCGCCCGCGCACGCCACATCCTGGGCGACACCATCGGCCCCGCCACCACTCGCGGCCTCCTCGTCGAGGCCCGGGCACTCGCCCGCATGGGACGTGGGGATGCTGCTGCGCCAGGCAGAGGACGCGTTCGGCCGGCTGACCGCCGAGGACCGCGACGACCCCGCATTCGGCCACACCGAGCGGCAGTTCCTCTGGCACCTCGGCAACGCGTGGACGCACCTGGGACGCAACGAGGACGCCTGGCAGGTCCAGCGCCGCGCCCTCGACCTCTACCCGCCCACCGAGTACCTCGACCCGACCCTGATCCGCCTGGACCGCGCGACCTGTCTCGCCCGCGGAGGTGAGCCGGAGGAGGCGTACCGCACCGCCGCACAGGCCCTGACGGTGCTGCCGGACGAACATCGCACCGGCATGGTCATGAAGTACGCGACCGACTTCAGCCGCGCGGCTGGACACGCCCAGCTGCCCGCCGGCAAGGAGTTCGCCGAGCTGCTGCGAGCCTGAGCCGAGCTACCGGCCGATAACAGGATTGGCGAGGGAGCCGATCCCGGAAACGTGCACCGCAACCTCGTCGCCGGGGACGACCGGGCCCACCCCGGCCGGCGTGCCGGTCAGGAGCACATCACCCGGTTCCAGCGTGACCGCCGCCGTGATGTACGCCAGTAGGGATGCGACCGGATGCAGCATGGTGTCCGTACCGGCCGACTGCCGCTCCTCGCCGTTCACCTCGCAGCGCACGACGAGCTTCGTCGCGTCGAGGTTGGTGGTGATCCACGGACCGAGCGGGCAGAACGTGTCGAACGCCTTCGCCCAGGATGGCTGCCCGTCCTCCCGTTGGATGTCCCTGGCGGTCACGTCGTTGGCGCAGGTGTAGCCGAAGACGTACTCCAGCGCCTGCTCGGCGGGGACATCGCGGGCCGTACGGCCGATGACCACGGCGAGCTCGGCCTCGTAGTGCACCTCGTGTGACTGGTCCGGGTAGCGGATCGGCTCCCCGGGGCCGATCACGGCGGACGGCGGCTTGAAGAAGAGCCGGGGGGCAGCTGGCGTGTCCAGACTCAACTCGGCGATGTGATCGGCGTAGTTACGACCGACCGCCACGATCTTCCCGGGGCTGACCGGGGCGAGCAGCCGTACGTCGTGGAGCGGGACGCGGCGGCCGGTGGGCTTCGCCGTTCCCCTCGCCGGATCGGCGCTCAGCACCTCCAGGACGTCGCCCCCGTCCTCGGCGATGAGGCGCCCGTGAAGGACGTCGCCCTTCCACTCGAACCTGGCCAGCCGCTGCGATTCACCCGTCAGCTTCATGCCTGAACCGTACCTTCGCGCCCGGGTATGGCAGCCTTTCTCGGACAGGCCCGGGGGGCCATCAGCCCGGTCGCGGTCAGAAAGCGCGGAGGTACACCCGGGCTTGCTCGGAGTCCAGGTTCTCGATGTAGATCTCCATCCACGCGACGTCGCGACGTCGGTAGTCCTTGACACACGGCGGGCAGACACCCGCCCAGAGGGCGTCTTTGAGCGTTTTCGGCTCTGCGAGTCCAAGGTGCTCGAAGAGTTCGGACTCTTGTACCGACTTGATGCCCCATGGCGCCAGCGGCTCTTCCGAGTGCAGGTCCTTGGCGACCTGGGCTGCGGTGGCCTTGCCGGTACGGAAGGAGAGGATGTACTCGTCTTCGCGGGGGTTGACCTGCACGGCACCCTTCACGTCCGTGGCGCCCTTGGGGATCTGAATCTTCATGAACGCGGCCGCTTCGGTGGCGCCGGCACCCTTCTCCCAGTACGGATAGGTGCTCTCGCGCGTAGCGCTGCCGGGGGTCCCGGTCGAGCAGGACGTGAGAACCAGCGCGGAGATCAGCGCGACGAAGAGGCTTCCGCGCGTCTTGTGTCGCATGTTCACCGGTTCTCCTCGTCGCCCCGCGAGACGTCCCCGCGGCCGCCCGATCGGCCAGGGTCGGCAGGGTTCACTGTAGGGCTCGCGTCGCCGTTCAAGTCGTGGGTGAACGTCGAGCTGCTACCGCGCATGTCGAACTCCTGGGCGATACCGACGGTGTGCAGATGGCCCATATCGGCATCCTTGATGGAGATCCCTCCATAGAACGGAGTTTGCTTATCCTTGTCCCAGTTGTACCGGTCCCATACGTTGACCTGGTAATCCAGTGACACCTCAGGCTTGCCACCCTCGCCCGGCCTTACTGTGACCATGCCTGAGATGGTCTGTTGGTGTGACCCCAGGGCGTGGTACCAGTCGGTGTCCTTGGTGAACGTACCGCCGTACTGATGGCTCTCCACTGGAATGGTGACGGGTTTGTCGCCCCCGGCCTTCTCGAATTCGGCCAGCGCCCTCCTGCGCCACTCTTCCTGGTTTCGCGCGATATGGATCTCTTCGATGTCGGACCGGAACTTGGAGTCCTCGTGCAACATGCGGTTCACGTCGACGTCCAGGGTTTCACCGGTGCCGCGCAGGTAGTGCAGCATGTTCCGGGATGCTCCGGTTTCGCCGGTGATGTCGCCAACCGTAGCGAGGCCGAGGGCCAAGGCATGGAAATTCACGTCGCGTGGTGTGGGGTCTTCCACGTTGAAGGGGCCGGAGCCCGGGTCGGCGGCATGCCACTGGTACTGCGGGTCCATGATTCCGGCCGCTCGCAGTTCGTCGCCCTTCTCCTTCAGCAGGATGCCGCGGGTGACAGGGTCGAGGCTGCGCCACCAGTCGGGGATGTCCTTGCGGTCCTTGGGCATGTTGGCGGCCTTGCCGGCCTCCTCCAGGGACGGGTAGGGGCTGGCCTGGGGGTTCCGGTTGAAGCCGTTGAAGGTGCCGTCCATGGGGTCGGAATCGAGGACGACGGCATCGAGGGCCACGCGGATGCCGTCGTCGGCGTCGGTGACCGCCTTGACCGCTTGAACGAGCCTTTCGGCCCACTCGTTCGCCCGGGTACGGGCGGTCTGCTGGAAGTCGGGGTCATGGACGTAGGCCGTGCGCTCGGCCTGGGCGAGCCGCTCCATGTCGAAGGCAACCGTGCCCTGGTCGGAGACACGCATGCCCGCCTTGACGGCGTCGTCACGGATCGCCTTGAGCCGGTTGCGCAGGTCGGTGAGCTGGGTGTGCGCGTCACGCAGGATGCGTGCGACTGCCTTCGCCTCCTTCTGCGCTCCTTGGAGTTCCTTGAGCGTGACGGTGAACCTGGTGTTCGCGGCGTTCGCGCTCAGCCCGATCCAGGACTCGCCGAGCGAGACGCCGTGGACGTCCTTCTCGTACTGGCCCTCGAGCGTCTTGAACTTGGCGGCCATCTCCTCCCACTTGCCCGCGGCGGCGGTCAGCGTGGACAGGTCGGTGCTCATGGCTTCGTGATAGGTCGGCATGACTCCCCCGAGACCGGTCTGCCGGCCCGTCAGATGCCTTGGATCCGCGACTGGCGGGCCAGTCGCGCGGCGATGTCGAGTTCGTTGTTCTGCATGCTGATGCCGGTCGCGCTGAGGGCCTGCTTCTCCGAGGACAGGCGACCGAGCAGCATCTTGACCTGCTTCTCCCACGTCTCGTGGGCTCTCTTCAGCGCACCGGAGGTGTCCCAGCCGTGGCCATCCTTCGCCCCGAACGCCTTGACCGCTGCATTCGTGGTCTCGGCCGCGTGCTTGCCGTCCCTCGTGACCCCCGGCTCCAGGCCGTCGTCGATCGCCTTCGCCGCCGCCTTCTTAGCCGCGGGGTTGGAGGCCAGGTCTGGCTTGCCGGCACCGCCACCTCCCGCAGTCGGCGCGAGCTGGTTCAGTCGCATCGGCGTGGACTGCCGGGCTGCCGTGTTCGCCTTGATCTGCTCCCATTCGTCCCAAGCCATGCATCTCTCCCGTTGATAGTCCCTCAAGTAACTTACGGAACGGGGACCGCGTACAGAAAGTCAGATCGGGTCAGAGGGCGTTGGAGTGGCTGAATCGCGCTGCGGCTGGCGCACGCTCCTGAAACTGTGCGGGTCGCGGGGACAGGACCGAGTTGAAGTTTCCCCGTGATCTTGGACGCTCGACGGTTATGCCGCAAGGGTGTGTTGGTGCCGCCGCCTGGTCCCGTCCGGCGTGAGGTAGCGGAAGATTTCGTGCTTGCGCAGGCGGCGGCGGTTTAGAAGGTCTCGATGAAGGTGAAGACCTCGGCACGGGCGGTGGCCCGGTCGGGCCAGGTTCGGGTTCCGATTTCCTCCTTGAGCAGGGCCCAGAAGCTCTCCGCGGCAGCATTGCCGAAACACGATCCGGTGCGTTCACCGTTCTGCCGCAACCCCAACTCCCGTAACTGATTACTGAATTCGGTGAACGTGTACTCGCTTCCGCGATCACCGTACGTCACAACCCGGCTCGTGTGCCATGTCGAGACCGTCGACGACGAGTTCGGCGCGGTGGCGGTCCGGCCATGGTGTAGCCGACGACCTCGCGGGTGGCCAGGTCGAGCCAGCAGGCGAGGTAGAGCCAGCCCTCGGCGGTGGGCAGGTAGGTGATGTCACCGACCAGCTTGGTGCCGGGGCGCTCGGCGTGGAAGTCGCGGCCGATCAGGTCCGGGGCCGGCCTCGCCTTCGCATCCGGCCGGGTCAGCGAGCGGTGCTTGCGTCGGGTGACACCGCGGATGCCGCGCTCACGCATGACGCACGCAATGCGCTTGCGGTTCACCCGCTGCCCCAGACGCCGCAGCTCGGCGTGGATGCGCGGGACGCCGTAGGTCTTGCGGGAGGCGCTGTGAGCACGGTGATCTCGTGCCCGAGTGCGTCATCGGCCGGCCAGCGGGCGCCCTCGCCCTCGCCCTCACACCAGGCGTAGTAGGAGGAGCGGGCCACGTGCAACACCCGGCACAGCAAGGCGATCGGGTAGTCCGCCTTCTCCACATGGATCAACCGACACAACTCGTTCACCGGTCATTCTCCTTCACGAAGAAGGCGGTCGCTTTCTTCAGGATCTCGATCGTCTGCTGCTCTCGGTTCTCCCGCCGCAGCCGCTTGAGCTCCTCGCGCTCAGCACTGCCCAATTCGCCGGGAGTGCCCTCGCCCCGGTTCCGCCCACCGCTCCAGGAAGGTCCGCGACTGGCTCGCCGCCCACCCCGACGCCATCGAGTTGCACTTCCTGCCGCCGTGCTCGCCTACACACGCCAAGATAACCCCGTCACGCTTCACCGTCATTCACAACCCCGGATAAACACACTGGATCCAGCTCCAAGGAATTGACGATCGCTAAGAAGACCACCCGACACCACGGAGAAATCGGCAACAATCACACTCGACCGAAGTCCCACACTCGGTCACGCATGGAAGTCGACGAAGACTTCACCCTCTCAATTTCAGCTTAAATATGCACATTTCGCCCATCCCCTTGTCACGGGGGCTTCACGGGATCTAGCCTTGCATCGCTCACTGCGGGCCTCCCCACGCGGCCACTGTGGCCAGCAAGGATGCCGCTGCACCTTCGAGCCGACGCTGCAATCACGCAGCCCCGCGCGTAGCCGTCCGCGTCCGCACGCGGTGCGCAGCTCCTACTTCACACTCATCGAACATGATGTCGCCCCTGACGCTTCAGGGCGAAGGAGTTACCGCACACCATGCAGGCGTCCGAATCCCACTTGCTTGATGTCATAACGGCCGTACGTGAGTTGTCACAGCGCAGTCTGGACGTCTATCGAGCCGATCCCCGGCACGTACTGGAACATGCGAACCTGGAACGCGATATCTCCAGAGGTGGTTACAGTGACCGGCAGATCTACGAACTCGTTCAGAACGGCGCCGATGAAATCCAGAGTGACGGCGAAGGACGCATCCAGGTCGTCTTGACTGACACCCATCTTTATTGTGCCAATACCGGTTCCCCCGTTTCCCCTCACGGGGTCGACACGATTCTGCACATGAGTTCTTCGGCCAAGCGTGGTGGGAAGATCGGGCGTTTCGGCGTGGGCGTGAAGTCCGTGCTCAGTGTCTGTCACACCCCTCGCTTCTTCAGTTCCACCGGAAGCTTCGGTTTCGACAAGGACTGGTCTTCCCAACTGATCCGGAGCACCGTGCCGGTTCCGGAGGATCAGGAGACACCGGTCCTTCGCATGGCCCAAGTGCTGGACGAAGTCGCGGAACGGAAGGCGGACCACCGACTCGACTCTTTGTTGGAGTGGGCCTCCACTGTGGTGGTGCTTCGTCTGAAGCCGGGTGCGGCTGACCGACTCGGTGGGGACCTCCACAATTTCCCGGTCCACTTCCAGTTGTTCTCCCCTCACGTGGGCACCGTGATCCTCGAGGACGCGCGAACCGGCCGTCATCGCCTACGCGTCATCGGCCAGGAGGCCTCCGATGACGTACACACCATCCGCGAGCAGTTGGACGGGAAGCAGGTACGCACGGAGCAGTGGCGCGTGTTCTCCCGCGATCACTCGCCCTCGCCGGAAGCGTTGGAGGCCGCGGGCGACCAGCACGGCAGGCCGACGATCCGCATCTCCTGGGCGGTTCCCGGGAAAGGCGTGAAGAACCGCTCCGAACGCGGCGAGTTCTGGGCCTACTTCCCCACCCACTACAACACGACCCTCACCGGCGTGCTGAACGCGGCCTGGCAGACGAACCCCGACCGTCAGAACCTTCAAACGAGCCCTTTCAACACCGAACTGATCCGAGCGGCGGCGGAGCTGATCCTCGATTCGGTGTCCAAGCTGGTCGAGGCGGACGATCCCGGTTCGTACCTCACACTGCTCACCGCACGCGGACGCGAAGCCGCCCAGTGGGCCGATCGGCAGCTCAGCACGGACGTGTTGGACGCCGCGGTAGCGCGTGCATCCGTACCGGACCAGTCGGGTGTCGTGCGCAAGCCGAAGGAACTGCGCCTCCACCCTGAGAATCTGCAACCGGAGTGGTTGCGGCTGTGGTCCGAACACCCCGGTCGCCCGACGAACTGGGTGCATCACAGCATCGAGACCCGTGAGCGTCGCTCCAGGGCACGCGACATCATGGAACGGGCGGACAGGCCCGTCGAGTCCGTCAAGAGCTGGCTCGAGGCGCTGGTGTCGGACGCCAGCCCCGGGGCGAGCGCCCTCGCTCTGCAGATCGCCGCCGACATGAAGTCCAGGGGTTCCGCACACGCCGCCGAGGCGGTGCGGGCAAGAATCCTGCTGACCGAGGAGGGCGAGCTTCACGAACCCCGTCCGGGAAGCGTGTATCGGCGCGTCACGTCGTCCGGCGTGCTCCACGACGGTCAGAGGTACGTGCATCCCGAGGTCGTCCTCGACCCTGAGGCCGCTAAAGCCATGTCCGTCCTGGGCATCACCGAGGCCAGCGCCGTGGGCCGCCTCGAGGCCGTCCTGGACATCGGATTCGAGCGGTACAAGGACGGTGACTGGGCCGAGTTCTGGGAGCTGTCGCGCCAGGCCGGTGGCGCCCCGTCGGTGACGGCGATCCAAGCCCGGTGCCCGGAGTACCGAAGGACGATCAGGGTTCGTTGCTGCGATGGTCGCTTTCGTCCTCTGAACGCGTGCCTCCTCCCCGGTCGTATCGTCCCCTCGGACCTGTCGCGTGACGCCCACGTGGCAATCGATCCGCGATTCCACGGCCCCGACATGACGGTGCTCGGGGACCTGGGGGCAGCGGAGATACCTGCGCTGGCACAGGTCGACCAGGAGGCAGCGTGGTTCGCCGACTACTTCGAATATGCGCTCGGTGAGTTCAACCGCTCTCTTCCCACTGGTGCCAAACACGTCGGCGCCAAGGCGATCAAGGTCGACGGCTCCGACACCGCGGGGCCGTTGGAATTGCTGCTGGGTCTGTCCGAAGAGGGGCGCGCCTCCTACGTCCACGCCCTCCCCCGCCACGGGGTCCCGCATCACTGGACCGTGCGCCGCCCCAACACGGGCGCGCAGGTCACCGTCGACTCACCCATCGTGTGGCTGATCCGGGAACGAGTACACCTCCCCACCGGTCAGGGGCTGCGCCGCGTCACCGAGTCCGTCGCCCCCGGGCTTCACTCACACGGCGACCTGCTTCCCGTCGCCGAGATCGATTCGGAGCTCGCCACGGCGCTGGGTCTGGCCTCGAAGGTCCACGACGTCCCGGCCGGTGCCTGGCACACCCTCTTCGAACGCCTCGAATCCAGTGACGACGACAGTGTCGTCGGCCGTGCCTATGCCCTCCTTGCGGAGGCCGCGGAGGGAGACGCCGAGATTCCCTGGCCGAGTCACGAGGACACGCGGTGCCGGGTAGGTGAGGAGTGGGCATCTCGGCCGGACGGCGGCATCTTCGTGACCCACGATTCGGCCAAGTACCGCACTCTTAGGGCTCACCGACTGCCCGCGCTGCTGGTGCCGACTGCTGCGGACGCCGAGCGCATGCGTGGTCTGTGGTCGATGCAGGACGCCGAGCTCGCCATCAAGGAGGAGATCGAGCACGTACCCGCCGGTGACCCGACACCTCTCTTCGACGTCTATCCGCGGCTGAAGCAGCGTCTTCCACACGACACGGACCTGCGGTTGGTCCACTGTTCGTCACTCGCGCGGGTGCTCACCACGAGAGGCCATGGTCGTGAGGAAGAGCCGCTGGCCCAAACGCGCTCAGGGTCCGACATCCTCCTGTGCGGCCCCGACGACGAGTTGTCGGTGCTCATGGCCGTGGTCTCCGCGCTGGGTCTTCGACTCGACGAGTCCGCGTGTCGAGCCCTGTTGGCGCAGCAGGCCAAGGACCGGGAGAACGAGAAATTCGTCGCGGTACGCCGGGAGCCCGACGTCGCCCGGAAGCTGCTTCTGGCCGTCGGAGTCGACCGGTTGCGGGACCGGCTCCCCGCAGGCCTCCTTCTGACCGACGAGACAGTGCGAGGAGTCCAGGCCGACGACCTTCGCATCGCGCGCCTGGTGATGGCGTCCTACGGGGACGACGTCCTGCGCACCCTCGCCCCGGCCTTCCGCGAGGCGGGATTCGACGACACACCGACCCAGTGGGTCGGCGGGTCCATGACTCGTTCGTTCCTGAGGAGTTACGGCTTTCCCGCCGCCTGGGCCGGCGACCCGGACGATGTGCCACCACCCACGAGCTTCACCGTCATGGGTCCTCGAGCCCTCGCCGACCTGCACGAGTACCAGACCAAGGTCGTTTCCAACATGTACCGGCTCCTGGTCCAGGACACCCCGCAGCGGGCTATGCTCAGCCTGCCTACGGGAGCCGGCAAAACCCGTGTCGCGGCGGAGGCGACCATGCGCGCCATGCGGGACGGCCATTTGGTCGGGCCGATTCTCTGGATCGCGCAGAGCGAGGAGTTGTGCGAACAGGCGATCGCGACGTGGGAGTTCCTATGGCCGCACCTCGGTGACGCGTCGCGACTGCACATCAGCCGCATGCGGCAGGGGCACTATCCGGAGCCGTTCAACGATGGCCACCATCTGGTGGTGGCCATCGATGACACACTCGTACGGCGACTTGCCGACGATCGGTACTCGTGGCTTCGCTACGCCGCGGCAGTCATCATCGACGAGGCCCATTTCGCCGTTCCCAAGACCTACACCAGGATCCTGGACTTGCTGGGCATCGATCAGCACCAGGTGTCCCGCCCTCTCGTAGGTCTCACCGCGACCGCCTATCGCGGCAAGAACGACGAGGAGACCCGACGTCTGGTGAAGCGCTTCGGTGAGCGTCGTCTCGACTTCGGCGCATTCGACGGGGACGACGAGAACGCGGCGCATCGACACCTGCAGGACCTCGGAGTGCTGTCGAGGGTCGAGCAGCGCGAGCTTCCCGGACGCAGTATCACCTTGTCGCCACTCGAACTCCAAAGAGTCCTGCAGAACAACAGCATGCGGATCCCCGACACCGTCGTGAAGGAACTCGCCGACGACGCGTCTCGCACTCGGCGCATCATCGAGGAGATCGAGAGGCTCGATGAGGACTGGCCCGTCCTCGTCTTCGCAACCTCCGTGGAGCACTCCAAGGTGATCGCCGCGCTCTTGAACGACCGCGGTGTTCCGTCCGCCTTCATCGATTCGAAGACCAGGGCCAGCATCCGAGCCCGAAGGATCGAGGACTTCCGCGCCGGCAGGATCCGCGTCCTGACGAACTACGGAGTCCTCACTCAGGGGTTCGACGCACCCAAGGTCCGTGCGGTGGTCGTGGCGCGGCCCACCTACAGTCCTAACACCTACGTGCAGATGATCGGTCGTGGACTGCGCGGCCCCGCCAACGGCGGTGAGCCCGAGTGCCTGATCCTCAACGTCCGCGACAACATCGACAACTTCGGACGCGATCTGGCGTACACGGAGTTCGAATACCTGTGGAAGAAGGCGTACTGATGGAAGTGCGTGGGGCGGACAACCCTCTCACCACAGAACAGACGGCCGTCGTGGAACAGCCCGCCGACTCGTTGGTCCTGGTCACGGCCGGGGCCGGGGCCGGAAAAACCTATACGCTCGTACGGCGCCTCGACCGTCTCCTCCAGGACGAAGGACTGAACACTGGAGAAGTGCTGGTGCTCACCTTCTCCCGGGCAGCCGTGCGGGAACTCAGAGGGCGGATCCTCTCCCAGGGAGGCGAGGACGCCCGGCAGATCAGGGTCATGACCTTCGACTCCTGGGCGCTCGACGTGCTCACCTTGATCGATCCCGCGACCGATTGGCGGAGCCTCTCGTTCGACGAACGCATCGAGCAGGCCGCCGTCGCCATCGCGGCCGGCCGGGCGGACGCCCTGTTCGAGGAAGGTCTTCGGCACGTCGTCATCGACGAGGTTCAGGACCTGACGGGAGAACGCAGCGCACTGGTCGAGAACCTGCTGGAGCGCTACGACTGTGGGTTCACGGTCGTCGGCGATCCCGCCCAAGCCATCTACGCCTTCTCGGTCAGTGGCCAGAAGAACCTGGCCCTTGAGCCAGGACGCTTCTTCCGATCCCTGCAGACCCTCTTCGGTGAAGACCTCCTTCATCTCACTCTCAGTCGTAACTTCCGTGCCCGCACGGACGACGCGCGTACGGCTCTTCGGTTCGAAACCCGTGTGCGCGACAGCGGTGACCTCGACGCGACCGGCGTTGAGACCCTCCACGCGGAACTCCGCGATGAGTTGCTGGCGGCCAACGACTTCGGCGACCTCGACGAGCCCTACTTCCGCGACCTGCTGGGTGACCGGGATCGTTCCACCGCACTTCTGTGTCGCACCAATGGTCAGGCACTGCTGGTGTCCGAGCAGCTGCACACCCTCGGGATCGACCATCAGTTGCGGCGGGCCGCCCGGGACCGTTCCGCTCCCGCATGGTTGGAGACCCTGCTACGGGAAGTCGAGGGTGCCTCGCTGTCCCGTCGGGTGTTCGACGATCTTCAGCACGCCGGGCACGTGTTTCCCACGACACAGGACGGTGACCGTCTGTGGCGGCTGTTGCGTGGGCGCTTCGGTGACCCGACCGGGCGCACCGTCGCCCTCGACCGTCTACGGGACGCACTGGCCGGCGAGCGGCTCCCGGACGAGTTGACGGCTCAGCCGGAGCATCATCTGCTGGTGTCCACCTTCCACCGCGCGAAGGGACTGGAGTTCGACCGCGTACTCGTCGTCGATCCCGGACCGCTGGACGCATCACGTTTCGACTCCCTCACCCTCGCCTCGGAGGAGGTTCGAACGCTGTACGTCGCTATGACCCGGCCTCGTGAGGAGCTCTACCGCCACCCCTCACCCGATGTCCTCCACGTGCGTCGCTGCCCTGCGACCCGGCGGTGGGGTCGCTACGACTGGACGAAATGGAAACGCAGAGGCATCGAGGTGAAGGGCGGTGACGTGCACGTCACCCATCCCGCGGGCACGACCGGATTCACCGGTGACGTGATGGACCTACAACGCCTCTTCCGGGAGGGACTACTCTCAGGCACCCCTGTCACCCTGGAGAGGATCGACGCCCCGCTCCGTACCGGTGATGAGAACGCTTCCGGTTTCATGTCGCCCTCCTACCTGATACGTACCGACGACCGTCCGATCGGTCTCGTGTCGGACTCCTTCCGCAAAGACCTCTATCGCTACCAGCGGCGTGGGCCGAAGCACCACCCCTCCGCGTGGCCTGCCAGGATCACCGGGGTCCGCGTCGAGTCCGTCGAGACGGTGACCGGCAGCACCGCCGCCGGCATCGCCGCGGGACTGGGTGATCACGGCGTCTGGCTCGCCCCGCGCCTGGGCGGACTGAGCCGCTTCCACTACGACAACACGGACGGCGTGTCGGAGGGCAGCCATGATTGACCATCGCGAGCACTATCGGTTCCGGGAGGAGCTCGTCGAACGGTTGCGTCGCGATCTCCTCGGTCCCACGGGGTCGGACGCCGAATCGACGGAGACCATTCGCGACTGGCCCGCGACCAGTTACGCCCTCGCTGTGCTCTTCCCGCGTACGCGGGACACCGACGACCTCACAGCCGCGACCCGTGAACTCGACCACGACGACGCCGACTCCACCCTGACCGTGGACGAGGTCCCCGACACCGGTGTGACCTTGGCGAGAGTTCGCAAACCCTCGGCCCTGGGGCTCACCTTCGCGGTCGACCCCACGGTCTGCCGGAACATCGTCGTCACGGCCACCGCCGCCGTGTACGACCCGATCGACGAAGCCGGCGTCCCGACCACGGCCGAGCGTGCGGAACGGCGGACGACCGATGAACAGGGTCTCCACTGGCGGCGGCGTCCTCTCCCCCTCCCACCCGTACAAGTGGACGTCACCGAGCTCCACCAGGAGCCACGCAACCTCGCCCCCGGCCTCGTACTGCGTGTCAGAGTGCGCCGTCCCAGCGGCCCCCGCGGCGTGGTGGCCGTGACCACGACCCTGGTCAACACCCACGAGATCGGAAAGGGGCAGATCCAGGACACCTTCTGCTTCTTCCAGGCGGGAATCCGTGTCGATGTCGCCGACGGCTCCCCCGCTCTGGTCGAACGGCCCGCGCCGTCGAGTACGGACGACGAGGTGGTCTTGAGTCGACTGCTCCACCGGCACGCACCCAACTTCGCCACGGGACACGGCTGTGCGGCGGACTGGGAATGGCTGCCCCCCAGGCCACGCGACCTACGCCCGGAGGACTGTGCGCCGGCCGCGACGTCAGCGGTGTGGAGCGAATTCGCCCCCTCCTACGAGGTGTTGTTGGCTGACTCCAACCGGGACATCGATGAGGCGTCGCTCGGAATGCGGCGACTGGCCGACTCCGACGACACCGAGGTCGTCAGGTCCTTGCGGGATCTGGCCAGTGCCTACGGCGGCTGGATCGCGGATCGCCGTGTCGACGCCTCGACGCTGCGCACCCACCATCGTGCGGACAGCGAGTTCGCCCGGACCCTCGACCGACAACTGGCACTGTGCGACCGGGCCCGCGCACGCATGGACTCGGGTATCGATCTCCTGGAACGCGATCCCCAGGCCATGCAGGCCTTCCGCATGGCGAACCGCGCCATGGCCGCGCAGCGCGCCCGGACGTCTTGGATCAAGAAGGGGGGAGCAGGCGAGCCGGTCGAGGACGGAGCCTGGCGTCCCTTCCAGATCGGATTCCTTCTGCTGTGTCTCAACGGCATCGCGAACCCCGACCACCCCGACAGGGAGACCGCGGACCTGCTCTGGTTCCCCACAGGCGGTGGCAAGACCGAGGCGTACCTCGGTCTCATCGCCTTCACCACCTTCCTGCGTCGCCTACGCCTAGGTGACCGTGGTGCAGGCGTGACCGTACTCATGCGTTACACGCTCCGCCTGCTCACCCTGCAGCAGTTCGAGCGTGCCTCAGCCCTCATCTGCGTCATGGAGAAGATGCGCCGTGAGGAGCCCGAAGCACTCGGAACGGAGCCGATCTCCATCGGCATGTGGGTGGGCAAAGCCGCCACCCCCAACTACCTGAACGCCAAGACGGACAAGGAGAAGTCCGCGGAGACGGGTCTGCGCAGGTTGGCCGAGGGAAAACCGCTGCACGAGGCCAACCCCGTGCAGCTCAGGTCCTGCTCCTGGTGTGGGACCGCATTGGACCACCACGCCTACAAGGTGGAAGCGGAGGACCGACGCCTGGAGATCCGCTGCCCGAACGCCGACTGCGAGTACCGCACAGGCCTCCCCGTGCACCTGGTGGACGAAGCGGTCTACCACCACCATCCCACCCTGGTGATCGCGACCGCCGACAAGTTCGCTCAGATCGCCTGGCGCGAACAGGTGGCGGCGATCTTCAACCGAGACCTCGAAGACCTCGGTGTCCCGTCACCCGAACTGATCGTCCAGGACGAACTGCATCTGATCTCCGGTCCGCTCGGGACCCTCGCCGGACTCTACGAAGCGGCGATCGACCTGGCCTGTGACCGCCCGAAGATCATCGCGTCGACGGCGACCATCCGTCGTGCACAGGACCAGGGGAAGGCCCTCTTCGACCGCACGGAGGTAGCCCAGTTCCCGCCCGCGGGCATCGACGCCCGGGACTCCTGGTTCGCCGTCGAGGCGTCCGCGGACAGGAAGGCGACCCGCCGCTACGTGGGGCTTCTCGCCCCCGGCACGTCTCAGGCGACACTGCTGGTGCGCGCCTACGCGGCGCTGCTGCACCACGCGAGCCTCATCGAGGGGAGTGAGGAGACACGTGACGCCTACTGGACCCTCGTGGGCTACTTCAACAGCCTTCGGCTCCTCGCCGCCGCCGAGCTGCAGGTACGAGACGACGTGCATCAACGTCTGGAGCTCTTGGCCGGGAACGACGACCTGCCGGACCGTCGTGCGCGAGAGGTGGAGCAGCTGACCGAGTTGACTAGCCGTGTACCGTCCAGCCGCATCCCAGACAAGCTGAAGGAGTTGGAGGCCGGTCTACCGAAGGCCGCCTCCGACGTCGTCCTGGCCACGAACATGATCTCCGTGGGGGTGGACGTCGACCGCCTGGGCCTCATGGCGGTGCTGGGACAGCCACAGACCACTGCGGAATACATCCAGGCGACCAGTCGGGTGGGGCGTCTCCACCCCGGTCTCGTCGTCACCCTCTTCAACTCGGCTCGGTCCCGGGACCGCTCACACTACGAGGGGTTCATCCCCTATCACTCGGCTTTGTACCGACAGGTCGAGTCCACCAGCGTCACGCCGTTCTCACCACGAGCGCGCGACCGTGCCCTACACGCCGCGTTCATCGGACTCGCCCGCCTCACCATCCCCGACGCCCGTCCCAACGCCTCCGCCGGGAGCGTCAAGCGGTACGCCGACCGACTCCGCGGTCTGAGGACCGCGCTCGTCGCCAGGGCTCGGAACATCGATCCGGTCGAGGCGGACCACGTCGCACAGGAGATCGATTGGATCATCGAGGACTGGTGCGCATACGCCGCCGACAATCCGTGCCTGGTCTACGAGGCGCCCCGACGCAGACGCCCCGGTGAGAAACGCGACGCGGACACCGCACTGCTCCGCGCGCACAATGACGACGACCTGACCGAAGCCATTGACACCATGTGGAGTTTCCGCGACGTGGACGTAGAATCCGACCTGTACCTGGAGGCCTGAGATGGGACTTCGTTCGGGGAGCCGACGACGCCTCGAGCAGGAGGGCCGGGCTCAGCCCCAGGGCCAGGGGGTGCTGGGGCGTCTCGGCGCGGTGCGTCGCGCCCAACAGATCACCACGTACGGCGTCGGCTCGATGGTGGCTATCGGTGACCAGTCGTTCCTGGTGAGCGGACTGGACAGCTGGAAGATCGGCCCGGATTTCGACATCCACGAGCCCAGGCTCGAAAGCGACCTGGGCGTACGGGGTTTCCATCTCCCACCGGCCTCCGACCCACCGGCCGGTGACGGAGTGCGCGTCCGACGCTTCCCGACCACGTACTCATGCCAGGGGTGCGGCGCACTGAGGCCCTACAGCGGTTTCAATTCCCCCAAAGGCCGGGGGCATTGTGGGGAATGTGACCGGGCGGTGACCCCTTCCCGCTTCATCGTGGCCTGCTCGAAGGGACACCTGTCCGAGTTCCCCTACTGGGACTGGGCCCATCGGCGTCACGAACCGACGTCCCCCGGATCGACCGACCGGTGCCGGATGAAGCTCATCTCCACCGGGCGTACCGCGTCCCTTCGCTCCATCGTGATCCAATGCAGCTGCGGCAGGAAGGCCTCACTTGAAGGTGCCTTCAGCCGCAAGGCGATGGACCGACTCGGGATCACCTGCAAGGGCCACCGACCTTGGCTCGGAGCCGAGGCGGCGCAACCGGGCTGTGGGGAACCCCTCCAGGCACTGCAGCGAGGTGCCTCCGCGGCATGGTTCCCCGTGGTCCGCTCCGCACTGACCATTCCGCCGTGGCACAAGACGTTGATGCAGCTCGTGCTGCGGCGCGAGCACCGCAGACACCTCGTCGGCAAGGACGATGCACGCATCGTCGAATACGCCTCGGACGAAGGCTGGCTGGCCGACGACCGCTACACGCCCGCGGACGTCGTCGACGCCGTCCGAACCCTCGAGGCCGCCGAACGCGAGGAGGACTCCGACCCAGAGAACCCGGACGCCCTGGAGCTGGCGGACAGACTGCGCACCGAGGAGTTCCGTCAGCTCAGCTCCACCACCGAGGACACCCCTGAGAACCAGCACTTCGTGTGCGTCCCGGCGGAGACCACGGTCGACTCTCCCACGGTGCCCGGTGTCGAGCAGACGATGCTGGTCAAGCGTCTGCGTGAGGTGCGGGCCCTGAAGGCGTTCACGCGGGTTACCGCCCCGATGCCGTCGGACCCACCGGGTCGGCGTGCCTCGCTACATCTGGGCGGGGTTTCCTGGCTCCCCGCGATCGAGGTGATCGGTGAGGGGGTGTTCGTCCGGCTGGACGTGGACCGACTGCGCGACTGGGAGTCGAAGGTGGAGTCAGGGCCGGGCGGTGCTCGTGTGAAGGGCTTGCGGCAGCGGCACACCGAGGCGCTCCGCGATCGCGGCGACGCACAGCCCCGGTCACCCGTGTCCCCTCGGCTGGTCCTGGTGCACACCCTGGCACACGCACTCATCAACGAGTGGAGTCTGGACTGTGGTTATCCCGCAGCCGCCCTGCGTGAGCGCCTGTACGTCTCGGACGAGATGGCGGCCTTCCTGCTGTACACGGCGACCAGTGACTCGGCCGGCAGTCTCGGTGGCATCATCGCCCAGGGGAAGCCCGACCGGCTCGCCTCCTCGCTCGACTCGGCACTGCGCCGCATCTCGTGGTGCTCGGCCGATCCGCTGTGTATGGAGGCCGACGCGAGCGGCGCGGACGGACTCAACCTCGCCGCATGCCACGCGTGCGTCCTGCTTCCGGAGACCAGCTGCGAGTTGAACAACACCCTGCTCGACCGGGCTCTGCTCGTGGGCTCCCCGGAACTGGGTATCGCCGGCTACTACTCCCACGTGTCCGAGTGATCCGTTCTTCGACGGTGCCTCGGTGACCCGCCCTCGTGCAGCGCTCCCGTCCTGCACGAGGGCGTCCGTCGGTATCGCCGACGCCACGAGCCAGATGGTGATGCGGGGCGACCACCTTCAGCATCCCCGAGGGCTAGCACAGTGCGACCCCGGCCAGAAAAGGATCAAGACTTCATCTCAGGCCCCGTGACACCGGGAGATCCTCACTCGAGGAGGATCTCCTCCGGCCGGCGGTTGGTGACGTCGATCGTCTGCTGGTCGATGACGTGCTCGATGCAGGCTATGAGGTCGCCACCGTGGTCGTCCCGTGCCATGGTGCGGAGTTCACGGACGAGCTCCCGTCCGTTGAGGAGCATGATGGGGTATTGGTCCTCCACCATCTCCAACTGGGCGGCCTCCGAGAAGACACCGGTGGTGACGTATGCCCCGATCCAACCTCGACGCAGGCGTGCGACGACTCTGGCGATCTGTTCGGCGGAGACGCTACTTCCGGGCAGGATGCACATGGCCTGCCCCAGCACGACGAGGCTGGTGCCGGCCAGACCGCTGCCCAGGTCGAGGCGGCCGACGAAGTCGGCTCCCCCGTCGCCGGACCTCCGGGTGAGCCATCCCTCCAGGTAGCCGTGACCATTGCGTCGGAACCTGCGGGCCGCCACGGCGGAGGCGAGACCCTCGAAGTCGTGCTTGCGGCCGTCGAAGTGCCGATGGATGAGCCGGAGGTCTGCCTCCTCCGGGCTTCCCGGCTCCGGTTGTTGTTCCCGGACCTTGGTCACGCGAGCGCGGGCGACTCGTCGTCGAACCCTGGGCAGCGCCGCGTGACCGTGCCTGACTCACTCTCGCCAGGCCTTCGGAGCGAGTTCCAGTGCCTTGTCGTCGGGCGTCCCGGGATCGCGTCGCGCGCTGATCCAGTCCCAGTCGACCCTGTCGTCCTCGACGGTCAGGTCGATCAGCGCGACGTCGTAGACGTAATTGGTGAAGGTGGTCCGCTCTCTTCCGGCCCACTGCACGAGACGTTCGGCGCGCTCGATGATCCCCACACCGCAGAATTCCACATACCCCTTGGGTCTGCCGTTCCGCGAGACCGCGCGGAAGATGAGGAGGGGTACGGCACCGGCGCGGCCCTCGGGGGTGGGCGCCTGATGCCCGTCGAAGGCGTCCAGGAGGGCTGCGTTGCCCCTCGTGCTTCCCGGCGGTCCGCTCAGTCCGACCTTGTGATCACCGAAGTAGCGGACATGGCCGTTGTCGAGGTCGAAGACATCGTGCCAGGGGGTCTGCTCGGTGCCGGCCTTCCAAGGGCTGGAACGGATCAGCACGGCGGGGCGGCGCTCGCCGTCCTCGGTCCGTACGTGGGCCATCGCATTGATACCGGCCTCGAGCAGGGCTCGTCGATGCCCCGGGGTGTGCGTCGCGAAGTAGAAGTTCGGGTAACCGTCCAGGTGTTGCACCGACGGGTCCTTGTCGACGGGGTAACGCAGGACCTCCCCCACACGTAGCGTCCCGCCCATATGGCGCTTTCCTCCGTCTCCCCGCATCCGGTCTGTACAGCCACCCTACGGGGGAGCACTGACAGTGGATCCCCGTGAGGTCCACGCCGGACGTCCGTCGGATATCGCAGAGGCTTCGCCCCGGACCGGATGACCTGCCGGGACGGCGGGCCGGTCCACCCCCGGTCGGCTTGTACCGGACGATGCCACCTATGTCACGCCGCCGGTGGTCAATCGCCGACGGTCTCATCGTCTTGCGCGACGCCCCGTGCCGGCACCGGTCCTCGTATCGCTCGAGTTCGTCCGTTCCTCGAATGGGGTCTTCGGCCAAGGGCTCGGTGAATCCGGCTCTGCCGGAATCAGGCGAACAAACGGACACGTCTCAGGACCTCACCGCCCGTTCAAAGACGGCAGCCCTGGAGGTATTCGTGTATGGCCTTTCCGATGGCCGCGCCGAGGCCGACCGGAACGGCGTTGCCGATCTGCCGGGCGATCTCGATCTTCGAGCCATGCCACTTGAAGGTCTGGGGGAAGCCCTGGATCAGGGCGGCTTCGTAGTGGGTGATGGGCCGGTCCGCCGTGGGATGGAGGTAACGCCCCTTCTCCGGCTTGTAGAACTCGGTGCGGATGGTGACCGAGGGACGGTCGGCGTGCAGCCGCCCCATGACGTCGCCGGAGCCGTTGTCGTGGCGGTCCCAGCTGGGAGTCGACAGGGGGACCTCCTCGCCGTCGATGAGTGCCGTCTTGCCGCGCAGGTCCTTACGATTGCCGCCCCGGGGGATGGCCTTGTATCGAGCCAGGGACAGGTCTCGGGGGCTTCGACCGATGTGCAGCTCGGTCGTGAGATACGGCCCGGGCACACGAACCCCCGCGCTGGTGACGGCCGCGAATTCGATCTCGGGCAGTTCCGTGCCCACGGGGGCCTCGGGGGTCTTGGAGAAGACGGCGTCCTGAACGGAGGTCCAGGCCGGAATCGCGTCGGTGGCGAGTTGGCCCGCGGCACGGCGCATGTGGGTGGCGGCGGGGTGGGTCAAGGGGGCGCCTGTGGGGTGCGAGGCGATGACGTCGTCACGGGTTCCGATGACGATGGCCCGACGTCGGGCCTGGGGTACCCCGTAGTCGGCGGAGTTCAGGACCGCCGCGACGATGCGGTAGTCGCCCAATCGCTTCTTGTCCGCGACGGCCGCCTTAAGGTCCAGGAACTGGGGTGAGCGTAGAAAACGATCGACGTTCTCGATGACGAAGACCTTCGGGCGGATCTCCTCGACCACCCGCAGGTACTGCTTCCACAGCAGGTTCCGCGGGTCGGCGGGGTCCTCCTTGCCCAGTCCGGAGAATCCCTGGCAGGGAGGACCACCGATGATCACGTCGGCTTCACCCTTGTACTCCGAGCCGTCCCACTCCGTGATGTCTGTGTTCGCCACATGATCGCCGAAGTTAGCCGCGTAGGTGGCCGCGGCCGCCGCGTTGAACTCCACCGCGGCGATGCTGCGGAACGGACTGGACCCCTCGCCGGCGGGCTCGTATCCCATCGTCAGCCCGGCGGTGAACCCACCCGCTCCCGAGAAGAGGTCCACGACCGCGATCGTGGATTCATCGGCGACGCGCTCGGCGTCGGACGGGGTTTTCGAGGCATCGATGGGCATGACGCCGGATTCTATGTCGATGACATCGCGCCAGTCGAAACGGGAGGCCCGTCTCGGGAGACACGAGACGATCTTGTCAGCCGAGGGCCGCGATGATGCATCGGCCCAGTTCACGGGCGAGCCGCGGAGGGACCGCCTGGCTCACCTGGCGGTAAGCTGAGGTCTTCTTGCCCCGGATGCCCCACTCTTCGGGGAACCCCTGCAGGAGCGCCACCTGCTCGACGGTGAGCTTCGGGAGTCCGTAGCGGGGTTCCGCGTCGAGGTCGAGCCGAAAGTCCGGTCCAGGTACCTCGTCGCCGATGCTCCCGCCGTACACGCCGTGCCGCGCCCACTGGGCCTTGGCCCGCGAGGGCCCCAGATCGGCTCCGCCCCTGCCGGTGGCGCCCCCGACGATCAACGGTGCCGGGGAGTCCGCCCGCGTCGCCCACTCGGCGGCTTGCGGCCAACCACGGGCGGCCATGGACTCCACCAGGGTGTCGCCGAGGGTCGGAGCAGGTCTGCCCGTGGGTGTCGGCCAGGAGAAGCGACTCATGTCCTCGGGCGTCATCGCGACGACGAAGCCGTGGACACGGGTTTGGGGGATCTCGAAGTCCGTCGCCTGAAGGCTGCCCCAGGCCACGTCGTATCCCAGCGCCTCGGCGGTCTCACGGATGCGCCGT
Source organism: Streptomyces sp. NPDC029956 (assembly GCF_055574655.1). Classification (NCBI taxonomy): domain Bacteria; kingdom Bacillati; phylum Actinomycetota; class Actinomycetes; order Kitasatosporales; family Streptomycetaceae; genus Streptomyces; species Streptomyces sp. NPDC029956. The sequence continues at coordinate 21,307 of NZ_JBVHZJ010000043.1, read as the reverse complement.
CGGGGCTCCTCGAAACGGGCATCGGTCTGGAAGGTGGGGATGTTCTCCAGCACCAAGACGCGAGGACGCACGGTGAGGGCCATCTCCAGAGCGGCCTCCAGGGCGTCGCGTGGGTCGCTCATGGCCTGCTGCAGGCCTGCCATGGTGTAGGGCGAGCGTGGTAGCCCACAGCACAGTACGTCCACCGCGTCCAACTGCGGGTGCTGCCTGGGGTCCACGTTTCGGATGTCGTCGTGGACCACATGCCAGCCGGGCCGGTTGTGGTGGAGGGTGGCGCAGCTGTCGGCATCGATGTCGACGGCGGCCAGGACGGTGAAGCCGGCCTGCTCCAGCCCGAGAGCCTGCCCGCCGACACCCGCGCACACGTCGACGGCTGTGGGCGCTCTACGCACAGGAAGGTCGACGGCGACTCCCTCGCCACTGCGTCCCGTCGGGCCGATGAACGTCACCCCGCTCCGAGGCCTCGTGGTGATCAGGTCCGGTGAGTCGTTGACGACCTCCTCGTCGGCCCCGTCGCTCTCCACTCTGCTCGTGGTGTGCAGTGTCTCCACGAGGGCGACCCTAAGTTCGTCGTCGAGCTCGTCCGCCGTGAGGGACTCGAAGGAGACGAAGGCGCGCAGGCGCATAAGCCGCATCAGGAACTCACGGAGGAGCTTCCGCTCCTTCACATCCACGGTGGGGATCTCGGCCTCCGCCCAGACCCTGACGATGGCGCGGACGAGATGAGGACTGGCTCCGAGGGAGATGCGGCGGCCGTAGATCTGGTCGAAGGCGGACTCGCTGAGGACGGCGAGGGAGGCGTAGACGTCCTCCCTCGACGCGTCCCCGTCGTGGACGAGGTGGGCTCGCCACCACAGGCGGCCGAAGACGTGGCGGGTGACGTCGACGCCCTGGACGCGCTCGGCGTGCAGTCGGGGGAAGCGCCATGCGGTGACGTCGGGCATGACGATCAAGGAGAGGAAGGCCCACATGTCGCCGACGACGGCTTCGGCGGGGATGATCCCGGAGTCGCGGTGAAGGATCTCGGCGACGGGGACGTCGAAGCGGGATACCTTCCGCCCGAGCGGGGTGTGGGGGAAGCCCTGGTCAATGGCGACGGCGAGGACCGCCTCCCGGATCTCCCTCAGTCGGGCCTCGGGGGCCCTCACCCCGCCCGTGGCCGCGTAGAACTGGGCGGGGTGGGAGTAGCCGGCGCGCTTTCGGAGCTCGTCCAGGGTGCCGTGTCGGGCGGTGCTGGCGATTTCCGCGGCCGCGGCGGGGAGGAGACGGGGGAACAGGTAGGCCATCACGACTCCTTGGCGAAGAGGCCGACGGCGTCCTGGACACGGGTGGACAGCAGTGCGGGGTCGCCGCGTCGCACCGAGCGCAGGGATGCCACGTCGGTCCTCGGGAAGTGGGTTCGAACGACACCTAGCAGGGTGTGACCGAGGGTGTCCGGCTCGAAGACCGAGTCGTCGTCGAGTTCGTCGTGGTCGAGGGCGTGCTCGATCATGAGACGGGTGACGTCCTGACGTAGCGCGGACTGGATCATCCGCTCGGCGGTGGTCGCCTTGTTCGCCTTGCGTAGCGCTTCGATCACGAGGGGTGTCCGACTGTTGACCAGGAGAAGGAGGGAGCCCATCGTGGCGGCCTCCAGGTTCCGCCCGACCTCCAGATGCCAGGGGGCGTCCGCCGGATATCCGGCGTCCAGGAAGTCGACGACGGCCATGGGGAACTGCGAGGCGTTGCCTTGGAGACGTACCTGGGCCCGGGTTCGCCACAGTACGGAACCGGCTCGGCGGGGACCGGTCGGGTCGGGGTTGTCCAGTCGCCGTGCGAGGACGAGCTGGGTGTCGAGGGTCAGGACGCCACCGCTCTCCCGCCCCGGCACGGTGAAGGCGGGCTGGACTGTACGGACGCCGACGCCGTGCAGGGGGATGCGGTGGGCGAGCACGCGGAGTCCCGAGCCGGAGGAGCTCCACACGGTGGTGAGGGCGAGCTCCGCTTCCAGGGGGAGGCCGGAGGTCTCGCGGACTTTGTCGAGGTCGACGTCGATGGAGCACTCGAGCCCGAGATCCGTCTGATAGTCCCAGTCGACGAGTGCAGACGGCAGCGGGACCGCGACGCCCTCGTCCTCGCGGAGGGTCCAGCCGGAGATGGAGACGGCGTCCGGGTGCGGGCGCCGGTACGGATAGGCCCGACGGTTCACTCGGATCCCTCCCACCGGTCCGCGGTCACGAGGACCTCGGTGACGGTGTCGGGGGCGGGTCTGACGAGAAGGGACCACACGACGTCGTCGCCTCCGGCCACCTTGAGACTCTCGGTGCGCAGGACCTCACCGTCTCCGCACCTCCAGCCCAGGACGGTGGGAACGGCCGCGCCCTGAGGGGGCGCTTCCTCGCGGCCCGTGTCGTCGCCGAGGGCGACGGAGAGTCGGCTGCGCACGGTCTGTTCGCCCGTGTCGAGGAGTTGGAAGCGCTGTACCAGCACGGTCCGCCCGTCGAGGACGTCGAGCAGGGGCTCCTCGAGGTAGCGGACCCGGGCGCCTCGTCGGCCACGGACGACCACCCCCGGGAAGCCCCCCGGAACACCGGTTCCGGGGGGTGTCGCGGCGGCCCCCGTGGTGCCGGCGGGGCTCGGGGCGTCCGTTCCCTGGGCGACGTCGAAGACGGCGGAGCCGCCCTCACCGGGAGCCCCCGCCATGAGGCCGGCCATGAGTTGACTCATACCCGCGAGGGAGACCCCCTCCCCGGCATGGTCGACGACGGCGGCGGGTGCCGCCGCCCCCCGCATGGCGTCCGTTATCTGGCGCAAGGCGTGACGGGCCAACCGTCGGTCGTCGCCTTGGAGACGGTCCACCTTCCAGTCGTCGTGGCTGGCTGGCTCGGTGGCCGCGAAGACGCGGTCCATGCCGGGATCCGCGCGGAAGACCGCGGCGTAACCGCCGTGCTCCTCGAAGAAGGGCGGTCCTTCCAGGTAACGCACGACGAGGTCCACGGGACGCATCAGACAAGTGTGGTGGATACGCTCGCCGAGACCGGCCTCGAGGGCGGCCCTGGGCGGAGGTCCGGGTGGAGCGAGGAATCGTCGGACGCCGAGACGCCCGAGGGTACGCCGCATGCCCTTATGGCGCAGCTCACGGTCCATCTGGCCGTGCGCCCAGAGGAAAGGACGCAGGTGCGGCACCTCGGACGGGCGGGGGATTCGAACCTCCGCACCGTCGTGAAGGAGTGAGAACCGCATGGGGGCGTCCCCACCCTCGGGAAGCATCTTGGGCCATAGATGCCACACCATGGAGTCGGCGATCCATCGCATCGCCTCGGAGTCGTCGCGCCCTCCGAAGGCGGGGTCGACGATGGCGACGGTGGTGCCGGTCTCCCCTGGGGGGAACGTCGGCAGCCCGAGGCGACGGGCGACCTCGTCGGCCTCCTCGTCGAGGAGGGGCTCGACGTAGCCGTCCCGTGCACGGCCCCAGTAATGGCGTCCGGTGAAGGTCTTCGGGCCGTCGACGGTCTCGGTGCTGTAGCTCTCGTGGACGGCCCAGCCGATGAGTCGCGTCTCCAGCCGGCCCTCGATCCGGCAGCGGGTGTGGACGAGGACCGTACGCGACGCGGAGACCAGGTGGAAGACGGCCTTGCCGTACCCGTACGTACCGCCGCGGCCGTCGAGGTCCTGGGAGCTGCCGGTCTTGCGGACGAAGGAGACGAAGTCGGCGTCGCCGTCGGTCACGACGTCCGCGCGGGTGGGGCCGCCCAGACCGCGCGTGCCCGTGTCGGTCACGGTGAGGATCCGCGGGACGGGACGGGCCAGGGACGAGCGCAGGGCGAGGTGCTCGGCGGTGGGCGCGTTCTCCGACAGGAGTGCGCGCCACACCGGGGCTTGACCCGGCCCCAGCGTACGCAGCTCGATCCGGTAGTCGACCGGTCCTTCACCGACTCGGGCGTCCCAACTGTTCTGCACGGACTCGCGCACGAGCAGCGTCAGCGGGTCGAGTTCCGTGGCGTCGAGGTTCTTGAGCATCCCCTCCGCGGCACCGCCGCCTCCGGGCCCGTAGGGCTCCGACATCCAGCGCGGCGACGTGGTCACGCGGTCTCCCCCATCCGTGTGAGGTGTTCGTTCACGGCCGTGTCGTCGAGGGGTTCGGTGCGCACTGCGGCCAGGTCGACGGTGTACTCGACGTCGAACACCCCCGGCGGCGGCGCCTGTCCGGCGATGGACGCCGTCGTGAGCCGCGGGAAGTCGTCGTCGACCAGGTGCCATCGACTCTCGACGAGGCGGAGACGCGGATCGTGTCGGTGGTCGTCGCCGGAGGGCCGGTAACCGAGGCCCATGAGCTTGGACAGCAGCGTCAGCTCACTGCCGCACAGCTTCCTCGCCCTCGTGACCAGTTCGGGCAGCGATTCACCCTCGGGGTGTACCTCGAAACGGTGCCAGGCCAGAAGCAGACCGCCGACGGGTGCCTCGAGCTGGTCCAGCCCGTGCACCCGCACTGTACGGCGCTCCGACTCGGTGACAGTGCTCTTGACCTCGACGGCCCGCAGACCGTCGCTGAAGTCGTGACGGCCGCCCTCGGGGCCGCTCCAGTGCCGCACGGCGTCGGGGTCGTCCTCGAGCATACGGACGAGGACGAGCAGTTCGCCGAACAGGCCGGTGATCTGGGCGGGGGTCAGGCCCCGGGGAAGGGGGGCGAACAGCTGCCGCCAACGGTCCACCACCACACGTGCGGTGTGATAGGGACGTGCGGCGTCGGCCTCCAACGCCACGAGGACGTCATGGCACAGGCCGGTGAAGACGTCGTCGAGTTCGCGTCGGCTGCAGGCTATGTCGGCATACCTGGTGTACCCGTCCTCGCTCTGCAGCGGGCGTTCGGAGATGGCGAGAGCGGCACCCACGGGGGTGTCGGCGATGCGCTGTCGTGCACGCAGCGGGACCATCAGGTGACGCATGCCGGTCACGTCCACGGCGGCCAGGACCCGCCCACAGGGGGTGGGGACGGGCAGGGCGGAGGTCCGTAGCACGTCGGCGTGCGGGACGGGTACGGCCTCCAGGTGCTCCCAGTGCTCGTCCAGAACCGTGCGCAGGTCGCTCATCGGCCGTCCTCGAGGAGCATGGCCCTCTCGGCGTCGTCCATGGCGTCGAGTTCGTCCTGCTCCGAGACGACGCCGCTGAGGTCGGCGCTGTACCACTCCACCCTGGCGTCCTCGCCTCGGGGCTGGGGGAAGACGAGACCGACGCCGATGACATGGTCGACGGCGTCGAGCGGTTCGCGTCGCTTGCTCGTGGGTGGTGAGACACCGTCGATCGGGTAGAGGGCCAACAGACCGGTCTCCGGGCACTGGATCTGACGCAACCGCTTCAGCTCCGCCTCGTTGAGCTCACCGGACCCGCTCACGTCGAGGTCGACGCCCGCGTCGCGGGGGCTCATCAGGGTCTTGATGTCCGCGGCCTCGTGGCCCGTCACCTCGAGCTTCGCGCGGTTGACGCGTTCCACCCGGATACCGGGGGCGAACTCGTAGGAGCCATCGGGCGATGCTCCGGGCTTGCCGATGATCGCCACGTTCCAGTTCCTCAGGGGGCCTCCGTGGGCCTTGACACGCCGTTCGATGTACTGGCTCAGCATCGCCGTGTCACATTCGATCGACTTGTCGTGGAAGCGGTAGCGGCCCAGGAACTCCAGGATGAGGTCGTGGGGGACGTCTCGCAGCAGGTGTCGGCCGTGCTCGGTGCGGTCCTCGTGCCGGGCCCCGACGTCGAGCGCCCTGCGGACGAGGTGGCTGGCCGCGTCACGGTTGGCGCGCAGCCATTCCGCGTCCTGTGTGCGGAAGTAGCGCGTCTGCACCCGTTGGCCGCCGTAGGAGGAACTGGCCTTGACCGCGTCGCGCATCTTGGCGGCGGCGGTGATCCGGAGCGCCGGGTGGTTACGCAGCCGGACGGCGAAGGACAGCGGCGTCTTGTCCTCGACCATGTAGACGTCGATGTCTCGACGCATCTCGGCCTCGACCGTCGCGATGTGGCGGAACCAGTCGCGTAGTTCCGAGGTCATCCAGATCCGCGGCAGGTCGGCGTAGCCGTCGCGGAAGCCGAACCAGCGCCCCATCTGCAGCAAGGTGTCGTACGTGGAGGCGCCACGGACGAAGTAGCTGACGGTGAGGCCCTCAAGTGTGAGGCCGCGCGAGAGGGTGTTACCACCGACGGCGATGGCCACGATCGGGCCGGACTCGTAGTCGAGGCGTTCGACGCTCTTGGAGTTGTCGAGGATGATGCGGCAGTCCTCGATGACTCCGGCGAGCTCGCTCAGGAGGTCGTCGAAGGGCACCCTCTCCTCGCCGAGGGGAGGCTCGGAACCGGGGACGCGCGCGGCCTCGGCGTCCCACAACGTCCGGAGCTCGTCGAGGAGATCCCGGTCGCCGGTGCCGACGAGGTCGACGACGTTCTTACGGAAGTCCTCGAGGGGCTCTTTGAAGCTCTCGTGGACGACCGTGCTCACGCTCGTGTGGATCAGCATGGTGGAGTGGGCGATCCCACGTCCGCGGACCCGGCGAGCCGCCGTTGCGAGCCAGAAGTAGAGAACGGAGGTCCGCAGGGATCCCTCGATCTCGGGGAGGAAGTCGTCCAGCTCGTCGCGGCCGGGGCGGACGAGGTCCACCTCCCACGGGGGGATGACACGGATCATGTCGTAGCCGTCCGGCACGTCCTGCGGGTCCTCGCCGTCGATCGGCTCCCGGCCGAAGAGGACCTCGGTTCCGAAGTGTCCGTCGGGCTTGGGCAGGTTGACGATGAAATCCCGCGGGTAGAGGTCGTCCGCGGTCGGGTCGATGAGGAGGTTGGCGAACGGGGTCGCCGTGTAGCCGACGTAACCACCGCGCGGGAAGAGGTCGATGATCTCGCGAATCAGTGGGTTCGTACGCTTCGAGGCGACGCTCGCCTGGTCGGCCTCGTCGTCGATGATCAGAGTGGGACAGTTCCTGAGGTTCTCCGGGGTGGCTTTCTCCAGCCACTCCTTCAACTTGTTCAGTCTCGGCACGTTCTTCTTCACGACGCACAGCACATGCTGATCGCTTCTGTGGGTGAAGAAGGCGGCCGGACTGCCGGGAGGCGCCTCGAAGTCGCCGTCCGGGCCGGTGAGCGGGTGCCACTGATCCGGGACGGGGTTCACCAACTGCTTCTCCAGGCGCAGCTGCGTCTGCCTACGCAGGCCGTTGTGGATGCCCGCCAGGACGATGAAGAACTTGTACCCGGCGTCCGCGGCCTTGGCGATGAGGGCCGTGAAGTTCGTGGTCTTGCCGGACTGCACGTAGCCGACGACGAGCCCGCGGGTGGAGAACCCACGCTCCATGGGGTGGTCGAGCATCGAGACGACCTTGGTGGACGCCTCGTCGAGGGACTGCAGGGCGGCTTTGCCCCAGTGCCCCTTCCTCAGCAGGTCCTGGAGCGCGGGCCAACAGCGGTCACCCTGCTGAGGACCGACGTACCACGTCTCCCGGTTGTTGCGGACGACCGAACCGGGTTGGCGCATCTCGCGGACCTTGATGGTCTCCCGCTGATGCCGCTCGGCGATGCGCTTGGCTATGGCCGCGTCCATGCCGAAGAGCTTGATCGTGTTCAGAGCCTGCTCGGGCGTCTGAGTCTTGATCATGTTCTTGAAGGCTTCGTACTGCGCGTCGAACTCGTCCATGACCCCCCTCGGGTCTCCGCCCCGGTCATCCAGGAGAAGCCCCGACCAGGAAAGCTGTGACACGAGGGTACAGAAATTACCGAAGCCCACGGCGGGCGGGCCAACGAAGCCGCTCGCCCCTCAGACGTCTCCCTGACCGCGGTGAGTGAGCCACTCGGCGTGGGTGCGGGCCTCACCGAGAGGACATAACCTCATATGCGGATAGGAATAGGCCCATCGATCGACTGAGTCCATCGGCGATCCGAGGACACTCCCTCGCCGCTCTCCATGGTCACCGCGAGAAGAGCCCGCCGATGCGAGCGTCGGCTAACCTCGGCGCCCACGTTCGTCACGCTCCGTATCGCGGTTTCGGGTGTTCATGATCGTGGGACGACGACCGCGGCCCGCTCAGCCGGTGAAAATGGTGCGGGACCGAGTCAATCGGTTTCGTCCGGTTCGTCGACGGCGCGGCCAAGACCTCCGGGGCTTGTTCGGGAGGCCCGCGAACGACGACGGACGCTCCGCCGCCACACACCGAAGAAGGAAAGGGGTGCCGCTCCGGATGGAGTCCAGCAGCGAGCCACGAGGGACGCGGGATCGCTCCTGGAAGCCACGCCCCGGACGCAGTCGGGCCCAGATCTCGAGGGAACAAGATCGCGCGGCCGGCGGAGCCGCCCTGCGGCTGGTGGACGCCGGCGACGGAAATTTCACGCGTGCGAGCGTCGTCCTCGACAGTCCGATGCGCACCGGTCGGGTGCGCGCGACTCTTCGGTGGCGGGAAAGCGGTCGGACCTCGTCCGTGCGGCTGGGCGAGGTGGACCTGGCGACACGGTCGGAGAACCTACGGGAGGGCTGGCGTCTGGCCCGCGAGGCCGGACTACTGCCCTCGGAGCTCCCGAAGGGCTCCTGGGCCCAGTCCGCCGCCACCCGTGCGTCGATGCAGGCCAACAAGGGCAAGAACACCGGACCGGAGATGCGCCTTCGTTCCGTCCTCCACCGAGCGGGACTGCGCTACCGGGTGTCCAAGCGACCGATTCCGTCTCTTCGCCGGACGGCGGACGTGGTGTTCACGGCGGCCCGGGTGGCGGTCTTCGTGGACGGCTGCTTCTGGCACGGATGCCCGGAGCACGGCACCATGCCTGCGAGCAACCGGGACTTCTGGGCCACGAAGATCGCGGGGAACAAGGCTCGGGACGCCGAGACGACGAAGCTGTTGGAGCAGGCGGGCTGGACGGTCGTGCGCGTCTGGGAGCACACCTCCCCCGAAGCAGCGGCGAACACCGTCATCGCGGCCGTCGCGGCCGCACGCGCATCCGCCCGTCCGGTCAAAGAGGACGGCCGTTGAGCAGGTCGTCAATGGCGTCGGCCTCGCGGCGGAGGACGATCCTCCCATCACCGTCGCTGTAGGCGAGGATCCTCGATCCGATGTGCATACCGGCCTCCACCAGAATGCCCATGGGGAGCTCCACCGTCCCGCCCTCGCCGATCACGATCTCCGCTGGTTCTCTGATCACGGCTCCAGGATGCCAGTCGACGACTTGGCGCCTCTGACCGGCCGCCCGAATGCACAGGCGATCGCGAACCCGGAGCCGGACACCACGGCACCCGCCCCGGGAGGCTGACACTGCTCGATCTTCGACTTCTGGTGATGCCCACGGCCGCCAACTGCACGCCTACGACCTTCGTTGCGACACCTCGGCAAACGTCGCCGAGGCCAGCCGGACCCCCCGAGCCGCCGCGGCGCTCCCACCCGGGGCCGAACCTTCTTCTCCCACAGCGCGACTACCTGGCCGTCCCGTTCGACGACCGGGCGGGCCGCGCTGCTGCCACGACCAGCCGTGGCGCTGGAACAGTGCCCAGGCCCCTCGACGGTGTAGCCGACGTGGAACTGCCGGTCGATCAACGTCCTCACTCGGGCGAGCGTCCGGCGCCAGCCCTCCCAGCCATGAACGAGTGGCCCGCACTCCAACTCGAACGCTGGTCTCGCGATCCGCCTCTCGCTGAGCCTCTGGCAACCAGGCGCCCCCTTGAAGGGGCCACCCCACCTCGCCGCGTTCACTCCACTGCCGACGCCATCGTTCCGCCGACCGATCGCTCAGCCGGAGCGCGACGGCGATCTCCCGGTTCTTCTCCTGCGCGCGCCCCTCTCGGCTTCGGTCAACCCGCCGCTTTGCGCGTATCTCACAGCCAGGGCCGCCCAGCAGCCGTCAGGCAGACGGCTCCGACATCACGCTCTCAGGTTCAGCGGCAACCCCAACCGTCCTCATCGCACCGCTCGAGCGACGAACCCACGTCCGCGGATGGTCACCGACACCGCCTGACCGCACCCGTGCGCCCCGGCGATCGGACGGCGATAATTTTCGCCAATGCTGCGCACACGCAAAGCCCACCCTTCTGGGTCTGACCTGACAACTCGTCAGGAAAGTCAGCATGAACTCAGCATCAGTACCGCACAGAACCGCCTCCCACCGCCGCGAACCGCCAAGATCGATAACTCGCCCTACCCACTCTGACCTGCGAAAACCCTGCTCAGTGGCTTAGCTGTTACTCTCACCAGGAGGTATCCATGAGGATGCTCATCGACATCACAGACGTCATCGCAGATGCACCCGGCCCGGAAGATGTACCGCCCGATCCGGCACACCTTCACGACGGCCGCCGACCTCGTCGACGGCGCCGGCCTCTACGCCGAGCGCTCCTACCAGGCGGAGGCGCCGACGTGTTGACCATCGCCCTGGAGGGCCCCTCCTACGCGGGTAAGTCCACGGCGATACGCCCCCTCCGCCGCACCGCCCTCGGCACGCGCGCGTTCATCTCCGACTGCTACGTGCCGTCTGGAAGGTCTGTTCGAGGCCGTCGGCGCTGGCGGGCAGGGCGGTGGGCGGGGCGGCGAGGGCGCTGGCCGGAAGGGCGATGACCAGGGCGAGCGCGCCGGTGAGGGTGAGGGCGCCCCTCGTGACGTACGCCGGTGTCTTCACTGCGTCCCCCTTGGGTCGGAGGCAGGGTGTGGGGATCCCCTCTTGGCATGCACAGCTCATTCGCGTGGCCGACTGCGCCCACCACCGGCCACCCTGCGCGGCCTACCGCGCGGAGGCCTCCTCGCGGAGCTCCTCCAGCCATCCCCGCACGCGCGCGGCCTGCTCGAGGACCTCCGCGGCCGCTCCGGACGGTTCGCCACCGAACCTGCGTGCCACGGCGGCGCACTCGTCGAGGGCGTCGAGGGCTTCGTCATGACGTCCCAGATCACCCAGGAGCACGGCGAGGTTGTTGAGGCTCACCGCGAAGTCCCTCCAGACCCGTCGCGCCCGGTCGGACGGCAAGGAGTCATAGACCTGGACCGCCTCGGTGACGGCCCGCAGCGCTTCGTGGCTCCGTCCCAGCTCGCCGAGCCGGGTCCCGAGGTTCGTCAGGCTCATCGCGAGGCCGTCGTCGCGGCCGGACGGGCCCCGCGCGGTCACCCTCCGGTCGATCGCGACGGCCTCCTCGACGGCCTGGAGCGCCTCCTCCCCCCGTGCCGCCTCGGCCAGGCGGTGGGAGAGGTTGTTCAGGACCATCGCATGACCCCAGCCGTAGACGGAGAAGTCCTGCCGCGTCAACTCCCGGTACAGGGAATCCGCTTCGGTGACCGCGGCGAGAGCGTAGCTCTCCCTGCCGGCCTCGCCCAGGCCCACGGACAGGTTGCTGAGGGCGCCGGCCAGCTCGGAGAGGTGGGACTCGCCCTCCGCGACGACCAGCTCCCGGTACACGCGTACGGCTTCCTCCGCGGCGTCGAGAGACTCCTGTCGACGCCCGAGGGATGCCAACCGGTTCGCGTACGTCGTGAGGAGGCGGCCGAACTCGACGCCGTAGACCCTCAGGTTCTCGCCGGCGAGCAGGCGCAGCTGGTGGACGTCCTCGGTGATCGCCACGAGGGAATCCGCCGGCGCTCGGCCGGCCCCCCCGCCGCCGGACGCGGTGGCGAACGCCTCGGCCAGGTCGGCGGCGGACGGCCGGAGGGCGGGGTCGCGCTGCAGACAGCGCCACAGCGTCCGGACGAGCTCCGGATCGACGCCGGGCGTCGCCAGTGGGCCCCGTTCCATGTCCTCGGCCCTCGGGTCGCCCCACTCTCCCGCCAGGAAGGCGAGGAGCAGAGCGCCCGCCGCGTGGACATCGCTCCGGGGAGTGAGCGCGGGACCATCGTCGTCCGCGTTGAGGTACTCCTGGTTTGTGGGGAGCTCGTCGCGGTACGGGCTGTCGGTGCCGTCCAGGGTCGCCGTCGCCCATCCGACCAGCCGAACGTCGTGGTCGGAGACGAGCACGGACCGGGGGGCGAGCGAGCCGTGCACGATGCCGAGCCCGTGGGCCCGGGCAAGCGCCTGGGACAGCCCGAGGCCGATCCGCAGGAAGAGTTCCTCCGGGACCGTTCCCCCGTACTCGTCGAGGACGGCCCGCAGGTTGGGAGCGGGACCCGACGACACGTCGCCCGTCCTGCGGTGGACGCAGGTCGCCGCGAGCCAGGGCGGCTGACCGACGGCGCGGGCCCCCACGTCGACGAGCGAGGGAGCGTACGTGCCCGCCATCCTGAGCAGGCACTCGGCTTCCGTACGGACGAGGGACAGCGCGGCCGCCGGATCGGCGACGTGCAGCTCCGAGCCCATCCGGATCATGACGGGCGTGTCGTCCTCGTCCCTGGCCAGGAACATCACGACGTGCTGCCACCCGCTCGCACTTCGCGCCCAGAGCCGGAACCGGCCGATCCGCACCGGGTCCTCCGGCAGGAGCGCAACCCAGCCGGCCGGCGGCGTCTCCCCCGGCTCGTCGTCGGACGGCTCGAACTCGTACTCGTACAGCGACGGCACCTCGGCCCGGCCTCGGCGCGTGCCGTCGCGGTCCGCCGCCGACAGCAGCGGGCCGGCGTCCGCGGGCGGGATGCCGAGCCGCGCCATCAGTTGGTCCCGGAGCCAGCCGAAGGAGCGTCCCGTATCCCCGACCCGGGCCGTGCCGTCCGGGTGTCCGACCCAGGCAGGGAAGACCGGGGCGCGGCCGACGGCGGCCTCGATCCGCCGGGTGACGGCATCCGTGGTGCGCAGGAGCTCCTTCGCGGGCACGGCGCTGAGCAGCAGGCGGCGGGCCTCGTCGGAGAAGTCGAAGCGCCGGTGGTGGGGCAGCCGTTCGGGCTCGTCCGCCCCCACCTCGTGCATCAGGCCTCCCAGGAACACCTCCATGAGGTGTCCGGGGTCCGTGGGGGATCCGAGGGCCGCCTGCACGAGGCGCATGACGGGTGGTGTGACGGGCGAGACGGCGGCCACGTGCGCCGCGAGCCGGTACGCCTCGGGGGTCGCGGCCTCCCGGAAGCGCAGGACCGCGCCCGCGTCGTCGCTCCGGCGGGTGGCGGCCGCGTCGGCCGGGCGGTCGGCGGGCGAGGCGGCGTCCCAGAGCGGGAGCAGCGCGGTGCCGCCCGGAGCGGCGATGAGCCGGGCCCAGTCGGCGACGGCCGCGGGAGTCGGTTCGAGGACCGGGACGGGTACGGGGTCGTAGCGGACGAGGTCGGGCGGCAGGTCCGGGTCGGTCACGTGCCAGTCGTGCGTCGGCCCGCCGCGGCGACGGGTGGTGACCCGCCAGGGCCGGGCGGCGATCCCCGTGCTCGCCCAGAGCCGGGAGGGCAGGGCCTGGACGATCGCGGTGGGGCCGCACCGGGCCCACTGCTCGGTCACCCCGCGCATCCCGCCGTCCCACCAGGCGTCGCCGACGCCGTCGCTGACGACGACCACGAGGGTGTTCCCGGTCGGGTCGCACAGTGTCCTCGGCGACCGGGGGCGTCCTCGGTGCCGGTACGGGCTGGTGCGCAAGCCGGGCGTGGCGGCGCGCGTGTCGAGTCCGTACACGCGGACGTCGCGGAAGGCGCCCGCGCGTTCCATGAGTTCCCTGATCTCGGCGGCGAGGCGCTGCCAGAGGACCATGGAGACGCCGTCGTCGACGACGAGGGCGAGGGACAACCAGCGGGTGCGCGCCGGGCGGGTGACGGTCTCGGGAAGTCCGGTGTCGGCCATGGCCGCGACGGTCCGCGCGAGGTCGAGTTCCCGGCGGCCGGGGTCAGGGAAGCGCTGCCGCAGCGGTCGGAGGGCCTTGCCGAGGCGGAGCCGCTCCGCTCCGAAGGGGCGGGTGTCGGGGGCTCGGACGGGCATCGCGGGGGACGGTGCGTCCCCTGTGTCCGGCTCCGCGTCCCCGGGTGCGGGTCGCCGTTCCGCCGCCAGGAGCGGGCGGGCGGGCGCGGAGCCCGTGGGGGTGGTGGCGGGCGGTTCGACGGCGGTCGCGTCGGACGCCGCGTCGTCGGTCGGCGGTGACGGCGGGCGCTCCTGGTGCGGTGCTCCGGCCGACGGTGGGGGTGCGTCGGGGACGCCGGCGGCGCGGGCCAGCGGTGCGGAGGCGGCCCGCGGGAGCTTCCCGGCGAGCCACAGGGCGTCGAGGAGTTCCTCCTGGGACAGTTCGGCGCCGCTGTCCGCCAGAATCTTCGTCACGCGCTCGATCACGGGGTCACACGGCTTCGCCGAGCTGGTGCAGGACGGCCTTGAGGAGGGAGCCGGCGTCGAGGTCGACGCCGCCCTTGCGGAGGAAGACGGCGTTGAGCAGCTGGTCGGTGGCGAGTTCGCCGGTGGCGCGGCGGCCGAGGAACTCGCGCAGCAGGTCGTCCGCGTCGTCCAGGGCGGCGGGGCCGAGGTGGGCGGCGACGATCTCGCGCAGGCGCCGCTCGTCGGGCTCGGGAAGGTCGAGGCGGACGCAGCGGCGGAGGAAGGCGGGCGGGAAGTCCCGTTCGCCGTTGCTGGTGATGATCACGACCGGGAACTCGCAGCAGCGCACCCAGCCGCGCGTGATGGGGGCGGGGGCGTCCGGTTCGTCGGTCTGGACGAGGACCGGGGCGTGGTCCTCGGGGAGGCGGGTGAGTTCGGGGATGGTGAACTCGCCCTCCTCGAAGATGGTCAGCAGGTCGTTGGGCAGGTCGATGTCACCCTTGTCCAGTTCGTCGACGAGCAGCACCCGGGGGCGGTCCCGGGGGACGAGCGCGTTGCCGAGCGGGCCGAGCCTGATGTATTGACCGATGTCGGGTTCCGTGCCGTCCGCGTCACGGCGGAGGGTGGCCTCGCGCAGCCAGCCGACGGCGTCGTACTGGTAGAGGGCGTCCTGCAGGGTCGAGCGGCTGTTCACGGGCCACTGGAGGACGGCGCCGAGTGCGAGTTCGTGGGCGACGGCGTGGGCCAGCGAGGACTTGCCGGTGCCGGGCTGGCCGGTGACGAGGAGGGGGCGGCGGAGGTGGAGCGCCGCGTTCACGACGTCGGCCTCGTCTGGGCCGATGAGGTACGGCCTCGGGCGCGGGGCCACGACTGCGTTCGGCGACTCCGGCCGGTCGAACCGGCGCCACGGCGGTGCGGAGGGGAACGGGACCTCGCGGCGTTCGCCGTCCCCCTGGAAGAGCCGCCAGTCGTCGGGCCCGTCGGCGGAGGGCAGGCGTCGGGGGTCAGGGCCGGCCAGGGGCTCCGAGGTCGTCATGACGCGTGCGTTCCTCTCCAGGGGTCTCTCAGGTGCAGCGGTTCGGGCGTGGGGTGGCGTCCGTCGGCCTCCCAGACGAGCGAGGGGCGGGCCCGCCGCTCCTCGGGGTGGGCGGCGGAGTGGCTCCGGAACTCCCGGACCCGCTCGGGGAGGGCGTCGAGCCCGCCGTCCGGTGCGAGACCGCCGAGCCTGTCGGCGTCCTCGTAGCCGTCGGCGTCGCGGTCCCAAAGCACGACGGGGACGCCCAGGGCGAGACAGATCATGAGCGAGGACTTCCGCTGGTCGGCGGGGCCGTGCAGGACGACCCGCGCGGTGTCGCGGTGTTCGGTCCCCAGCAGCATCCGCAGGTGTCCCCCGTGACCGTGGGTGCGGCTGGTGGTGAGCGTCGACGAGCGGCCCAGCTTCCAGCGGCGTTTCTGGTCGAGCTCGCGAACGGTTCTGTCGGCGACGAGGTCGGGGCAGCTGAGGGAGACGTGGTACTCGGTGCCGATGGGCCAGGCGGCCAGGATGTCGTCCGGTCCTTCGGGCCTCCACTCGTCGACGGCCAGGTCGAGTCCCGAGCGGTCGACCACGACGGTCACCCAGGGCACGTGGTCGCCCTGACCGGGCTCCTGGCGGGCGGTGGCGACCGCCTCGCCGAGGGCGCGCGCCGCCTCCCCCGGGGTCTTCGAGACCGTCTCCGACTCCTTGAGGACTCTGTACGAGCCGTCCTCGCGGGCGAGCAGGATCCGGCACCGGTAGCGTTCCTCCGCGGTCGCGGTGTCGCGTTCCACTTCCATCACCACCCGCGTCACCGGCGAACTCCGGCGCTTGGCCCAGCGGTTGGCGTCGTCGCGCCGCTCGCCCAGGGCTCCGGCGTGGACGCCGAGCCGGTCCGCGACCGCGCTCGACCACGCGCGCAGCTCGTCGCCGAGCGGGTGCGCCGCGGAGGCGGCCACGTACTCGACGAGCCGCAGCAGCGCCGGGACCGGCGGGGTGCCCTCGGGGACGCTCTCGCTGTCGGACAGCTCCTCCAGCCCGTGAATCGCGGCACGCAGGTCGTCCTCGCCGAGGTGCGGACGGGTGAGGCTCTCGGGCAGGACGGCGTACGGCAGCGCCTCGGGGGCCGCCCGGGGCAGGAGCCTCGGCTGCTCCTCGTGGACCCGGCACAGCAGGTCGAGCAGGGACCCGTACTCGTCGGTGGAGAGCAGGGAGCCGGGGGCGAGGACGCGGGCCCTCGCGAAGAGCTGCGTCCACGCGGTCCTGACCGGCCCCGTCGCGCTCCTCGCCGGGGCCGCGCCGAGCGACGCGAGGGCGCGGGGGTGGGCCTTCAGGAGGGCCACGAGGTCGGCGGTGGTGGGCTCGTAGCCGTCGGTCTCGTACTCCAGCTCCCGTGCCAGATCCCGGGCGTGGCCGATGCGGGAGGCGCGGTCCGGGAACAACGTGTCGAGCATCCCGGCGAGTTCGCGCTCGGCGGGGGTGCGCTCGGCGGCGGGTGGCGCGCTCGGCAGGGGTGCCCCGACCGTGCCCAGTTCGGGGGGTGTGCCGGCGTGCTCGACGAGGTGGGACACGAAGTCGTCGTCCTGCGCGAAGGTGCGCGCCGGCAGGGCGATCAGGCGGCGGGCTCCGTAGGAGTGCACCTCCTGGGTCACGACGCCGACGAGGCGGTCGCCGCAGAAAATGGCGGCACCGGAGGCGCCGCCCCAGGCGTTCTTCTCGTCGGCACGGGGTACGGGCGAGGGGCCCTGGTCCAGGACGAAGCGGTCCGCGGCGCCGGAGAGGGGCGGCAGTTCCCCGCGCAGGTTCTCGGGGTCGCGGGTGTCGCCCTTGGCCGACAGGGGGTAGCCGAGCCCCCGGTAGGACAGCGGGGCGGTACCGACGGGGCGGCCCCAGCGGACGGTTCCGGACAGGTCGACGTCCCGGTCGATGCGGAGCAGGGCGACGTCCCGTCCGTCCGGGTGCTGCCAGAGCAGTTCCGCCGACGCGGCGGTCGTCTCTCCGTAGCCGTGATGGCCAATGCGCACGCGGAACGCCGGCCACGGCAGTCCGGTGGCGCGGTCCTCCAGCACATGACGTGCGGTCAGGACCAGCCGGGGGGTGATCAGATAGCCGGAGCCCACGCGGTGGGGCCGATCGTCGGTTCCGCTGCGGATCAGCGCCAGTCTGCGCGGATCCACGTCACTCCTCGTCCCACGACCCGGTCTCGTCGTCGCCGATCTCGGGACCGGCTCCGCCGGTGGCGCGGTCCTTGACGGAGAGCCTGAGCGTCAGCTTGTGGGTGCGGACCGTGGCGTGCTCGCCGCTCGCGCCGGCGGTGACCACGCCGAAAGAGAGTTTGCCGTCCCCCTTCACGGACTTGCGCAGTTCGAGCTGGAGCTCCAGCTCCGCTTCCTCGACACCGAACGCGAACTGCTCGCCGACGCCGAGCCGCTGCGCCTCGTACAGCTCCTGCCGCAGCTCGTCGATGGCCGCGGCCAGACCGATCGTCGACATCCTCGCCCGCCCCCGGATCAAGAAGAACTTGTGGTCCCCGCTACGTTACAGCGCTTGTGGTCCCCGCTACGTTACAGCGCTCCCGGGACAGCTCCCACCCCGGTCGTGGACAATCGGAGGATCGGTCACGGAAGGAGGCGGCACCCTCGTGCCACCGCGTGAGAAGGACCCCACCGGGCAACGGGAGCGCATCGGCGCCGCCGCCGTCGAGGCGGTCCACGACGTCATGTGGAAGGCGGCGGACGTCCTTCGTGGTCCCGTCGACGCGACTGAGTACAAGGATTTCGTCCTCGGGTTGCTCTTCGTCAGGTACCTCTCCGACGCCTTCGCGGAGCGCCGGGCCGAGCTCGACGAAGAACTCGCCGCCGAGGGCGTCCCCGAGGAACTGCGGAACTCCCTCCTCGAAGACCGCGACGAGTACGACTCCCACGGGATCCTCTGGGTTCCGGAGGCGGCCCGCTGGTCCCGCATCACCGCCGACTTGAGCCGACCCGACGCGGGCTACCGCCTCGCCTCCGCCGTGGACGCGCTCATGCGCGAGAACATCGCCCTCCGGGACATGTTTCCGCCGGCCCTCCTCCGCGTCGACCTCGACTCACGGCGCCTGGCCGCCCTCGTCGACCTCATCGGGGACCCTCGCTTCATCTCCCGCGGACGCATGACCGCGCGGGACACGCTGAGCCAGGTGTATGCGTACTTCCTCGCCTCCTTCGCGCGCGACGAGGGCAAGCGGGGCGCCGAGTCCCACACCCCGCAGTCGCTGGCGCAGCTGATCGTGGAGGTCCTGGAGCCGTACGGCGGCCGGGCGTACGACCCGGCGTGCGGTGTGGGTGACATGCTCGTCGAGGCGGCCCTGTTCGCCGAGACGCATGCCTCACGGAAAGCCGTCGGCTTCCTCTCGGTCCATGGCCAGGAGACGAACGAGCGGGCCTGGCGTCTTGCCAGGATGAACCTCGCGATCCACGAAGTCGACACCGTCGGCGACCTCGGGGCCGCGCCCGCCGACACCTTCGCCGACGATCAACACCCCGATCTCAGGGCCGACTTGGTGATGGCCCACCCGCCCTTCAACGTCTCGGACTGGGCCCGGGATGCGGGCGATTCCCGCTGGACGTACGGCGTTCCCCCGAGGCAGAACGCCAACTATGCGTGGCTCCAGCACGCGTTGGCGAAGCTGGCGCGCGGCGGGACGGCCGGGGTCGTCCTCGCCAACGGGTCGATGAGCTCGACGTCCCGCGCCGAGCGGGACATTCGCCGGGGGCTGGTGGAGGCGGATCGCGTCGCGTGCCTGATCGCGCTGCCGAGCCGACTGTTCCGTACGACGTCGATCCCGGCCTGCCTCTGGATCCTGACCGAGGACAAGTCCTCCCAGGGTGCGAAGGACCTGACGGATCGCCGGGGGCAGATCCTGTTCGTCGACGCCCGTCGGACGGGCACCATGGCGGACCGCACGGAACGTGTGCTCACCTTGGACGACATCGACAGGATCGCCACCAGCTACCACGCATGGCGGGGCACGCCCTCGGCGCGGGACGCCGGTCTCGTGTACCGGGACGAGCCCGGTTTCCGCCGCTCGGTGGATCTGGCCGCGGTACGCGAGCAGGGCTACGCGCTCGTCCCGGGGCGGTACGTCGGAACCGCCTCGCAGGTGCCGCCGCCCCGCCCCCGCGAGCGACCGGCGTCCCTGATGAGGAACCTGTACGCGATCTTCGACTGACGGGCCGTCGCGACAGCGGCGGCGCGTCCGGGATCGGGATCCGAATCGGGATCGGGGTCGGGGTCGGGATCGGGGTCGGTCAGCAGACCTCGAGCTCGTAGATCCGCGCGGCCTGATTGGTCGTCTGGGTCGGGGTGGTCACCTCGACCCGGGGTGCGAAGAACTCCACCGCCGCCACCTACCTGTCCGACGTCGTGGCCCACGGCGGACGCCTGGTGACCGACTGCCACGCCGAGACCGTCCTCGTACGGGACGGGGCCGCGTACGGCGTCACCGCCCGGATCACCGACGCTAATGACGCCGACCACCGGATCACCGTGCGCTCCCTCCACGTGGTCGTCGCTGCCGGTGCCCCGTCTTCTTCCCGCCGTCCTCGGGAACTCCGGGAACGCGACCGGCGCCGCCCGTGCCACTGAGGAGGGAAGCCCTGGCCGGCGGTGGCGTACGTCCGAGCCAGGAGAGAACCTGCCCAAGACGCGACGGCATACCCGTCGACGCAACCCCACTCGCAGGAGAGGTGCCTCCCCGGCGCCTGCCCCCTTCGCGGCCGGAGCTGTACGGGAACCCCTACCGCTCACGCGGCAGTGCGCGGCCCTGCCGCTGCGCCGATAATTGCTCCGTCACACACAGAAGCAAAGCGCCGACCGACTCAACCTCCCCTGACGCCCTGTCAGAGAAGTCAGCAACGAGTCAGCACCAGTACCGTCGAGGACCGCCCTGGAGCGCCACGGACCGCCAAGATCGAAAATCCGCCTCACCCTATCTGACCTGCGAAAACCCTGCTCTCCCGCCTGCCTGCTAGTCTCATCAGGAGGTATCCATGAAGATGCTCAATCTTTGTGCTTCGAACGGCGCGGGGACCAGGTAGCGCATGCCACCGGATCCGCACAGGTAGCCGCGCGCGCCCGTGACGGCGGCGAGGTCTGCGAGCCGCTCCGAGCGCTCCACCCGGGCTGGCAGCCGGCTGCTCCGCAGAATGCACCCCTTCCACCCCAGCAACCTGAGCAAGAGCCTCGTGGACTCCTCAGCGACATCGGCCACGCTCCCGCTCCCAATGCGGTCGAGCACCGAATCCAGCCCACCTCGGAGCATCGGCCAGTCGGGACTCTTCGCGTAGAACTGCGTCAGCATGTGGGTGACACGCCGACGAGCCAGATTCGAGTCGACCACCACTGCGTCCTTGATGAGGGTGGCCCGGCCGTGGGGCAGGTGCGTGGGAATCGAAGGCCACTGGAGCCGGGACGGGCTGGACATGCTCCCGAGGCGGGCGCGGTGCTGGAAGTCCCGGCGGGCGAACTGGACGTCGTCGAGGACGATCCAGCAGTCCGCCGCGAAGAGCTTTGCGAGGGTGCTCAGCCGGGGAAGAGGTTGGGCTGGTGGATCGCCACCAATCCCCCCGGTGCTGCTTCACGCGCCGATGAGCCTGCTGGTGAAGTCGGCGCGGATGAGGTCTACGTATGCGGCATGCACGTTCTCCGGGACGTCCTGCTCGATCGCGAAGCCCTGCTTCGGATACTCGATGATGCGCTGGAGGTCGCCGACGAGCATGTCGATGACGAGTTTCTCGTCGCCGATGCTCTTCAGGTAGTCGTCGAACTCCATCGGTTCAGAGGCGCACAGCATTTCGACCTCGGGCCACAGCTTGCGGACGGTGGCGAAGGAGCGCCGCTCCATGTACGGCTTGGAGACCGACTTCGGGGTGAGGCCGGCAGAGGCGAGGAGCTCTCGGGACAGCTCGATGTTCTGCCCCGTGTTGCCGGCGTTCGGTTCCACCAGGATCGCACTGTCAGGCACGCCGCATGGCGGGCCGTCGTGCGCCGCTCGCCTATCCGGCGAGTGTGAGGTTGTGCATCCGTGCGATGCCTAAGACATCGTTTCCTTTGGCGGTTTGACTCGTTGTGCTGGGCATGGCGAGTCTCGCTGAACGGCTGGTGCCGGATGAGTTGTTTGAGTTGTTCCGC
>NZ_JBVHZJ010000042.1:59168-74241 GCF_055574655.1 Streptomyces sp. NPDC029956 | reverse complement strand
ATCTGGCGTTGATTTTTGGCACGCTGTTGAGTTCTCAAGGAACGGACGCTTCCTTTGTACTCACCCTCTCGGGCTTTCCTCCGGGCTTCCCTTCGTGTTTCCAACCTTACCAGATCCTTTTCCGTTCCGTTTCCGGTTCGGAGTTTGTATCCGGTGGCCTGTTGGCTGCCTTTCGCCTTTCGGCGTGTTCACTACGTTAGCTGATTTCTTCGGCGACTCATAATCGAGCAATCGAGTTCGAATTCCGGCATGCCGAAATAAGCCCCTGCTGGGGAGTCATCTTGAGTAGTGGGTGGCCGCTGCGGGGTGCTTGAACAAGCAGGCCCGTAACCAGCTGCTCGGGCTACGTTAGGCGGTCGGGCGGTCCGAGTCAAGTGGGCGTTTCCGGGGCGTGTGGGGTCGATACGGACTCACCGTCGGGTCGCCGTCGATCCAGAAGCGCCAGGGGTGCGGGGCGCCGTCGCCGCCGACTCCCGTGCGGGGGCCGTTGCGGATGCGGTCGGAGGGCGGCGGGGTGCCGGTGAAGAGGGAGAGAGGGGCGTCCGGGCCGGCGCAGGTGTCGGTGCCGTTCAGGGAGAGGCCGACGTCGAGCGCGGTGGCCAGCCGGGCAGGGCCCTTGGCCAGCTCGTGGTCGGACCGGGCCGAGCGGCGCCGGGGGCGGGCCTCGTCGGTGCCCTTGAGGATCTCCCCCGCTCGCAGCAGCACCCCGCTCGCGTGGCCCTCGGGGCCGCAGACCAGGTTGAGGCAGTGCCACATGCCGTAGGTGAAGTAGACGTACGCGTGTCCGGGCGGGCCGAACATGACGGCGTTGCGTGCCGTACGGCCCCGGAAGGCGTGCGAGCCGGGGTCGATCGCGCCGGCGTACGCCTCCACCTCCGTCAGACGCAGTTCCATCAGTCCTTCGGGGGAACGGCGGACGAGTGTGCGGCCGAGGAGATCGGGCGCGACCTCGAGGACCGGGCGGTCGAAGAAGGTCCGTGGGAGCGGCGTACGGTCGGGGCTCTCGCTCATGGCGCACGAGCGTAGTGGGGGTCCGGTGGGGAACCGACTACGGTCGTCGCGCGTATGTAGGGGTCAGGACTGAGAAGGAGTGAAGGTCATGGGATTCAAGAAGCTGCTCGCGAGCCTGGGCGCCGGTGGGGCCACCGTGGAGACGGTGCTCACCGAGGAGAACGTGGTTCCGGGCGGTGTCGTCCAGGGTGAGGTCCGGATCCAGGGCGGCAGTGTCGACCAGCAGATCGAGGGGCTCTCCGTCGGCCTGCAGGCACGGGTCGAGGTCGAGGGCGGTGACCAGGAGCAGAAGCAGGACATCGAGTTCGTCAAGGTCCGTCTGGGCGGTGCCTTCGAGGTGAAGGCCGGCGCGGTGCACGTGGTGCCCTTCGGTCTGGAGATCCCGTGGGAGACCCCGGTGACCTCGGTCTCCGGTCAGCAGCTGCGCGGGATGAACATCGGGGTGACCACCGAGCTGGAGATCGCCCGCGCGGTGGACTCCGGTGACCTGGACCCGGTCAACGTGCACCCGCTGCCGGCGCAGCAGGCGATCCTGGACGCGTTCCTGCAGCTGGGCTTCCGCTTCAAGAGCGCGGACATGGAGCGCGGCCACATCCGGGGGACGCGGCAGAAGCTGCCCTTCTACCAGGAGATCGAGTTCTTCGCTCCGCAGCAGTACCGGGGTCTGAACCAGGTCGAGGTCAGCTTCATCGCGGACGACCGTGAGATGGACGTCGTCCTGGAGATGGACAAGAAGCCGGGTCTGTTCGGTGAGGGCAGCGACTCGTTCCGTGCGTTCAAGGTGGGTCTGGACGACTTCCACGCCACCGATTGGGCGGCTTACCTGAACCAGTGGCTCGCCGAGGTCGGCGGCCGCCGCAACTGGCTCTAGGCTCGGGCCCGTAAAGGCTGCTGAGGCAGTACGGGCGATCCGGAGGTTTCGACGTGTCCGACGGCAAGAGGGCGCCGCTCCCGCACGACTTCCATCCGCCGGTGGCGGCGTTCACCGTGGTGAGCGACGACATCGCGCCGGGCGGGGTCCTGAAGGACGCGCAGGTGTACGCCGCGGGGAACACCTCGCCGCAGCTGCGCTGGGAGGGGTTCCCGGCGGAGACGAAGAGCTTCGCCGTCACCTGCTTCGACCCGGACGCCCCGACGGGCAGCGGGTTCTGGCACTGGGTGCTGTTCGACATCCCGGCGTCCGTGACCGAGCTGCCCGCCGGTGCCGGGTCGGGGTCGTTCGAGGGGCTGCCGGCCGGGGCCGTACACGTCCGGAACGACTACGGCTCGAAGGACTTCGGCGGTGCCGCTCCCCCGGCCGGGGAGGAGCACCGGTATGTGTTCACGGTGTACGCGGTGGACGGCGAGAAGCTCGGTCCGGACGGTGACGTGTCGCCGGCGGTGGTCGGGTTCAACCTGCGGTTCCACACGCTGGGGCGTGCCCAGTTGATCGGTGAGTACGCGGCTCCCGCGGCAGGCTGATCGTTCGTTTGTTGTTTGCCCGCTTCTGGTCTTGGAGAGATCAGAAGCGGGCATCTTTTGTTGCGCGGGAAATATTGCGTTGTCCGACCCCGGCCGGCCCGGCCATCGTTGATCCAGGCCCCACCGCCCCGCTCCGGGGCCGGGCCTGCACACGGGAGGTGGGCACAATGCGGGACACGCTGGTACTCAACGCGAGCTTCGAGCCGCTGTCGACGGTCTCTCTCAACCGTGCGGTGGTGCTTGTCCTGACGGACAAGGCCGTCGTCGAGCACGCCCATCCCGATCTGCGGGTGCGAGGTGCGGCCGTCGATCTTCCGGTGCCGCGGGTGATCAGGCTCTGCCGCTACGTCCGGGTGCCCTTCCGAAGACAGGCACCGTGGTCGAGGAGGGGGGTCCTGGTACGGGACCAGCACCGGTGCGCGTACTGCGGGCGGCGGGCGACGACCGTCGACCACGTGGTCCCGCGCGCCCAGGGCGGTGGGGACAGCTGGCTGAACACGGTCGCTTCGTGCGCCGAGGACAACCACCGCAAGGCGGCCAGGACGCCGGAGCAGGCGGGGATGCCGCTGCTGTTCCAGCCGTTCGAGCCGACGCCCGCGGACGCGATGCTGCTGGCGATGCGGGCGAGCGAGCGGTCGGAGCTGCCGGACTGGCTGGCGAAGTCTGCCGCGTAACCCCGTCTCGTGCGGAAGGGCCCGCCTCCCCCGGTGTGGGGAGGCGGGCCCTTCCGTCGTTCCCGGCAAGGGTTCTAACGGAGTGTCAGTTGAAGGATGGCGATGACGCCGACAGCGATGATCACTCCGCGCAGGACCGTGGGCGGCAGTCTGCGGCCGACCTTGGCGCCGATCTGGCCGCCGATGGTGGAGCCGACGGCGATGAGCAGGACGGCCGTCCAGTCGAACTCGGCGACGAAGAGGAAGAAGACGGCGGCGACGCCGTTGACGAGGGCGCCGAGGATGTTCTTGACGGCGTTGATCCGCTGCAGGGTGTCGTGGAGCAGCAGGCCCATCAGGGAGAGGTAGAGCACGCCCTGGGCGGCGCCGAAGTATCCGCCGTACATGCTGGCGAAAAGGAGGCCGACGAGGAGGGCGGGGCCGCCGTCGGGGTGGGCCTCGGTCCCCGTCTGTTCGCGGCGGCGCTTGACGGCGGCGGCGATACGGGGCTGGAGGAGGACCAGGACGAGCGCGAGGCCGATGAGGACCGGGACGATCGCGTCGAAGGCGTCGGACGGCAGCGCGAGAAGCAGGATCGCGCCGATGAGACCACCGATGAGGGCGGCCGTGCCGAGGCGGATGATGCGGTGCTTCTGGCCCTTGAGTTCGGCCCGGTAGCCGATGGCTCCGCTGATGGATCCGGGGACGAGGCCGAGGGCGTTGGAGACGTTCGCGGTGATCGGAGGCAGTCCGGTGGCGAGAAGGACCGGGAACGTGATGAGCGTTCCCGATCCGACGATGGTGTTGATGGTGCCGGCGCCGATGCCGGCGGCGAAGACTGCCAGTGCTTCCCAGATGGACAACGCCATCTCCTTACATGGTCAGTGAGTCGCCTCCCCGCCCTGACGTCGTCGGGGTCGAGGGGCTCGCACCGATCATGCACGAAGATTACGTGTACGTGTCAGTCAACCGACGGCTCGTCTCGCCTTTCGGTCCCTGCGGCCTTGGTGTTGAAGCCGGGGACGCTGCCGTCCTTGTTGCCGAAGGCGCCCGAGAGGCCCTTGAGGGCGTCGCCGATCTCGCTGGGCACGATCCAGAGCTTGTTGGCGTCGCCCTCGGCGATCTTCGGGAGCATCTGGAGGTACTGGTACGAGAGCAGCTTCTGGTCCGGGTCGCCGGCGTGGATGGCCTCGAAGACCGTGCGGACGGCCTGGGCCTCGCCCTCGGCGCGCAGCGCGGCGGCCTTGGACTCGCCCTCGGCGCGCAGGATCGCGGACTGCTTCTCGCCCTCCGCGGTGAGGATGGCGGACTGGCGGGTGCCCTCGGCGGTGAGGATCGCGGCGCGCTTGTCGCGCTCGGCGCGCATCTGCTTCTCCATCGAGTCCTGGATGGAGGTCGGCGGCTCGATCGCCTTGAGCTCGACGCGGTTGACGCGGATGCCCCACTTGCCGGTGGCCTCGTCGAGGACGCCGCGGAGGGCGGCGTTGATCTCCTCGCGGGAGGTCAGGGTCCGTTCCAGGTCCATGCCGCCGATGATGTTGCGCAGGGTGGTGACGGTGAGCTGCTCGATCGCCTGGATGTAGCTGGCGACCTCGTAGGTCGCGGCCCTCGCGTCGGTCACCTGGTAGTAGATGACCGTGTCGATGTTGACGACGAGGTTGTCCTGGGTGATCACCGGCTGCGGCGGGAACGGGACGACCTGTTCACGCAGGTCGATCCGGTTGCGGATCGAGTCGATGAACGGGACGACGATGTTCAGCCCGGCGTTGAGCGTGCGGGTGTAGCGGCCGAAGCGCTCCACGATCGCCGCGCTCGCCTGCGGAATGACCTGGATCGTCTTGATCAGGGCGATGAAGACGAGCACCACCAGAATGATCAGGACGATGATGACTGCTGACATCGTGTTCCCCGTGCCCTTCGCTGCCGGTTGACTGCCGGGTTGCTTTCGATGATCGAGTTTCCCAGATGGCGGAGCGTCATGGGCGAGGTTCGGTCACATGACCACAGCGGTCGCCCCGTCGATGTCCACCACGTCGACCTGATCGCCCGGTTCGAAGCTCTGTCCGATGTCCAGCGTGCGCGCGGACCAGATCTCCCCCGCGAGCTTGATGCGCCCCCCGTTGCTGTCGACCCGTTCCAGGACGACGGCCTGACGCCCCTTCAGGGCGTCGATTCCGGTGGCGTGTTGGGGCCTGTCGTCGCGATGGCGGGCGGCGATCGGGCGTACCACCGCGACGAGCGCCACCGAGACGACGACGAAGACGAGCACTTGGGCGACGACGCCGAAGCCGAGTGCGGCGGTCACCGCCCCCGCCACCGCTCCGACGGAGAACATGCCGAATTCGGGCATCGCGGTCAGGACCAGCGGAATGCCGAGCCCCACCGCGCCGATCAGCCACCAGACCCATGCGTCGATGTCCACATGGTCATGGTAGGGGCGGTGGGGGTCTCCGGGACAGGGCGCGGGCGGCTGTGCGGGACGCCGGCGCTTCGTCCGCTACTTCAGGGGCAGGCCGTGGGCGGTCCAGCGGTCGCCGACGCGCTCGACGACGAGCGGCAGGCCGAAGCAGTGCGAGAGGTTGCGGGAGGTCAGTTCCATCTCCACCGGGCCGGCGGCGAGCACCTTGCCCTGACGGATCATCAGGACGTGGGTGAAGCCCGGCGCGATCTCCTCGACGTGGTGGGTGACCATGATCATGGAGGGGGCGTACGGGTCGCGGGCGAGGCGGCCGAGACGGCGGACGAGGTCCTCGCGGCCGCCGAGGTCGAGGCCTGCGGCGGGCTCGTCGAGGAGGAGTAGCTCGGGGTCGGTCATCATCGCGCGGGCGATCAGGGTGCGCTTGCGCTCGCCCTCGGAGAGGGTGCCGAACTTCCGGTCCAGGTAGTCGTTCATGCCGAGGCGGTCGAGGAAGGCCTTGGCGCGCTGCTCGTCGACCGGGTCGTAGTCCTCGTGCCAGGTCGCGGTCATGCCGTACGCGGCGGTGAGGACGGTCTGCAGGACGGTCTGGCGCTTGGGGAGCTTCTCCGCCATGGCGATGCCGGCCATCCCGATGCGGGGACGGAGCTCGAACACGTCGGTGCCGACGCCGCCGAGCTGCTCGCCCAGGATGTGGGCGGTGCCCTTGGTGGGGAAGAGGTAGCTGGAGGCGATGTTCAGAAGGGTGGTCTTGCCGGCGCCGTTGGGTCCGAGGATCACCCAGCGCTCGCCCTCCTTGACCGACCAGGAGACCTCGTCCACCAGAGCCCGTCCGTCGCGGACCACGGATACGTCCACCAGCTCCAGTACATCGCTCATGAGCGCGTTGTCTCCCCTTGCGGTCGAGTCGTGTCGTCGCCATGCACCGGTGGGCGCGGCGTCCAGGGGAAAACCTACGTTATCGACGGAGCGGGCCGGTCCCTAGGGCTTCCTTTGCGTCCCCCGGTGCGCCCAGGACTCCCCCTAGTCTTGGGGGATGCTTTCGGAACCACGCTCAGGACGCCTGGCCGCTTGGGGCAATGCCCTGCTGGCCGGGGCGGTGTCGCCGGACGAGGCGGCGCTGGCCATTGTCGGGGAGGACGCGGTGCACCGCGTGGAGGGGCTGCCGGGTGAGGCGCGGCCGGTGGGGCTGACGCTGGCGCTCGGCCGGCTGCGGCGGCTCGGGGTGACCGGGTGGCGGGTGGCGCTGCCGGCGCCGGGGCATCCGCTGGGGCTGAGCGGGCCGCCGGACTTCAACGCGCGCGCGTTGGAGGCGGAGGAGGCGGTGGTGGGCCACGGCGCGCCGTACGGTCTCGTGCCGGAGGTCTCGGAGGCGGGGCCGGTGGGCGACGTCCATGTGGAGGTGGTCTGGCGCTGTCTCGCGGTGCGGGAGGCGCCGCCGGCGGACGTGCCGTCGCTCGGCGAGGCCGAGCGGGAACTGGCGGAGGCCCTGCGGGACGCGACGTCGGTCCTGACCCGGCTGGACGTGGCGGCCTCGGGCCCGGCGGCGGACGCGGCGCGCGAGGCGTACCGGGCACGGGCGGAGGTGGGCCGGGAGGTCCTCGCCCCGGGCTACCCGCCGCGGGCGGTGCGGGTCCTGGAGCTGGCTCAGCGGGTGGGCCTGCTGGTGGACCTGGCGTACGACCACGGGCACGGGGGTGCGGTGAGTGCCTCGGAGATGGCGGCGCGGGGGGAGGCGCTGCGGCCGGTGGAGCGGGTGGCGCGGCGGGCCCAGGTGGCCGCGTACAACGCGTACGTCGAGGAACGGGAACGCGACCAGGGGTTCTGACCCCGGGGTGCCTCGTCTCCTCCGGCCGGTGTGAGGGCCGCGTGCAGAGGAGAGGGGACCGGCCCCCGGGGGGATCGTCCCGGGGGCCGGTTGGTTCGTGCGGCGGTCAGCCGTTGAGGGCGTGGTTGCCGAAGGCCGGGTTGAGCAGGCCGATCACGTTGACCGTGTTGCCGGAGACGTTCACGGGGACGTGGACCGGGACCTGCACCAGGTTGCCGGAGGCGACGCCCGGAGAGTTGAGGGCCTCGCCCGTGGCCTCGGCGCCGTGGGCGGAGGCGACACCCGCACCGGCGGCGACGATGCCACCGGCGACCATGGTGAGGGCAGCGGCCTTCTTGAGGTTCTTCACTTGGTACATCCTCCTGGTCATCGCTGCGGCCGGTCAGCAGCAGCACGCCATGGAGAACGCGGCACCCCCCGCCAGGTTGCGCCGAACGGGGGACATACACACGACGGTATGAAGGACAGAACGGTCGTGCGCCCGGCGCATAAGGGGGGCGTGCTCAGTCGGTGAGGCCGTGGCGGACCGCCCAGAGCGCCGCCTGGGTGCGGTCCGCGAGGTCGAGCTTCATCAGGATGTTCGAGACGTGCGTCTTGACCGTCTTCTCGGAGAGGACGAGCGCGCGGGCGATCTCGCGGTTCGACCGGCCGTCCGCGATCAGGCCGAGGACCTCGCGCTCCCGCTCCGTGAGGGTCGAGCCGCGTCCCGTACCCCCGTGGGAGTCGTCCTGGCTGAGCAGGGCGCCCGCGACCTCGGGCTGGAGCAGGATGTGCCCGGCGTGGACGGAGCGGATCGCGCCGGCCAGCGCGTCGGGGTCGATGTCCTTGTAGACGTATCCGGAGGCGCCGGCGCGGAGCGCGGGGACCACCGTGCGCTGCTCGGTGAAGCTGGTGACGACGAGGACCCTCGCGGGGTTGTCGAGCGCGCGGAGCCGCTTCAGCGCCTCGATACCGTCCGTCCCCGGCATCTTCACGTCCATGAGGACCACGTCCGGGCGGAGCTCCTCGGCCCGCGCGACGCCCTCGGCGCCGTCGGAGGCCTCCCCCACCACCTCTATGTCGTCCTGCACCTCGAGAAAGGTGCGCAGGCCTCTGCGGACGACCTGGTGGTCGTCGACCAGCAGGACACGGATCTGCTTGTCAGCCACCGGGAACCTCCATCTCGATCGTGGTGCCCTCGCCGGGGGCCGAGGTCACGGTGAGCGATCCGCCGACGCCGCCCGCCCGGTCCCGCATGGAGACCAGGCCGAGGTGGCGGCCCGCACTGCGGACCGTACGCGGGTCGAAGCCCTTGCCGTCGTCGGTGACGGTGAGCCGCGCGCCCTGGCCCGCGCGGATGAGCGAGACGGCGACGAGTCCCGCGTCCGAGTGCCGCAGGGCGTTGTGCAGGGCCTCCTGGGCGACCCGGAGCACCGCCTCCTCCTGTGCGGCGGGCAGCGCGCGCGTCCCGGGGCTCTCGAAGGTGACCCGGGCGGTGTGGGCGCGGTCCAGGACCTGGATGTGGGTACGGAGGGTGTGGACCAGGCCGTCCTCGTCGAGGGCGGCGGGGCGGAGCTCGACGACGGCGGCGCGCAGCTCGTCGGCGGCCTCGGCGGCGAGCATGGCGACCTGCTGGAGCTCCCCCTTGGCGCGGGCGGGGTCGCGGTCGACGAGCGCGGCGGCGGCCTGGGCGGTCAGCCGCAGCGAGAAGAGCTTCTGGCTGACGGCGTCGTGCAGCTCGTGGGCGAGGCGGGAGCGCTCCTCCGCGATGGTGAGCTCGCGGCTGCGCTCGTACAGCCGGGCGTTGGTGAGGGCGATGGCCGCGTGCTGGGCCAGGATCGAGAGGAGTTCCTCGTCCTCGGCGGTGAAGCCGCAGCCGCCGTTCTCCTTCGGGCAGCGCTTGTTCGCGAGGAAGAGGGCGCCGAGGATCTCGTCGCCGTCCCTGACGGGGAGGCCGAGGAAGTCGGACATCTCGGGGTGGGCGGCGGGCCAGCCCTCGAAGCGGGGGTCCTCGCGGACGTCGGCGAGCCGCTCGGGCTCGGCCTTGTGGAGCATCGCGGCGAGGATGCCGTGCTGCCGGGGCAGCGGGCCGATCGCCTTCCACTGCTCCTCGCTGACGCCGTCGACCACGAACTGGGCGAAGCCCCCGTGGTCGTCGGGGACGCCCAGGGCCGCGTACTCGGCGTCGAGCAGCTCGCGGGCGGAGGCGACGATCGTCTTGAGGACGTCGCGGACCTCCAGATGGCGGCTCATGGCCAGGAGGGCGGTGCTCACGGCGGCCAGGCCGGAGCTCGGTCGATGGCTCATGTGTTTCACCGTACCGGCGGGCCGTGACGGTCCGTATCCGTCCGGAGACCGCGGAGGAGGGGGACCGGGGACCTAGGTCGTAGTGCCCGGAGGCCGCTGTCCCCCTTGAGGAGGAGGGGACTTACCGTGCGCATTGCTCACGCAACCCCTGGTGAGTTCGTTACGTGCCCGATGTGAGCCCGCGCATAGGACCCAGGTCACTTACGAAGTCCCCTAGTGGACGGTCGGAGGGTGGGTCAGGGTGGGGTGAGCCCGACATAAGGGCGCTTCTGTGGTCCGTGCACGAGCCCCTGATCCACTACCCGGGATCGTACGTCACACCTTTGCCACGGCATTTTGCGGCCGCTAAGAATTGCCCCCGTCGCCGCCGAGTTGGCGAGACACCGCCCCGGTGGAGCGACCCCCAGCGATTCGAAGAGGTAGTCCGTTATGTCTGCGAACACCCCTGGCCACATTCGTGGTCTGAAGAAGACCCACAAGGCCACGATCGCCGGCGTCGCCGCTCTGGGCGCCGCGGCGCTGACCCTGTCCCTCGTCCCCGGCAACGGCTCGACCGAGACCGAGCCCCAGGCTCTCTCCGGTACGCAGCAGGTGGCCTGGTCGTACAACGCGAGCAGCCCGCAGGCGAAGGCCCTGGCCGCCAGCATCACCGAGCAGCAGTCCACCATCGGCCTCAAGGCCCAGCAGGAGGCCACGGCGAAGGCCGCCGCCGATGCCAAGGCCAAGGCGGCCGCCGCCGCCAAGGCGAAGGCCGACGCCCAGGCCAAGGCCGCCGCCAAGGCGAAGGCCGACGCCCAGGCGAAGGCCGCGGCGAAGGCGAAGGCCGACGCGAAGAAGCGCGCCGCCGCCAAGGCCGCCGCGAGCCGTTCCGTCGCCCGTACCCCGGTCTTCGCGAACAACCTCGACGGCTGGATCCGCGAGGCGCTGTTCATCATGGACAAGCACAACATTCCGGGCACCTACAACGGCCTGCACAAGAACATCATGCGTGAGTCCAGCGGCAACCCGCGGGCCATCAACAACTGGGACATCAACGCCATCAACGGCGTCCCGTCGAAGGGCCTGCTGCAGGTCATCTACCCGACCTTCAAGGCCTACCACATCCCGGGCACCAAGTTCGATCAGTACGACCCGGTCGCCAACCTCGTCGCCGCCGCCAACTACGCGGCCGACCGTTACGGCTCGATCGACAACGTCAACAGCGCGTACTGATCGCACTCGGTCCGCTGTCGCACGCCGAAGGGCGGCACCCCCCGCACTGGGGGTGCCGCCCTTCGGCGTACCGGTCGATCAGTCGCTCACTTGCGCATGACCTCGGGCTCGTGGCGGCGCAGCAGCCGCGCCACGGCGACGCAGCAGACGGCGGCCATGAACAGCTGGATGCCGAGGTCGAGGCTCCACTGGCCGACCGTGTGCTCCCAGAGCGGGTCGGTGTCGGTGGGGTTCTTCGGGTCCCACGGCGGCATGAGGCGGCCGAGGTCGAGGGTGGTGCCGGCGCCGGCGATGCCCCAGCGGGAGGGCATCAGCCAGGCGAACTGCTCCAGGCCGGGCGAGCTGTACACCTGGAAGAGGATGCCGGTGAAGACGACCTGGATGATCGCGAACATGACCAGCAGCGGCATGGTCTTCTCGGCGGTCTTCACCAGGGCGGAGATGACCAGGCCGAACATCATCGAGGTGAGGCCGAGGGCGATCACCTGGATGCACAGCTCGGCGGCCGGCGGCATGAACAGGCCCTCGGCGGGCAGCTCGCGGGTCGAGAAGCCGATGCCGCAGATGATGACGCCCTGGAAGGCCGTGATCAGACCGAGCACGATGACCTTGGACATCAGGTACGCCGAGCGGGACAGGCCGGTGGCCCGCTCCCGTTCGTAGATGACCCGTTCCTTGATCAGCTCTCGTACGGAGTTGGCGGCGCCGCTGAAGCACATGCCGACCGCGAGGATCAGCATGATCGTGCCGGCGTCGCCGTTGAAGCGGGACGGGGGCTTCGGCGAGCCGAGGCCGAAGTCGGCCGGGATGACCACCGAGACCGCGCCGAGGACGGCGGGCAGGATGACCATCAGGCCCAGGAAGCCCTTGTCGGAGGCGATCACGGAGACGTAGCGGCGGATCAGCGTCCACAGCTGGGAGCCCCAGCCCTGCGGCTTCGGCGGCCGGGTCATCGAGTGCTGCGGCATCTGGACCGGCTGCGCGGCGACGGCGTCGATGTCCGCGGCGTACAGCTGGTAGTGCTGCGAGCCCTTCCAGCGGCCCGCCCAGTCGTAGTCGCGGTAGTTCTCGAAGGCGGAGAAGACGTCGGCCCAGGTGGAGTAGCCGAAGAAGTTCAGCGCCTCGTCCGGCGGGCCGAAGTACGCCACCGAGCCGCCGGGGGCCATCACGAGCAGCTTGTCGCAGAGGCCCAGCTCGGCCACCGAGTGGGTGACGACGAGGACCGTGCGGCCGTCGTCGGCGAGGCCGCGGAGCAGCTGCATGACATCGCGGTCCATGCCCGGGTCGAGGCCGGAGGTCGGCTCGTCCAGGAAGATCAGCGACGGCTTGGTGAGGAGCTCCAGGGCGACCGACACGCGCTTGCGCTGACCACCGGAGAGGGAGGTGACCTTCTTCTCCTTGTGGATGTCGAGCTTGAGCTCGCGCAGCACCTCGCCGATGCGGGCCTCTCGCTCGGACTCGGCGGTGTCGCCGGGGAAGCGGAGCTTGGCGGCGTAGCGCAGCGCCTTCTGGACGGTCAGCTCCTTGTGCAGGATGTCGTCCTGCGGGACCAGACCGATGCGCTGGCGCAGCTCGGCGAACTGCTTGTAGAGGCTTCGGTTGTCGTAGAGCACGTCGCCCTCGTTGGCCGGGCGGTAGCCGGTCAGCGCCTTGAGCAGCGTGGACTTTCCGGAGCCGGACGGGCCGATGACACCGATCAGCGACTTCTCCGGGACGCCGAAGGAGACGTCCTTGAGGATCTGCTTGCCGCCGTCGACCGTGACCGTGAGGTGGCGGGCCGAGAAGGAGACGGAGCCGGTGTCGACGAACTCCTCGAGCTGGCCGCCGACGAGCCGGAAGGTCGAGTGGCCGACGCCGACGATGTCCTGCGGGCCGAGGAGGGCGGAGCCGCCCTTGGTGATCGGCTGGCCGTTGACGTACGTGCCGTTGTGCGAGCCGAGGTCGCGGATCTCGAAGCGTCCGTCGGGCGTCGCGTGGAACTCGGCGTGGTGCCGAGAGACCTGGAGGTCGGAGACGACCAGTTCGTTCTCGAGGGCACGGCCGATGCGCATGACGTGGCCGAGGGCCAGCTGGTGGAACGTGGTGGGGCTGCGGTCGGCGTAGGCCGCCGACGCCCCGGCGGCACCGGGTCCTCCGTGTCCCTGCTGGTGCGGGACCTGCTGCCGGGCGGCCTGCGGGTGCACGGGCGGCGGGGCCTGCTGCTGCCAGTTCTGCTGCGGGACCTGGTGCTGGCCCTGCTGCTGGCCCTGCTGCTGGCCCTGCTGCGGCGGGGCCTGGTGCGTGATCCACTCGGCCTGGGCGGACTGCTCCGCGGCCTGGTGAGCGGGGACCTGGTGGGCCGGGGCGCCGGCGGCGGCGAGATTCAGCCGGGGGCCGTCGGTGGCGTTGCCGAGGTGGACGGCCGAGCCGGGGCCGATCTCCACCTGGTGGATCCGCTGCCCCTGCAGGAACGTGCCGTTGGTCGAGCCGTGGTCCTCGATGACCCAACTGCGGCCGCCCCAGCTGATGGTGGCGTGGCGCCACGAGACCCTGGCGTCGTCGATGACCAGGTCACCCTGCGGGTCGCGGCCCAGGGTGTACGACCTGGACGGATCGAGCGTCCAGGTCCTTCCGTTCAATTCCAGTACGAGTTCTGGCACTCCATGCCCCACTACTTGTCCCCCGATGTACCCCCGTCGCGGGGAGTCCAGGGATGCGAATCATCCTGGGGAACTATTTCAGGCCCGGTCCCCTCTCCGAAAGTCGGGCCGCGTGAAGACCCGGCACAGGCTCTCCGAGGACGCTCCCGGGATCGAGGTCGCGCCCTCCGGGTGTCCGCTGGGCGGGACGGGGGGTCGGGTGGCGCGCGGTGCCCGATACGGTGGAAGCACCATGAGCGCATCGCAGACCTCAGACGTTCCCACCCTTCTCGTCAAGATCTTCGGGAAGGACCGTCCCGGGATCACCGCGGGACTCTTCGACACCCTCGCCGCCTACTCCGTCGACGTCGTGGACATCGAGCAGGTCGTCTCCCGCGGCCGCCTCGTCCTGTGCGCGCTCGTCACCGAGCCGACCGTCGCCTCGCAGGGCGAGCTCCGCGCGACCGTGCACAGCTGGGCCGAGTCGCTGAAGCTCCAGGCCGAGATCATCTCGGGTACGGGCGACAACCGTCCCCGGGGTGAGGGGCGCTCGCACGTCACCGTGCTGGGCAACCCGCTGACGGCGGAGCAGACAGCGGCCATAGCGGCCAGGATCGCGGAGGCCGGCGGCAACATCGACCGTGTCTTCCGGCTGGCGAAGTACCCCGTCACCGCGGTCGAGTTCGCCGTCTCCGGCTGCGAGACCGAGCCGTTGCGGACCGCCCTCGCCACCCAGGCCCACAGCATCGGGGTCGATGTGGCCGTGGTCTCCGCCGGGCTGCACCGGCGGGCCCAGCGGCTCGTCGTCATGGACGTCGACTCGACGCTGATCCAGGACGAGGTGATCGAGCTCTTCGCGGCGCACGCCGGATGCGAGGACAAGGTCGCCGAGGTGACGGCGGCGGCGATGCGCGGGGAGCTGGACTTCGAGCAGTCGCTGCACGCGCGCGTGGAGCTGCTCGCCGGGCTCGACGCCTCGGTGGTCGACAAGGTCCGTGCCGAGGTGCGGATGACGCCCGGGGCCCGGACCCTGATCCGTACGCTCAAGCGGCTCGGCTACCAGGTGGGAGTCGTCTCGGGCGGGTTCACGCAGGTCACGGACGATCTGAAGGAGCGGCTCGGGCTCGACTTCGCCTCGGCCAACACCCTGGAGATCGTGGACGGCAGGCTGACCGGGCGGGTGACCGGCGAGATCGTGGACCGGGCGGGCAAGGCGCGGCTGCTGCGCCGGTTCGCGGCGGAGGCGGGTGTGCCGCTGGCGCAGACCGTGGCGATCGGCGACGGGGCGAACGACCTGGACATGCTGAACGCGGCCGGTCTCGGCGTGGCGTTCAACGCGAAGCCGGTGGTGCGCGAGGCCGCGCACACCGCGGTGAACGTGCCGTTCCTGGACACCGTGCTGTATCTGCTGGGGATCACGCGCGAAGAGGTCGAGGCCGCGGACGGCGGCGAGGAAGACCTGCTGCACTGAGCCGCGTCGGACCGTACGCGGGAGAGGCCAGGCAGAGAGGGGGGGGCGGGGCCGCCCCCCCCAAGGCAAAGGATGGGGGGAGGGGGGGTTACGGGGGTACGGATGCCACCCAGAGGG
>NZ_JBVHZJ010000042.1:48992-59158 GCF_055574655.1 Streptomyces sp. NPDC029956 | reverse complement strand
AACCAGCGCAAAAGCACGCAATACAACACATCGGCAGAAAAGCCCCCTCCCCCACCCCCCCCCCCCCCCCCCCACCCCCCCCCCCCCACCCCCCCCCCCCCCCCCCCCCCCTCTCCCGTACGGCCACGGGGTGGGCGCAGGCGTGTCGCCGGGCGTACGGATTCCACCGAGGCGGCGTGCGGCCCGGGCGTACAGGCCGGGCGCGTGCCGGTCAGGCGTGCGGGCCGGGCGTGCCGGTCAGGCGTGCGGGGTCCAGAAGTCGACGAGGCGTCCGGCGCCGTGTTCCAGGGACTTCCACGAGCCGTAGAAGGTGAGGACGGCGAAGGCGGAGGTCGGGAAGCCGCTGCGGTTCATGCGGGGCAGCAGGTCGCCGTCGGAGGTACCGGCGAGGGCGTCGGCGAGGGCGTGCATCCCGGGGTTGTGGCCGATGACCAGGAGGTCCGACACGTCCTCCGAGGTCTCGTTGAGCAGGGCGATGAGCTCGCCGAGCGAGGCCTCGTACAGCCGGTCCTCGTACACGGTCTTCGGGCGCTCGGGGAGGGCGTGTACGGCCAGCTTCCAGGTCTCGCGGGTCCGGGTGGCGGTGGAGCAGAGGGCCAGGTCGAAGGCGATGCCGGTCTCGGCGAGCCGGCGGCCGGCGACGGGGGCGTCCGCGCGGCCTCGCTCGGCGAGGGGGCGCTCGTGGTCGGACTCCTGGTTCCAGTCCGCCTTGGCGTGTCGGAGCAGCACGATCCTGCGGGGTGTGTCGACGCTCATGGTTCTCAGCTTTGCACGAAACGGCTCGCGCCGACTCAGAGAGAGAGCGTTTGCCGGATCCGCTCCAGGAACCCTCCGACCCCCGGGTCGCCTGCCGCCGCGTGGGCCTCACCGGGCCCCGCCATCAGCAGCAGAAGGGTGACGAACGCGGCCGCCGGGAGGACGAGGGCCCACCAGGGCAGCCGGGTGTCGGCACCGGTCGCCTCGGGCCGGACGCGGGTTGACGTGTGGGCCGACATGACCGCCTCCGTGGGTGAGAGCTCCGCTTTCCCTGTCGTCTCCAACCTAGGGATCGCGGGCTCCTCGGCCCATCCGGTGATCCACCCACTTCACCCTGAGTCCCGCCCCCTAGGGGATACGGGGGTTACCCCCACCCCGGGGCGGGGCGGGCGGTGTCACGGGGAGGCGATCGAGGCGATGAAGCCGATGACGACCGTGATGCCGATCATCGCGCCGAACACGATGAGCAGCTTCTTCTGGCCGTTCGGGGGATTGGGTTCGAGAACTGGCATGGCGACAGTCTCGCATCTCAGGATTCGTCCTCGAACGTCCGGTCCCTGCCCGCCAGGGTGCCGACGATCATCTGCGGCACCATGAGCCCGCCCATCAGGGCGATCGGCACTCCCCAGCCGCCGCTGTGCTGGTAGAGCACGCCGACGAGGAGGGGGCCGGGGATGGAGATGAGGTAGCCGACGCTCTGCGCGAAGGCGGAGAGCCGGACGACTCCGGCGCCGGTGCGCGAGCGCATGCCGATCATCGTGAGGGCGAGCGGGAAGGAGCAGTTGGAGACGCCGAGGAGCAGCGCCCAGACCCAGGCGCCGGCGGCGGGGGCGAGGAAGAGGCCGGTGTAGCCGGCGAGGCCGCAGAGGCCGAGGGCGACGACGATCGGGCCCTGGTTCTTCATGCGGGTGGCGAGCCGGGGGATCACGAAGGCGAGCGGGACGCCCATGACCATGGTGACGGCGAGGAGCACGCCCGCGGTGGAGGCGGGGACGCCGGCGTCGCGGAAGATCTGCGGCATCCAGCCCATGGTGATGTAGGCACCCGTGGCCTGGAGGCCGAAGTAGCAGCCGAGGGCCCAGGCGGTGCGGCTGCGGGTGATGCGCGGGGCGGCGGTCTCCGTCGCCGTGGCGGTGGTCCTGGTCTCCTCGGTGGCGCGGTCCCGGTCGCGGACGAGCGGGATCCAGGGCACGACGGCCAGGGCGGCGATGCCCGCCCAGACGCCGAGGCCGATCCGCCAGTCGCCGCCGAGGGCGGCGGTCATGGGGACGGTCGCGGCCGCGGCGACGGAGGTGCCGAGGGCGAGGGCCATGGAGTAGAGGCCGGTCATGCTGCCGATGCGGTCGGGGAAGTACCGCTTGACGATGACCGGCATCAGGACGTTGCTGACGGCGATGCCCATGAGGGCGAGGGCGCTGGCGGCGAGGAAGCCGATGGTGCCGCCTGCGAAGGGGCGCAGGATCAGGCCGGCGAAGATCGCGGCCATGCCCGCGCAGACGACGGCGGCGGGGCCGAAGCGGCGGGCGAGGCGCGGGGCCGTGATGCCGAAGACAGCGAAGCAGAGCGGGGGGACGGAGGTGAGGACGCCGGCGACGGTGCCGCTCATGTGGAGGTCCGCGCTGACCTCTTCGAGGAGGGCGCCGAGGCTGGTGATGGCGGGGCGCAGGTTGAGCGCGGCCAGGACGAGTCCGACGGTGACGAGGCCGAGGGTCCAGCGCTGTGTGCGCACCCGTGCGGGAGAATCGCCGGCGACGGCGGCTCCGGGCGGGGCCGTGGTGGCCGCCGGGACGGTGGTCGTGGCCGGTCGTGCGGTGGGGTCGAGGGTCTTCGGCTCGTCAGGCATGGGGCCATCATAGAATCATGGGATGATTGGTTGTCCAATCTCGAACGACTTGGGCGACTCGAACGAATGGGAAGGTGCTCCATGGCCCTCGGCCACCCCCGGCGCGCAGGCCTCTCCGATCAGGTGATCGCCGAGCTGCGGAACCAGATCACCTCCGGCGAATGGCCGGTGGGGTCACGCATCCCGACCGAGCCCGAGCTGGTCGAGCAGCTGGGGGTGGCCCGCAACACCGTGCGCGAGGCGGTACGGGCGCTCGCGCACAACGGGCTCCTCGACATCCGCCAGGGCTCGGGGACGTACGTCATCGCCACCAGCGAACTGGCCGGCGTCATGCACCGCCGCTTCGCCGGCTCCGACCCCCGGCACGTCGCCGAGCTGCGCTCGACCCTGGAGTCCGCCGCGGCGCGGCTCGCGGCGGCGCGGCGCACCGAGCGGGATCTGAAGCAGCTCGACACCCTGCTCGTACGGCGGGAGGAGGCGTGGGAGTCCGGTGACGCGGAGCGGTTCGTGAGCGCCGACGCGACCTTCCACCACGCGGTCGTCGCCGCCTCGGGCAACGAGGTGCTCACCGAGCTCTACGCGGACCTGGGCGATCTGCTGCGGGAGTGGCTGCGCGACGACGTCGGGCAGGTGCTGCGGCCGGAGAACCGGATGGACCACGGGCGCCTGGTGGACGCGATCCGGGAGGGCGACGCCGAACGGGCCGGAGCGGAAGCGGCCGGCTACCCCTACATGTGCCTCAGGAGCCCCGTACCGGAGTCGGGTCGGGAGCCTGGTCCGCCGGCTGGTGGGTGATCCAGGCGGAGCGGACCTCCTTCCAGCAGCGGCCGGTGAGTTCGCCGTAGTCGGCGGGGCCGACCTCCACGGGGGCGCTGTCGGAGTCGATGTCCCACCAGCGTTCGCACTCGACGTGGAGCCGGACCCGGTCGGTGCGGGGGTAGGGGTTCTGGCAGTGGGCGGTGACGGTCGAACCCTGGACGACGGTGCGGCAGGAGGCGCCGAAGTTCTCCGGCTCCTCGGCCGCCGGGGCGGGGCCGGGGGGCGCCTCGGCCGGGGCGGGCGCGGCCCGCACCTCGGCGGCGACGGCGATCCCGGTGAGCAGTACGGCGACGGAGACGAACGCGCCGAGCCCCTGACGTATCGCACGCATGCCCGCACCTCCTCCCCGTCAGCAGCAGAAGCATCACGCTCCGCCCCAGTCTGGGGTGGTTCGCTCGACTTTTCGAGTCGGGCAGGGGTTGCGGAACGGCGAGGGCCGTGTGTCCGCCCCCTCCGGGGCGGGCACACGGCCCTGATGCTCCGACGAGCAGCGGTTACGCGCCGATGGCGTGCAGGCCGCCGTCCACGTGGACGATCTCGCCCGTGGTCTTCGGGAACCAGTCCGAGAGCAGCGCGACGACGCCGCGGCCGGCCGGCTCCGGGTCCGAGAGCTCCCACTGCAGCGGGGAACGGCTGTCCCACACGGCCGCCAGCTCGCCGAAGCCGGGGATCGACTTCGCGGCCATCGAACCGATCGGGCCCGCCGAGATCAGGTTGCAGCGGATGTTCTGCTTGCCCAGGTCACGCGCCATGTAGCGGCTGGTGGCCTCCAGGGCGGCCTTGGCCGGGCCCATCCAGTCGTACTGCGGCCAGGCGAACTTCGCGTCGAAGGTGAGGCCGACGACCGAGCCGCCCTCGCTCATCAGCGGCAGCAGCGCCATCGTCAGCGACTTCAGGGAGAAGGCGGAGACGTGCATGGCGGTGGCCACGGACTCGAACGGGGTGTTGAGGAAGTTGCCGCCGAGCGCGTCCTGCGGCGCGAAGCCGATGGAGTGCACGATGCCGTCGAGGCGGTCGCCCAGGTGCTCGCGGACCTGGCCCTCCAGGCGGGCGAGGTGCTCGTCGTTCGAGACGTCGAGCTCCAGGACCTTCACCTTGTCGGGGTGGGGCAGCTTCTTGGCGATGCGCTCGGTCAGCGTCGGCCGCGGCCAGGCGGTGAGGATGATCTCCGCGCCCTGCTCCTGGGCCAGCTTCGCGGTGTGGAAGGCGATGGAGGACTCCATCAGCACACCGGTGATGAGGATGCGCTTGCCCTCGAGAATTCCGCTCATGGTCAGTGACCCATGCCCAATCCGCCGTCAACCGGGATGACGGCTCCAGTGATGTACGAGGCGTCGTCGGAGGCGAGGAACTTCACCGCGGCGGCGATCTCCTCCGGCTGGGCGTAGCGGCCCAGCGGCACCTGGGACACGATGCCCGCGCGCTGCTCGTCGGTGAGCACCGCGGTCATGTCGGTGTCGACGAAACCAGGGGCGACGACGTTGAAGGTGATGTTGCGGGAGCCCAGCTCACGCGCGAGGGAACGGGCGAAGCCCACCAGGCCGGCCTTGGACGCGGCGTAGTTCGCCTGGCCCGCGGAGCCCAGCAGGCCGACGACCGACGAGATCAGGACGACGCGGCCCTTCTTGGCGCGCAGCATTCCGCGGTTGGAACGCTTGACGACCCGGAAGGTGCCGGTGAGGTTGGTGTCGACGACGGAGGTGAAGTCCTCCTCGGACATGCGCATGAGGAGCTGGTCCTTCGTCACGCCGGCGTTGGCCACGAGGACCTCCACCGGACCGTGCTTCTCCTCGATCTCCTTGTACGCCTGCTCCACCTGCTCGCCGTCGGTGATGTCGCACCGGACGGCCAGGCAGCCCAGTTCGACGAGGGCCGCCGGCGGCTCGCCGGAGCGGTACGTGATCGCGACCTTGTCGCCGGACTCGGCGAACGCGCGGGCGATGGCGAGGCCGATGCCCCGGTTTCCTCCGGTGACGAGAACCGAGCGGCTCAACGGATCACCCTTTCGATAGCGGTCTGGTAGCCGAAAACCTATCGGTATCGCCCCCGACATGAGGAATCGACCTCCGACAGTGGCGCCCGGGTGTCACTGTCGGGTCCCTACAGCTCAGGTCCCCCGGCGTCGGTAATGCGCCGACTCCGCGAGCCGTCCCGTGATTGACTTCCGTGGCAGATCAACGACAGC
The DNA here is from genome assembly GCF_055574655.1 of Streptomyces sp. NPDC029956. Lineage (NCBI taxonomy): Bacteria > Bacillati > Actinomycetota > Actinomycetes > Kitasatosporales > Streptomycetaceae > Streptomyces > Streptomyces sp. NPDC029956. The sequence goes on along the minus strand of NZ_JBVHZJ010000042.1, from coordinate 53,555 downwards.
TCCACCACAGCCCCACCACAGCCTTCCGATCACCGAGAGCGAGGCCGCTCGTGGTCCACCAGATCGACCCTTCGTTCGTCGCGCTGCCCCTGCGGGCGCTCGCCGACGCGGCGCTCGCCCGAGCGCGCGCGCTCGGTGCCGAGCACGCGGACTTCCGCCTGGAGCGGGTGCGCAGCGCCTCGTGGCGGCTGCGCGACGCCAAACCGTCCGGTTCCTCGGACACCACGGACCTCGGCTACGCGGTGCGGGTGGTGCACGGCGGGGCCTGGGGCTTCGCGTCCGGGGTCGACCTGACCATGGACGGGGCCGCGAAGGTCGCCTCGCAGGCGGTCGCCATGGCGAAGCTGTCCGCCAAGGTGATCGCGGCGGCCGGCTCCGACGAACGCGTCGAGCTCGCGGCGGAGCCGGTGCACGAGGAGCGCACCTGGGTCTCCTCGTACGAGATCGACCCCTTCTCCGTCCCCGGCGAGGAGAAGAGCGCGCTGCTCGCCGACTGGAGTTCCCGGCTGCTGCGGGCGGAGGGCGTGGCGCATGTGGACGCCTCGCTGCTCACCGTCCACGAGAACAAGTTCTACGCGGACACGGCCGGCACCGTGACCACCCAGCAGCGGGTCCGGCTGCACCCGCAGCTCACGGCGGTCGCCGTCGACGAGACGACCGGCGAGTTCGACTCGATGCGGACGATCGCGCCGCCGGTCGGGCGGGGCTGGGAGTACCTGACGGGCACCGGCTGGGACTGGGACAAGGAGCTGGACGAGATTCCGGCGCTGCTCGCAGAGAAGATGCGGGCGCCGAGCGTCGAGGCGGGCCGGTACGACCTGGTCGTCGACCCGTCGAACCTCTGGCTGACCATCCACGAGTCGATCGGGCACGCCACCGAGCTGGACCGGGCGCTCGGCTACGAGGCGGCGTACGCGGGCACCTCCTTCGCGACCTTCGACCAGTTGGGCAAGCTGGCGTACGGCTCCTCGATCATGAACGTGACGGGTGACCGGACCGCCGAGCACGGTCTGGCGACCGTCGGGTTCGACGACGAGGGCGTCGAGGCGCAGAGCTGGGACCTGGTGAAGGACGGCACGCTCGTCGGCTACCAGCTGGACCGGCGGATCGCGAAGCTCACCGGCCTCGGCCGGTCGAACGGCTGCGCCTTCGCCGACTCCCCCGCGCACGTGCCGGTGCAGCGGATGGCGAACGTCTCGCTCCAGCCGGACCCGGGCGGTCTGTCGACCGAGGACCTGATCGGCGGTGTGGAGCGCGGGATCTACGTGGTCGGCGACCGGTCCTGGTCGATCGACATGCAGCGCTACAACTTCCAGTTCACCGGGCAGCGCTTCTTCCGCATCGAGAACGGGCGGCTCGCCGGGCAGCTGCGTGACGTGGCCTACCAGGCGACGACCACCGACTTCTGGGGCTCGATGGAGCAGGTCGGCGGCCCGCAGACGTACGTCCTCGGCGGCGCCTTCAACTGCGGCAAGGCCCAGCCGGGCCAGGTCGCCGCGGTCTCCCACGGCTGCCCCTCCGCCCTCTTCCGGGGCGTCAACATTCTGAACACGACGCAGGAGGCGGGGCGATGAGCGTCAGCCACGACATCTGCCGGGGGTCCGGGGGTCGTCCCTCGGGCGAGCACAGTCTGAACACGACGCAGGAGGCGGGGCGATGAGCGTCAGCCACGACATCTGCCGGGGGTCCGGGGGTCGTCCCCCGGGCGAGCACAGTCTGAACACGACGCAGGAGGCCGGACGATGAGCCGCGTCAGCAAGCCGTACGAGATCGTCGAGCGGGCCCTCGAGCTGTCCCGTGCCGACGGGTGTGTCGTCATCGCCGACGAGGAGTCCTCGGCGAATCTGCGCTGGGCGGGCAACGCGCTCACCACCAACGGTGTCACCCGCGGCCGCACGCTCACCGTGATCGCGACCGTCGACGGGGCGCAGGGCACCGCGACCGGTGTCGTGTCCCGGTCCGCCGTGACCGTCGACGACCTGGAGCCCCTGGTGCGGGCCGCCGAAGCGGCCGCGCGTGCCGCCGGGGCGGCCGAGGACGCCCAGCCGCTGGTGACGGACGTGTCCGCGTCGCCCGACTTCACGGACGCGCCCGCGGAGACCTCCTCCGCCGTGTTCGCCGACTTCGCGCCGGCGCTCGGCGAGGCCTTCGCCCGCGCCCGGGCCGGCGGCCGTGAGCTCTACGGCTTCGCCAACCACGAGCTGACCTCCACCTACCTGGGGACGTCCACGGGCCTGCGGCTCCGCCACGACCAGCCCAACGGCACCCTGGAGCTGAACGCCAAGTCCCCCGACCGTTCGCGCTCCGCGTGGGCGGGCCGCTCGACGCGGGACTTCAAGGACGTCGACCCTGCCGCGCTCGACGCCGAGCTCGCGACCCGCCTCGGCTGGGCGGAGCGCCGGATCGAGCTGCCCGCCGGGCGGTACGAGACGCTGCTGCCGCCGACGGCCGTGGCCGACCTGCTGATCTACCAGCTGTGGTCCTCCACGGCCCGGGACGCGGTCGAGGGCCGTACGGTCTTCTCCAAGCCCGGTGGCGGCACCCGGCTCGGCGAGACCCTGTCCCCGCTGCCGCTGACCCTGCGCAGCGACCCGAACGAACCGGGCCTGGAGTCCGCTCCGTTCGTCATCGCGCACTCCTCGGGCGACGACTCCTCCGTCTTCGACAACGGTCTGCCGATCGCGCCGACGGACTGGGTGCGCGACGGGAAGCTGGAGCGTCTGATCACCACCCGGCACACGGCGGAACTCACGCGCCTGCCGGTGGCTCCCGGAGCGGGGAACCTGATCCTGGACGGCGGCGGCGAGCGCTCCCTGGAGGAGATGGTCGCCTCGACGGAGCGCGGTCTGCTTCTCACCTGCCTCTGGTACATCCGCGAGGTCGACCCGGCGACGCTGCTGCTCACCGGGCTCACCCGGGACGGCGTCTACCTGGTCGAGAACGGCGAGGTGGTCGGCGAGGTGAACAACTTCCGGTTCAACGAGTCGCCGGTGGACCTGCTGTCGCGGGCCTCCGAGGCGGGCCGGACGGAGAAGACGCTGCCGCGCGAGTGGAGCGACTGGTTCACCCGGGCCGCGATGCCCGCCCTGCGGATCCCCGACTTCAACATGAGCTCGGTCAGCAAGGGGGTCTGACCCACCTAGACTGAGACGACCATTCCCACCGGCATCACAAGGAGACGGACGACGTGACCGACATCGTCGATGAGCTGAAGTGGCGTGGGCTCTTCGCCCAGTCCACCGATGAGGACGCACTGCGCAAGGCTCTCGCGGACGGTCCCGTCACCTTCTATTGCGGTTTCGACCCGACCGCGGCCAGCCTCCACGTCGGCCACCTGGTCCAGGTCCTCACCGTCCGCCGGCTCCAGCAGGCCGGGCACCGGCCGCTGGCGCTGGTCGGCGGGGCCACCGGGCAGATCGGTGACCCGCGGCCGACGGCCGAGCGCACCCTGAACGACCCCGAGACGGTCGCGAACTGGGTGAACCGGCTGCGGACGCAGATCGAGCCGTTCCTCTCCTTCGAGGGGGAGAACGCCGCGGTCATGGTGAACAACCTGGACTGGACCGCCGGCATGTCGGCGATCGAGTTCCTGCGGGACATCGGCAAGCACTTCCGGGTCAACAAGATGCTGACCAAGGACTCCGTCGCCCGGCGCCTGGAGTCCGAGCAGGGCATCAGCTACACGGAGTTCAGCTACCAGCTGCTGCAGGCCATGGACTTCCTGGAGCTGTACCGCCGCTACGGCTGCACGCTCCAGCAGGGCGGCTCGGACCAGTGGGGCAACCTGGTGGCCGGACTCGACCTGATCCACCGCCTGGAGCCGGGTGTCGAGGCGCACGCGCTCGCGACCCCGCTGATGGTCAAGGCGGACGGCACCAAGTTCGGCAAGACCGAGAGCGGTGCCGTCTGGCTCGACCCGGAGATGACCACGCCGTACGCGTTCTACCAGTTCTGGCTGAACGTGGACGACCGGGACATCTCGACGTACATGCGGATCCTGTCCTTCAGGTCCCGCGCGGAGCTCGAGGAGCTGGAGCAGCAGACCGCCGAGCGTCCGCAGGCCCGTGGCGCGCAGCGCGCGCTGGCCGAGGAGCTGACCTCTCTGGTGCACGGCGCGGACCAGTGCGCGGCCGTCATCAACGCCTCCAAGGCGCTGTTCGGCCAGGGCGACCTGGCGGAGCTGGACGATGCGACGCTGGCCGCCGCCTTGTCCGAGCTGCCGCACGCGCGGGTGACGGAGCTGGGTCAGGTGGTCGACCTGTTCACCGAGGTCGGTCTCGCCCCGAGCAGGTCCGGGGCACGTCGCACGGTGAAGGAGGGCGGGGCGTACGTGAACAACGTGAAGGTCACCGCCGAGGACGCCGAGGTGGCCGCGGACGATCTGCTGCACGGCCGCTGGCTGGTGCTGCGGCGCGGCAAGAAGAACCTGGCGGCGATCGAGTTCGCCGGCGCGTGATCCCGTAGCACCGACGGGACATGCCGGGAGGGGAGGGGGGGGGGGGGGGGGGGGGGGCGCGGTGATCTCTTTCCTTCTTGTTGTGGGGGGGGGTTTTGTTTTTTATG